>NZ_CAACVB010000029.1 GCF_900659635.1 Actinomadura roseirufa | reverse complement strand
ACCACCGCGACGGTGGCGGCGTCCGGGCGGGCGAGGGCGTGCGTGCCGATCGCGGCGGCCAGCCCGGTGCGCCAGGCGGTCACGGTGGCGGAGTCGAGCAGCGCGAGCGCCTCACCGGTGTGCAGGTCGTGCAGGCAGACGACGCCGCGCAGCGCCGGGCGGCTGCCGGGGAACTTGGCGTTCACCTTCACCGTGTAGGCGGGGACGCCCTCGACCAGGCCCGGCAGCAGGGCGGTCGCCGAGCCCTGGCCGGGCAGCGCCGTCACCACCCGGCGCGGGGCGGTCCCGCCCCCGGCCGCCGTGAAGCCGCGGCGCAGCGCGGCCAGGCACGCGGCGGGATCGAGGAGCGACTCCAGGTCGGATCGGGCCAGAAGCAGCGTCACCGGCTCATTCTCCCGTCCCGGCGGCACTCGCGCCGGTCGGCGGCGCGAGTGCCGAGAATCCCGTGGCCGGATCGCGCACTTCACGGTCCGGCGGCGAAACGGGACGTCCTGCCCTGTGTCGGCGGGAGTTCCCGCACCCATTGTGCCAACTGTTGCGATGCGTTTAGGCACTTTCTCGCCTTCCGCCCCTCTTTGTCGTCTTTCATGATGTGCGGTGACCTCCGGCGCACCACCCGGGTGCGCCCGCTCCCCCCTGGAGGCCCCCCGTGAAGTTCCACCACGCACGCGCCCGCGGCGCCGCCGCCGGACCGGCGTCCCGCGGGCCCTGGACGACCAGCCAGGCGATTCCGGCGACGGCGAACGTCACGCCGAGCAGCGCGCCCGGGTCCAGCCAGCCGGGCACGCCGGACTCCGCCGGCTCCTTGCCGATCTGCAGCTGCCCGCCGCCGAGCTTGGCGGCGTCCAGGGCGGTGCGCACGGCGAGGACGGCCATCACGAACGAGGCGAACCGGGTGACGGCGAGGCGGGCGAGCACCGCGACCCCGGCGGCGGCGAGCGGCAGCACCGTCACCGTCCGGCTCGCGCCCATGGCCAGGCCCGTGCCGGCGCACGCGGCGAGCGCGGTGCCGCCGCACAGGGCGAGGACCCAGCCGGGGCCGAGGCGCGGGCGAGGACTCGCGGAGAGGCTCATCTGGCGTTCCCGTTCAGCCAGTCCAGCGCGGCCGTGACCGGGAGCCGCGTGGAGATGATGACCGGATCGGCGCCGACCGTGACGGTGCCGGCGTTCCAGGTCCGTGTCCGCCCGCCGGGCAGCGGGGTGAGTTCGGTCCCGCCCGCGGACGGGGCCGTGAGGGTCTGGGACGTCCCGTCCGCGCTCCACAGCACGAGCGTGGTGGAATCGTCGGTCTCCCGGTGCAGGCCGACGGCGGCGCCTCTGAGCCCATGGCCCTCGTACGGCCGCCAGGTTCCGGTCCGGGTGGCGTCGCGCAGCTTCTCCAGGACGGCGGCGGCCGGGCGCGCGGTCCCGTCCCGCGTGTAGAGGGCGCGCCAGGTCTCCTGGGGCGCGACCGCTCCGGGAGAGTAGAAGAGCGGCAGGTAGACGACCCGCCGCACGCCCCGCGCCAGCAGGTCGGTGGCGAGCTGCGCGGTCTCGCGGGCGTGCGCCGCCGGGTCGTACCTCTGCCCCGGCCAGAAGGAGCCCGCCTCCCACGCCTCGATCGGCGTCCCGGCCGGGACGGCGCGCCGGATGTAGTCGACGACCTGCCCGGCGAGCCGCCAGGGGTCGTAGTAGTGCAGCTGGACGATGTCGAAGACCCGGTCCCTGTCGAGGCCGAAGTTCGCCTTGTGCGCCGCGAGGGCCCGCGCGGCCGCCGGAGTCGTGAAGGCCGCGCGCAGGCCGCCGTCGTCGTGGGCCTCGGGGAACCGCTCGCCGCCGCGCCGCACACCGAACTCCCGGTAGAACCGCAGCGCCTCGTCGCGGCGGCCGGCCGCGCGCAGCGCCTCGGCCACCGCGATCCCGTAGCCGGAGCTGGACAACCCGGAGTCGGTGAGCCGGGCCCGCGGGTCGGCCCGCCGGACGGCCTCGGCCCCGGCGCGGGCGACGGCGGGGTAGGCGGCCGGGTCGGCGCCCCAGTGGTTGGCGGTGTCGATCTCGTTCTCGATCGCGAAGAGGTGCACGCCCCTGGCGGCGTAGCGGCTCGCCAGGTCGCCGGCGAACGCCCGGTAGGCGTTCAGGTCGGCGGGCGGGTAGGAGGGCGAAGTGCGGGGGGCGGGGGCGTCCGGGCGGCCGCTGGCCCAGCACGAGCCGATGCGGATGCGGACGAGCAGCTCGTAGCCGTGCCGCAGCGCGTCGTCCACCACCTTGTCCTCGGCGTCCCAGCGCCGCTCCCCGCGGACCCGCTCGACCCCGCACCAGGTGATGTCGTGGAAGGTGCCGCCGCCCCGGTAGGAGTCGATCACCCCGTCGTAGCGGGCGTCGTGCTCGTAGCCGTTCCATTTCAGCCCGAACGGCTGGGCGGGACGCGCCGTCCGCCGCGCCTGCGCCGGGCCGCCGGGCTTCGGGTCGTCCCCCGAGTCCGCCGTGCAGCCCGCTGCGGCGAGAAGGAGCCCCGCCGCGAGCGCGGCCGTCCTCCTCGGAGAGAACCACCCCGCCAGGAACCGGCGGCGGTCGGTTCGGCCGCCCGCGCCCCGGCGTCGGCCGGGGCGCTCACCACGGCGCTCACCACGGCGAACGATGGTGATCGCCGCGGCGGCGGGGCCCGAGCCGTCCTCGGCGCGACAGCGCCATCCCCTCGAAGGGAACCTCATGTGCCGCTCCGGTACCCGTACCGCACCCGCAAGGGGTACGTCCCCGTCTCCACCAGGCGGCGCTGGCCGCGGGGCATCGCCGTGGCCCACGCGTCGTCGAGCCGGAGCTCGACGCGCCCCGACCGGTGCCGGTCGACGTTCCCCGCGACGGTGTGGGTGGGCGTGAGCAACGCCGTCCGCGCGTCCACCAGCGGCAGGGCGGGCTCGTCGCTCAGCCGCGGATCACCGGCCAGCGCCACCGACGCCCGCAGCCAGGGGGCCGGGTCGGCGACCAGATCCTCGTACCTGACCGTGAGGTACCGGTCCGGCAGGCCGCCCCACAGCCTGGCCGCGGCGGCGTTGCCCGCCCGCCACAGCAGCGCGCTCACCAGCGCCGGGCGGGTCGCCATCGCGTCGGCGCCCGTGCCCGGCTTGGTGCGCAGCCACGACCACGCCACCGCCCGCGGATCCCGGACGAGATGCACCATCCGGACGTCCAGGCCGGTCAGCCGGTCGAGCAGGTGCCCGTAGGAGACCGGCTTGGTGGTGTCGACCACCACGCGGCAGCCGGTCACCTCGGCGATCGCGGTGTACACGCGGCGCAGCAGGGCACCGTACTCGGCCAGCTCCCCGCCGTACGCCCGGGGGAGCCGGCCGGCCAGGCGCAGGGCCTGGACGTCCCGGCCCCGCGTCGTCGCCGCGTGCGCCCGGCGGAGCAGGTCCGTCTCCGGAGCGTCGAGCCCGCCGAAGGCGCGGGTGACGACCTCGCGCCACACGGCGCACCGGCGGACGGGCTCACCGCAGCCGCAGCCGCCGTCGCGGGCGAGCCCGCGCTCCCACAGGAAGCCGAGCTCGCCCACGTTGAAGAAGCCGTCGACCTGGCCGAGCAGGCCGCCGAGCAGGGTGCTGCCGCTGCGTCCCGTGCCGGTCACGTGCAGCACGGTGACCGTCCGGGCGTCCCGCGCCGCGACGGCGGCCCCCGCCGGCCGGGTCCCGGGCGCCTCCCCGGCCGCCGGATCGCGCCGCATGATCAGCGAACGACCTTGAACGTCCGGGACGCGGGCGTGGGGTCGGCCAGTCCGGCGCGGTCGCTCGCGCGAACCTGGACGGTGAACGTGCCGAGCGTCGAGAACGACTGGCCGAAGCTCCAGTCGGTCCCGGGCGCCCCGGGCCTCACCACGGACTTCTTGTGCCAGTAGATGGCCCCCCACACCCCGCCGGGCCGCAGCCACTTGTGCGTGGCGCGGTTCTCGATCGCCTCGTACACGTTGAGGACGCCGTGGTCGTCGCGCGCGGTACCGGAGATCGTGGCGGAGCGGCCCTTGCGGATCTGGGTGGTCGCCCCCGTGGGGATCTTGATGGTCGTGTCCGGCGCGGCCGTGTCCACCTCGAACCGGCGGAAGGGCAGCACCTTGTCGGGGTGCCCCGCCTTGTCCTTGGCGACGGCCTGCACCACGTAGGAGCCCGCGGAGGGCGGGGTCCAGGTGTAGGACCAGTTCGTCTTCACGGTGCCGGGCTGGGACAGAACCGTGGCGTACCGCTGGTAGGCGCCCCACGTGCCGTCCGGCCGGAACCACAGCCGGCTCTTCCGGTCCTGGAAGGCGATGCCCACCGACGCGACGCCGGTGTCGTCGGTCGCGGTTCCGGAGAAGGTCAGCGCCTTGCGGCCGTAGACCTCGTCCTGCAGGGCCGGAGCGGTGATCACGGCGTCGGGCGCGACGACGTCGTCCGCGTGGGCGGGACCGGCGGTCAGTCCGCCCGCCAGGATCGCGGCGACCGCGACGCCCAGCGCGGAATTACCGATTTTCATCTGTTCCCCCGTGGTCGGGATTAATCGGTTCAGCATGCTAGGGCGCGGACATATGAAGCCGCGGGTTTCAAGCGTTAACACCCGACGGCCGCGAGGCTAATGGACACTTTCCGTGCTGAACGCGCGACGTCGCGGCGGCGAATGCGCCGACGGATTGTTTCGCCCGGTGGAGTGCATTCCTAGAGTCCGCTGTGAACGGGGCCTGGAATGGCGCCGGACACGCCGTGATCGGAGGCCGTCGATGCGAACCCCGCCGGATTCCCGCCTGCCCGCCGAGGGCCGGCCGCTGCGCATAGCGATGATCGGGCAGCGCGGTGTGCCCGCGACCTATGGCGGTGTCGAGCACCATGTCGCCCATCTCGGCCGCCGGCTCGCCGGCCGGGGGCACCAGGTGACCGTCTTCTGCCGGCCCGGGTACGTCCCGGAACGGCTGGAGACCTACGACGGGATGCGGCTGCGGCACGTCCCGACCCTCAGCACCAAGCACCTCGACGCGATCGTGCACAGCCTCACGTGCACGGTCGCGGCCCTGCCCTGGCGTCCCGACATCGTGCACTACCACGCGCTCGGCCCCGGGCTGTGCTCCGCGCTGCCGCGCTACCTCTCCTCGGCGCGGGTCGTCCAGACCGTGCACGGGTTCGACGACCGGCGCGCCAAGTGGGGCCGGGCGGCGCAGGGCGTGCTGCGGACCGCGCGCCGCGCGAGCGAGCGGGTGCCGGACGCCGTGGTCGCCGTCTCCCGGGAGGTCGAGCGGGAGTACCTGAGCGAACGCCGGGGACTGACCGTCCACATCCCCAACGGGGTGGACGCGCCGTCGGAGGTCCCCGCCGAGGAGGAGCTCGCCGCGTTCGGGCTGCGGCCCCGCCGCTACGTGCTGTTCGTCGGGCGGCTCGTCCCGGAGAAGGCGCCCGACCTGCTGATCGACGCCTTCCGCGGGATCGAGGGCGACGTCGACCTGGTGATCGCGGGAGGGACGTCGTTCACCGCGGGCTACGTCGGGCGGCTGCAGGAGATGGCCCGCGCCGACCGGCGGATCCGGTTGCTCGGGTACGTCTACGGGGACGCGCTGGCCGCGCTCTACGCGCACGCCGCCGCGTTCGTCCAGCCGTCGTCGCTGGAGGGGATGCCGCTCACCCTGCTGGAGGCCATGGCGCACGCGACGCCGGTCATCGTCAGCGACATCGCCCCGCACCTGGAGGTGATCGGCGCCGCCGGGCCCGGCGGGCGGGTCTTCGCCTCCGGGGACGCGGCGGGCCTGCGGGACGCCATCGCCCGGGTCCTCGCCGACCAGCCCGCCGAGCGCGCGGGCGCCGCCGCCCGCCGGGACGACGTCCTGCGCCGCCACTCGTGGGACGCCGCGGCCGACGCGCTGGAGGACCTCTACCGCGGGCTCCTGCACCGTCCGGCCCCGGCGGGCGAGCGCGGCCGGCTCCCCTGGACACCCGCCCACCCCTCCACCACCCCGCCGTCCCAGCCCAAGCCGCCCACGATCCCGATGCCGGGCGGCGGCCGGGGCGGTCGCACCGGCCTGGTCCGCGACCGCTGACGATCGGGCCGGGGCGAGGACCGAGCCGTGACCATCGAGCGGATCGCCGCCCGGCCCCGGGCGGTGCCGCACCTTCACGCGGGCGGGCGGGTCCGCCGGGACTGGCTCGCGGTGTACGTGCGCGCGCTGCTCGTCGTCGACGCGCTGACCGTGGGCGCCGCCGTGACCGCCGCCTACCTCGGCCGGTTCGGCTGGCGGGCGCCCACGCTCTCCGGCGTCCCGTACCTGCCGCTCGGCCCCGGGCTGGCGGTGTCGTGGCTGCTCGCGCTGCGGATGGCCCGCGCCTACGACCCGCGGGTCGTCGGCTACGGCGCCGAGGAGTACCGGCGGGCGGCCGCCGCCGGGCTCCGGCTCGCCGCCCTGGTCGCCATCGCCTGCTACCTCGCCCGCGTCCCGATGGCGCGCGGTTTCCTGGTGCCCGCCTTCTCGGTGGGCACCCTCGGTCTCCTCGCGGGACGCTACGGCGCCCGCAAATGGCTCCATCACCGGCGCACCGCGCTCCGAGGCTGGTCGCACCGCGTCCTGCTCCTGGGAGGCGGCCCCGCCGCCGCTGACCTGATCCACCGGTTCCGGCGCGAGCCGTACACCGGTTTCCAGATCGTGGGTGTGTGCCTGCCGGACGGAGACGACCGGTATGGAGACGACCTGTATGGAGACGACCCGTACGGGCCGGCGGTGCGGCCCGCCGAGATCGACGGCGTGCCGGTGGCCGGGACGCTCGCCGCCGTCGGCGACGCCATCGCGCTCGTGGAGGCGGACACGGTCGCGGTGACCGCGTCGGCCGGCCTCGGCGCGGAGGCGCTGCGGAGGCTGGGCTGGCAGCTCCAGGCGAGCGGCGTCGGCTTGGTGGTCGCGCCCGCGCTCACCGACATCGCCGGGCCGCGCATCCACACCAGGCCGGTCGCCGGGCTGCCGCTCATCCACGTCGAGGAACCCGAGCTGGCCGGGGCGCGGCGCGCCCTCAAGGCCGCGGCCGACCGCGTCCTCGCGCTGGCGGTGGTCACCGCGCTCGCGCCGCTCATGGCGGTCATCGCCCTGTGGGTCCGGCTGGACAGCGGCGGCCCCGCGTTCTTCCGGCAGCGCCGGGTGGGCCTCGGCGGCCGGACCTTCACCATGTACAAGTTCCGCACGATGGTGGCCGACGCCGAGTCGCGCCGGGCCGCGCTCGCCGCGGCGAACGAGAGCGACGGGGTGCTTTTCAAGATCCGCGATGATCCCCGGGTCACCCGGGCGGGACGGCTGCTGCGCCGCTGGTCGCTGGACGAGCTGCCCCAGCTGATCAATGTCGTCAAGGGCGAGATGAGCCTGGTGGGGCCGCGTCCGCCGCTGCCCGAGGAGGTCGCGGGCTACGGCGAGGACGCGGCGCGCCGGCTGCTCGTGCCGCCGGGCATGACCGGGCTCTGGCAGGTCAGCGGCCGAGCCGACCTGTCCTGGGAGGACAGCGTCCGGCTCGACCTGTACTACGTCGAGAACTGGTCGTTCGCCGCGGACCTGATGATCCTCTGGAAGACGCTGGGAGCGGTGGTGCGGGCGCGGGGGGCGTACTGACCTTCGGCGCGTCCAGTGGGAGCGGGTGGGTTGCGCGCGGTGGGTTCAGCGGACCGCGGGTTCGGTGGACAGTGGGTTCGGTGTTCAGTGGGCAGTGGGGTTCAGTGGGCGGCGGGCGCCGTGCTCGGCCGGGTCAGCGTGCCGTGGGCTCCGTGTGCGGAGGCATGTGCGTGCGGAAGGGCGGAGCGTGCCTGGTCAGCGGGGTCTGCTCCGGGACGGCGTGCTGCGCGTGGACGATCATGGCCGGGGACGTGGGGTCGTGCGCCGGGGAGGTCCGCCGGCGGTGCCGGGCGGGGCGCTGCTCGCCGCGTCCGGCCGTCCACTCGTCGACGGCGGCGGTCGGGGCCAGCACCCGGAACCGCTGGGCGGCCGAGTCCACCTCGCGCCGCCTGCCGTAGGGATGCGCGCTGGTGGCGACGACGATGCCGTCCACCCGCATCGCCCAGGTCCACATGCCGCCGCGGTCGCTGCTGAAGTCGATCGGCGCGTCCAGGGAGTGCGCCTGCATGGTCCGGATCGCGTCCGTCGTGTCGTCCGGGTTCGCGAACCCGCGGGGCGAGACGGCGACGATCCGGTGGTTCCCCGTCAGGAACCGCCAGTAGACGAGGCCCTCGGCCGTTCGGTAGCGCACGAAGCGCATATGCCAACACCTGCTCTCGATAGTGCGTTGCGGAAACCGGCCCAGGGCACCCGGGACCTCACCGGGTGAGGGCCGTCATGCGAGAGCGGGGGGCGCATGCCGGTATCGCGCGCCCGTCGGCCGTGCGCCGTCCCACGGGACGGTGCACGGCGCTCCGGGCGCGGTACCTCTGGGTGTTGTAGTCCTTCCAGGGCCCGTTTGTCCAGGTCAGGACACGGGTCTTGGTGGGAAACGGGGTGTCAGGGGACGGGCGGTGGCGACGCCGTCACGGCGCCGTCACCGCCACGGCGCGAGACGACGCCGGGAGTAGAGCATCGTGCCGCCGCCGAGGGTGACCATCGCGCCGCCCGTGAGGGTCAGCGGGATCATGAACGAGTCCCCGGTCTTGGGCAGCTTGCTCGTCCCGTTGCCGGCCGTCCCGCCGTCGCTCGGGCCGGTGCCGCCGTTCGTGGGGGCGGTCGAGCTGGGGCAGTCGGTCGGGGTGCCGGTCGGGGACGTCGAGGTGCTCGGGGTGGAGGTGGCGGTCGTGGGGGCCGCGACGACCGCCGCGTTCGCCACCTTCGCCGCCGGCGAGGTCGTGGTGCTGGTCGCGGTCGGGGAGGACGAGTCGCTCGGCGTGGACGTGGCGCAGCCGGTCGAGCCGGTGCTGGGCGCCGTGCTCGACGGGCTGGTGGGCGTGCCCGACGAGGTGGTCGTGCTCGTCGTCGGGGCCTTCGCGCCGGCCTGGGGCGCCGCGGGCGCCGCCGCCGCGAGCGTGAGCGCGACCGTCACCTCGTCGCCGGTGCCGGCGCCGGCGCCGTTCGCGCCGCCGGTGCCGCCGTCGCCGCCCAGTGCCTTCTCACCCGCCGGGGTGAGCGCGGCCGGGACCTCCTGCCAGGTCACCTGCCGGCCCGACACCGCGGGCGGGAGGCCGTTCGTCCGCAGCGTGAGCAGGTCGGACGCCGGGGCCGGCGACGCGGTCTTCGCCGCCGTCCGGCCGGCCGCCCCGCCCGCCGCCGGGGCCTCGGTCAGCTCCGCCTTCACCGCGGCCTGGGGCCCGTTGAGCGTCACGATCGGGTTCCGCAGCGTGACCGTGTGGTCGGGGAAGGTGAACACCACGCTCCCCCCGTACGTCACGGTCGCCGAACCCGACGCGGTGTCGTAGGAGCCCGAGCTCACCGGGAAACGGAACGTTCCGTCCGCCTGCAACGTGGCGCCCTCGCTCGCGGCGACCTTCGGGCCGGTCGCGCCCGCCGGGGCCTTGGCCGAGGGGTCCGGGACGTCCCGGCGCCAGTCCAGATGCCCGGCGGCGACGGGGCTGAGGACGCTCGCGGGGGCCGTTCCGGCGGCCGGCGCGGCGGGCTCGTCGGCCAGCGCGGCGGCGGCTCCGGTGGCGAGTCCGGTCACGATCAAAGCGGAGCCCATCGCGACCAGACCGCGGCCGAGCGCCGACCATTCCGTCGGCGATCCGGACAGCGGATTGTGCATGTCCAACCTCTTTCTGAAACTAATATAAAAGACCACCGCTCCGTGGCCATATAGTGGCGATCTTGATGCCTGGCGTTAACAATGAGAATCTTCCGAGGTGTCGATTATCATCTGATGCCGCTGGTGAGGGAATTGCTGCATGGATTATCCACCGCCGGGCCGTCGTGCCTTTGACCCGCATTCATCTGGCCTTCACGCCGGAGCCGAGGCCCCACCGGCCCGCCCCAACTGGGCGCGCCGGGTCAATACAATCGGCGAGGTTCTCGTTACTCTTGGCCTCGTCGTCCTGCTTTTCGGGGCCTATGAGTTCTGGGGCAAGGCGTGGCGGATGGACCGCGATCAGCATGGGCTGGACCGCGATTTGGACCGGCTTTGGGCGGCGGCGGCCGTACCACGGCGGGGCGAGCCCATAGGGCGTCTGTACATCCCGCGCCTCCACAAGAAGTGGGTCGTGGTGAACGGCGTCGGCGCGGCCTCCCTCGCGAAGGGGCCCGGCCTCTACCCGGGCCGCGACCGCGCCGGCGACGTCGGGAACGTGGCGATCGCCGGCCACCGGATGCCGTCGGTGTTCTGGAACCTGGACAGGCTCCGCACCGCCGACCCGATCATCGCCGAGACGCGCACCGGCTGGTACGTCTACCGCGTCGTCGGCCTGCGGGTCGTGCGGCCCACCCAGGTCGAGGTCGTGGCCCGCAACCCCGACCGCCCCGGCGCTCGCCCGGGGCGGCGCCTGATGACCCTGACCACCTGCAACCCCAAGTTCGAGAACTACCAGCGCCTGGTGGTCCGGGCGGAGCTCAGCCGCGTCCAGAGCAAACGGGCCGGACGCCCCGCCGAACTGTCCGCGCGCTGAAGGGAAGCGGTATGTACTCCTGGATCTGGCGGCACCTCCCCGGGCGCGCCCCGGTGAAGGTGGCCGGTGCCGTCCTGCTCACCGCGGCGGCCGTCGCGTTCCTGTGGTTCGTGCTCTTCCCGGCCGTCGACGGCCTGCTGCCGTTCGACGACGTCACGGTGGAGTGACCGCGCGTTCATCGGGCCACAACGCCGTCGGCACCGGAATCTCCCCTGCTCACGGTCCCATGACGGGGTCCGCGTCCGATGGAGGTCCGATGAAGCCGTCCGTGCCCGTCCGCTTCGCCGTCGGCGCGCTCGCCGCGGCGGCGTTGACCGTGGGCCTCGCCCCCATCGCCGCGGCCGACCCGGCCGCACCGGACCCGTCCCCCTCCTCCTCCGAGCCGCCCGCGCCGGCGACCCTGCTCGTCAGCGTCAGCGCGGGCGACAGGACGCTGCTCCCCGGCGGCTCCACCTCGCTGTCCGTGCGGGTGCTGGCAGGGTCGGGCACGCTCCAGAACGCGACCGCGAGCATCCACGCCACGTCGCCGGGGTCGGTCTCTGGAGGCTGCGCGGGCGGCTGTTCCCTGGGCGACGTCGGCGGCGCGGGCCGTTCGCTCTCCGCCCAGGTCGTCATCCCGTCCTGGGTGAAGAAGCGGACGACCGTCGCGGTCACCGTCACGGCGGACGCGGCGAACGCCCCCGGGCAGAGCAGGAGCGTCGTCCTCACCGTCACGCCGCCGGAGCCGCCCGCTCCGGTCGACCCGAAGCCGACCCCGAGCACCCCGGCCTCGCCCAAGCCCAGTCCGGGGAAGACGACGCCCGTCCAGCGGCCGGACGGCACGGCGCCCTCCACTCCCGCACCGGCGAACACCACCGTCCCGCCTCCGGTGACCGTGCCCCTGCCCTTGTTCGCCCCCAGTTCGTCCCTGACCCCCCTCCAGACGCCGCCCGCGACGCCGCTGGTGCTGCCGCCCCCGCAGACCAACGCGCCCGTGATCGCCGCCCCCGACGCGGCCGTCGTCCCGCTCATGCCGGTCAGGCTCCGGAGCGGTGACAGCGAGACCCGGTCCCTCATGCCGTTCCTCATCGCCGAGACCCCGTGGCTGGCCACACTGCTGGCCCTCTGCGTCACCTTCCTGGTCCGCCTGCGCCGCAACGGCTACATCTAGGCGCCGCTCCGCCCTTCCGCAATGAGCCCTGCAAATTGAGAAAGTGGGCTTAGCTCCACCCCTGTCGGCGTCCTGGCCCTACGGCCCTCCCCATGTCCGCGGCACGAGCATTGGCGGTACCCGATCACCGGGTCTCGCCCGCCGCAGCAAAGGAGTAACGGACACATGAGAGGGTCCAGGACTCGAACCATGGCGTTCTGCGCCGCGGTCGCCCTCGCCGGGACGATGATTCCCGCGATGCCGGCCAATGCCCTTCCGGCCAATGCCCTTCCTGCGAACCGGCCCGCCGTCCAGGCGGTCCGGTCCGCCGGGACCACGGAACTCACCTCCGGTTGGGCCATCCGATCGTCCGCCGACACCCGCGACACGGGGGCGGAGATCTCCAAGCCGGGGTATTCGACGAAAGGGTGGCTGCCGCTGTCCCGTCCCGGGACGCTGATGGCGGGTCTGCTGGAGAACGGCCGGTATCCGAACATCTTCCACTCCGACAACATGGCGAAGGTACCGGCCAAGCAGTTCGACGTGAACTGGTGGTACCGGGAGCAGCTCACCGTGCACCCCCGGAAGGGCGGTCGCACGTTCCTGGTGATGAACGGCGTCTCCGGAAAGGCCGACCTCTGGATCAACGGAGTGAAGGTCGATGGCGGAGCGCGGCTTCAGGGTTCCTACACGCGCCTCGAATACGACATCACCCCCTACCTGCGGGACGGGGCGAACGCGATCGCGCTCGACGTCTCGCGCAACGACGCCGACATCACCAAGTTCGATACGCCCATGCGGTACCTGACCCAGAACCAGGTCGACTGGAACCCCATGGCGCCCGATCAGAACACCGGGCTTCCCTATGCGCCGCAGCTCGTCCAGGAAGGGCCGGTCTCGATCCGGAACGCCCACGTCCTTCAGGACGACGCCCCCGACCTGTCCACCGCCGACCTGACCGTCAAGGCCGATCTGAAGAACAACACCGGATCGCCGCAGCGGGTGGAACTGAAGGGCACGGTGACGCGCGGCTCCACCCGCATCGCCTGCGCGACCACGGTGACGCTTCCCGCGCACGCGACCCGCACCGTCGCGATCGGCAAGGCGGCATGTCCGGGCCTGCACCTGAAGCACCCGGCGATCTGGTGGCCCCATCAGATGGGCGACCAGCCGATGTACCACCTCGCGCTCGGCGCGTCCGTGGAAGGCGCCGTCTCCAGCACCGCCGCCGAGGACTTCGGCATCCGCACGGTGACCTCGCGGCTGACCAAGCCGGTCCCGGGCAAGACCCACGGCAAGGACGGGTACCGGCAGTTCATCGTGAACGGCAAGCCGCTGGTCATCCGCGGCGCCGGATGGTCGCCCGACCTCTTCCTGCGATACTCGCCGTCCGAAGTGGCGTCCCAGATCTCCTACATCAAGAACATGGGACTGAACGCGGTCCGATTCGAGGGCAACTTCCCGCCGGACGACATGTTCGCGCAGCTCGACCGGGCCGGCGTCCTGGTCATGCCGGGCTGGCAGTGCTGCTCCCTCTGGGAGGGCAAGTCCTCGACCTGGTCGAACGACGTCAAGGCCAACGCGTCCAACCAGGCCCGCACCATGGCGGAAAGGCTGCGTGACCACCCCAGTGTCTTCACCTTCCTCCAGGGCAGCGACGAGGCCCCCGACGCGGAGAAGGAGGACATTTTCCTGAAAGCCTTCGCCGCGGCCGACTGGCGCCTTCCGCAGGTCGCAGCGGCGGAGTACAAGTCCTCGCCCAAACTCGGCCCGGCCGGGACCAAGGAGGGCGGCTACAACTACTTTCCGCCCAATTCCCTGTGGAACAACAAGCGCGAGACCGTCAACACCGCCGACCCGAGCCTCAGCATGACGGGCAGCGCCTGGGGATTCGACACCGAGGTCAGCACCGGCAACACCATTCCGACGCAGGACTCGCTGAACCGCTTCCTCCCGCCCGGCGAGCAGAAGAAGATCTGGGATCCCGTGACAGCGCAGGGGCAGACCGCCGGAGAGGACATGTACCACACGTTCCTCTACGCCGACTACACGAGGCTGTCGCGGATGGGCGTCTACAACACCCCGCTGTGGCACAGGTACGGCCCCTGGAAGGACGCGGGCTCGTACCAGAAGACCGTCCAGCTCGGTGAATACGAGGCCACCCGCGCGCAGTTCGAGTCCTACATCGGAAACTCGACCGACAAGGCGAACCCGAGCACCGGCATCATCTACTGGATGCTCAACAAGGCGTGGCCGTCGCTCCAGTGGAGCATGTTCGGCTCCGACTTCGACCAGCCGGGCGTCTACTTCGGCGCGAAGAAGGCCAACGAGCCGGTGCACATCATGTACTCCTACGCCGACGGCTCCATCAAGGTCGCCAACCTGACCGGCGCCCGCCAGGAGGGCCTGCGCGCCACCGCGCAGATCGTCGACATCGACGGCCGGGTCCGCGCCACCGCCACCGCGCCCGTCGCGGCGCTGGGCGGCCAGGACGTCAGGACCGTCCTGCGCCCGAAGGTCCCCGCCGACATCTCCACGACCTACTTCGAGAAGCTCACTCTCACCCGCGGCTCCACCACTGTCAGCCGCAACGTCTACTGGCTGTCCACCAAGGCCGACAAGGTCGACTGGCCCAAGACCCACGCGCCCGGCAAGTACACCCCGTCCAACGGCTTCGCGGTCTTCCAGAAGGACGGCTACGCCGACCTGACCGGCCTGCGCGGCCTCAAGCCCGCCGACATCGAGGTCCAGGCCGCGACCCACCGGGAGGGCGGCGACATGGTGACCAGCGTGACCGTCCGCAACGTCGGCCGCGGCGGCACCCCCGCCCTGTTCACCCGCGCCGACCTCTTCGCCGGCGGTGAGCAGGTGCTCCCGATCCGCTGGAGCGACAACGACATCACGCTCTGGCCGGGAGAGCAGCAGACCATCACCGCCCGCTACTCCGCCACCACCAAGCCCGACGTCCGCGTCAACGGATTCAACGTCCCCGAACAGACCCAGCGCACCCACTGACCCACGAAACCACCCCACGAAGGCCGGACGGAGAAACCCCGTCCGGCCTTCTTCCGTCTCCGGTGAACCCGGGGTCATCACCCCTACCGGCAGGGTGGAGACGCTGCCGCTCGGCAGTGGCGGCGCGCCGGGCGCCCGGCCGTGCTGCGGGTCGGCTCTCCGGTCGTCGGGCGGGAGCCGGACATGGACGAGCTTTTCCGGCCGGGCCGACCCTGACTTTCGTCAAGGGGCCGCTGGGTCGATCAGCCGATGCCTCCCGGAGGCCGCCCCGCGCAGACTTCGGATCATGACGCAGGAAAATGCCGCTGTAAGGGCCTCGGGCCTGACGAAGAGATACGGCTCGGGAGACGCGGCCGTCACCGCCCTCGACGGCGTCGACGTCGCTTTCGAGAAACGAGAGTTCACCGCGATCATGGGCCCGTCCGGATCCGGGAAGTCGACCCTCATGCATTGCGTCGCGGGTCTGGACAAGCCCGACGGCGGCGAGGTCTGGATCGGCGGGACCAAGCTGTCGGGGCTGAGCGACGACCAGCTCACCGATCTGCGCCGCGAGAAGGTCGGGTTCCTGTTCCAGGCGTACAACCTGCTCCCGACGCTGACCGCGCTGGAGAACATCACGCTGCCGTTCGACCTCGCCGGCCGGCGGCCGGACCAGAAGGTCATCGACCGGATCGTGGACGCCCTGGGGCTCCGGCAGCGGCTGCACCACCGGCCGACGGAGCTGTCCGGCGGGCAGCAGCAGCGGGTCGCGTGCGCGCGGGCGCTGGTCACCGAGCCGGAGGTGGTGATCGCAGACGAGCCGACCGGCGCGCTGGACTCGGGCTCCTCGGCCGAACTGCTGCGCCGGCTCAAGCGGAGCGTGGACGAGCTGGGCGAGACCGTGGTGATGGTGACGCACGAGCCGAGCGCCGCCGCCTACGCCGACCGTGTGCTGTTCCTGGCCGACGGACGCATCGTCGACGAGATGGCGGAGCCCACCGCCGACTCGGTGCTGGACCGCATGAAGGCGCTGGAGAAAGTGGGCCGCTGATGCTCAAGAGCCTGCTGCGCGACCTTCGCGCGCACAAGGCCCGGCTCGCGATGACGCTGGTGGCGATCGTGCTCGGCGTCACCGCGACCGTAGCCGCCTGGGTGGTGAGCGACTCCGTCGCCGCCACGCTCGCGGCCAGGGAACAGCGTTCGGGCGTGGCCGCAGTCGTGCGCAGCCCCGGGAACCAGCCGGAGCTGACCGCCGCGGACCGGGACCGGCTGTCCCGGCTGCCGGGCGTCGCCCGCGCCGACGGCGTGCTCATCGCGCGCGCCGGGCTGGTCGGCCGCAATGGAAAGCTCGTCAAGGCCGAGACGGTGCCCGACTTCGCCGGCACCAACTGGGTCGGCGCCGACCGGTTCCGGATCAAGGACGGCAAGGCGCCGTCCCGGCGGGGCGAGGTGGCCCTCAGCGCGGACGCGGCGAAGAAAGCCCACGTCAAGGTCGGGGACACCGTGACGGTGCTGCTGGCCAACGGCCGTTCCGACCGGGCCGCCGTCACCGCCGTCTTCGACTACCGCAACCTCGGCCCCACCGTGGACGCGGACACCCAGACCCCCGCCGACCGGGTCCCGTCGGTCGCCTACGACGACGCGACCGCGCGGAGCCTGCTCGGCGGCGCCTTCCACCGCGTCGAGCTGACGGCCCGTCCCGGCGCCGCCCCGAAGACGATCGCGGCCGCGGCGCGCGCCGCCGTCCCGTCCGACCGGGCCGTCGGCACCGGCGCGCAGCTCGCCGCCGCCTCCGAGCGGCAGGCCGACAAGGAGGCCGGCGACCTCCGGCTGACCATGCTGCCGTTCGCGGCCGTCACGCTGCTGGTCGGCATGTTCGTCATCGCCAACACCTTCGGCATGCTGATCGAGCAGCGGCGGCGGCGGTACGCGCTGCTGCGGGCCGTCGGCGCCAAGCGGCGGCAGGTGCGGTTCTCGCTCATCGTCGAGGCCACCGTGCTCGGGCTGATCGGCGGCACGCTCGGCGCGGGGCTCGGCGCCGCGCTCGGGCCGCTGCTGCTCGGCCTCATGCGGACCGGCGAGGACCTGCACTACGTCGTCAGCCCCACCGCGATCCTGCTCGGCTACGCCGTCGCCGTCGTGGTGTCGGTGCTCGCGGCCTACGGGTCGGCGCGGCGCGCCGCGGCCGTCCCGCCGGTGGCGGCGCTGCGGGTGGACGGCACCATCCCCCGCGAGACCAAGCGGACGCGCGTCGTCCTGGGCACCGGGGCGATCGTCCTCGGCGCCGTGCTGGTGCTCGTCACCGCGGCGCCGAGCGTGTCCAACCAGGCGCGGATCGTCGGCATGGCGGGGGCGGTCCTGGCCACCGTCGGGGTGCTGCTGCTGGCCCCGCTCATCGCCGAGGCGGTGCTGAACCCGGTCGCCCGGCTCGTCGCGGGCCGCGGCGCGGCGCTGCGGATGGGCGTGCGCAACGCGGCCCGCGACCCGCACCGCACCGCGGGAACGGCCGCCGCGATCACCATCGGGCTGGGCCTGGTCTGCGCGTTCGCCACGCTCAGCGCGACGTTCACCGCGCTGGTCGGCTCGACCACCCGCGCCAACACCCCGCCCGGCACCGTCGCGCTGCGGTCGGCGGCGGGCGGCGAGTCGACGCTCACCCCGGCGGAGATGAGCACGGTGGGGTCGCTGCCGGGGGTGACCGCGGTGGCGGGCGGCCGCGACATGATCGTCAAACTGCGGCACTCCGGCGGCGAGACGCAGCGGAAGATCTCCGCGATCGAGCCGGCGGCGCTGCGCACCGTGCTGTCACCGAAGATGACCAAGGGCGTGCCCGACCTGACGCAGGGCGCCGTGATCTCCCGCAACCAGGCCGACATGCTCGGCTTGGGGCTCGGTGACCGGTTCACGCTGCTCCCCGGCCGGGGCGGGCCGATCGAGACCCGGGTGGTGGGCGTCTACGACGCCACCGAGCTGCAGGCGAGCCTGTTCATCGACGTCGCCCGGATCCCCGCGCCGCTGCGCCAGAGCGTCACCACGATCTACGCCACCGGCCCCGACCCGCGGGCCGTCCGGCAGACGATCGACCGGGCGTTCGCGAACCGGCCCGACGTCGAGGTCACCGACCGGGACGGCCTCGCCCGGCAGGGTCTCGACGAGCAGCGGATCGCCTTCACGCTCATGTACGCGATGTTCGGCGTCGCGATCGTCGTCGCCGTCTTCGGCGTCGTCAACACGCTGGTGCTGTCGGTGATGGAGCGCACCCGGGAGATCGGCGTCGTGCGGGCGGTGGGCGCGCGGCGGTCGCTGATCCGCTCGACCATCGCCGTGGAGAGCATCGTCATCTGCCTGTTCGGCGCGGTCCTGGGCGTCCTGGTGGGCGTCGCGGTGGGCGCGGTGCTCCAGCACGTCGCGCTCGGGCAGCGGCTGTGGGACATCACCGTCCCGGTCGGGACGATCGCGCTGGCGATCGGCGGCCTCAGCCTGGTCGGCATCGTCGCCGCGCTGTGGCCCGCACGGCGGGCCGCACGCACCGACGTCCTGGTGGCGATCGCCGCCGAATGACCCGCGCCGCCGAGACCCGGCACGCCCGGCCGACCCCCGCCGGGCGGCCCTTCGCGCGAGACGGAGACCTGATGATCACTCTCAAGGGGCTGACCAAACGCTACGGTGACACTACCGCCGTGGACGACCTCTCGGTCGAGATCCGGCCGGGCCGGGTCACCGGCTTCCTCGGCCCGAACGGCGCCGGCAAGTCCACCACCCTGCGCATGATCGTCGGCCATGACCGGCCGACGGCCGGGGCGGCGCTGATCAACGGCGTCCCGTACGCGGCGCTGCGGTACCCGCTGCGCGAGGTCGGAGCGCTGCTGGACGCCAAGGCGCTGCACCCCGCCCGCAGCGCCCGCCACCACCTGCGCGTCATGGCGCGCAGCAACGGGATCCCGCGCCGCCGCGTCGACGAGGTGATCGGCATGGTCGGGCTGGAGCGGGTCGCGGCACGCCGCGCCGGGACGTTCTCGCTGGGCATGAGCCAGCGGCTCGGCATCGCCGGCGCGCTGCTCGGCGACCCGGAGATCTGCGTCTTCGACGAGCCGGTGAACGGGCTCGACCTGGAGGGGGTGCGCTGGGTGCGCGGGCTGGCCCGCTCGCTGGCCGCCGAGGGGCGGACCGTCCTCATCTCCAGCCACCTGCTCAGCGAGATGCAGCTGACCGCCGGCCACCTCGTGGTCCTCGGCCGGGGCCGGTTGATCGCCGACGAGCCGATCGAGACGATCGTGGCGACCGGCGCGGCGGCGGTCGTGCGGGTCCGCGGCCCCGAACCCGGCGGCCTCACCGCGCTGGAATGCCGGTTCCGGGCGGCCGGGCGCACCGTCGAGAGGTCCGCCGCGAGCACTCTGACCGTGTACGGCGCGACCGTGGAGGAGGCCGGCGACGTCGCCCACGAGATGGGGGTCCGGCTGCACGAACTGCGCGCGGTGACCTCCTCCCTGGAGGACGCCTATCTCCGCCTGACGACCGGACGTGCGGAGTACACCACGGCGCTGCCGCAGGACGGCGCCGGCGCGGGCGGAAGGGGAGAGCGATGACCGCGGAGACGGGCACACCGGCCCGCGGCGGTCGGCAGCCCGCGCTCGGCCCACCCGTGGGCGGCGGCCTGGCCGGGGCGCTCGGCGCGGAGTGGCTCAAGCTGTGGACGGTCCGGTCCACGTGGCTCTGCCTCCTCGCCGCCGTCGCCCTGCAGACCGCCTACTCGGTGATCGTGGGCGTGGCGGGACGCTCCCAGGGGGAGGGCGCGGCGGCGGACGCGGCGAACATGACGCCCCCGGAGACGGCGGTCGGCGGGACGCTGTACATGTCGCAGTTCGCGCTCGTCGCGCCGGCCGTGCTGAGCATCGCCGGTGAGTACGCGACCGGGTCCGTCGGCACGACGCTGCTGTGCGTCCCGGTACGCGGCCGGATGCTGGCGGCCAAAAGCCTGGTCGTCTCGCTGGTCCTGTTCGCGGTCGGCGCCGCCCTCGCCCCGCTGGGCATGCTCATGGCGGTGGTGACCATGGGCGGAGAAGGCGCGCGGACGGGCAGCGGCGACGTCATCGCGCACGCGCTCGCCATCGGTGCCTACCTCGCGCTCGTGTCGGTCCTGGTCATCGGCCTGGGAGCGGTCATGCGCAGCACGGCGGGCACGCTGACGGCGGCCGTCGTCGTCCTGCTGGTGGTACCGGTCGGGCTGATGCTCCCCAAGGCGGACGCGCTCGTCGGGGTCGCGAACCTGCTCCCTGGTCCGGCGGGCCTGCACCTCATGTACGGGACGACGGGTCCGTACGGCCGCGGCGTCGCGCTGGCGCTGCTGGCGGCCTGGGCGGGGCTGGCCCACGCAGCCGGACACCTGGCGCTGCGGAGGCGCGATGTATGACCATGGCTCCGTGGTCGACGAGCGTTCCGCCGGTCCCGCCACCGGTCTCACCGCGGCGGCCAGGTCGTGGCGGACCGGCGAAGGCGGCCG
Source organism: Actinomadura roseirufa (assembly GCF_900659635.1). Classification (GTDB taxonomy): domain Bacteria; phylum Actinomycetota; class Actinomycetes; order Streptosporangiales; family Streptosporangiaceae; genus Spirillospora; species Spirillospora roseirufa. The sequence continues at coordinate 32,014 of NZ_CAACVB010000029.1, read as the reverse complement.
GACGGGCTCCGAGGCCGCTCCCTATTCGCAGGGGGGACGTCGATGCGGCGGCTGTTGAGGACCGTGCTGCCCGGGCCGGCCCTGGTGCTGGCCGCGGTCGCGGAGAACTCGCTGTGGGGCAAGGCCGGGCTCGGCCTCGGGCAGCTCTTCGTCACCGCCGTCCCCGCGGGCGTCGCGGTGTGCCTGCGCCACCGGTACCCGACCCTGTCGCTGTTCGTCGTCGTGGCGGTCGTCATGGGGCAGGCGCTGACCACCCCGTCGGAGCGGACCACCCCGATCCTGCTGACCTGCCTCGCCGCCCTCGCGCTCATGGCCTGCCACGCCGGGTACGCCGGGGTGACCCGCCGCGCGCCGCGATGGCCGCCGGCCGCGCTGGCGGCCGTGACGGCGGCGGTGTCCACCGGCACCGCCGTGGCCGTGGCCGCCAGTCCCGACTCCCTGGTGTTCGGCGCCGCGATGTGCGCGCTGTTCGGGCTGGTGCCCGCGCTCCTCGGCCGGGACCGCGGCAGGCAGCGCGAGCTGGTGCGGGCGAGCCGGGCCCAGGTGGCGCAGCTCGAGCGGGAGCAGCGCGTCGTCGCGCAGCGGACGCGGCTGCGCGAGCGGGCCCGCATCGCCCAGGACATGCACGACTCGCTCGGCCACGAGCTGAGCCTGATCGCGCTGCGGGTCGCCGCCCTGGAGGTCTCCCCCGAGGTCGACGAGCCGCGCCGCGCGGTGTTCGGGGAGCTGCGCGCGGCCGTCACCGCCGCCACCGAGCGGCTGGCCGACATCGTCGGCGTGCTGGCCGACGACACCGAAACCGACGACGCCGAAACCGATGACACCGAAACCGACGATGTCGACGGCGATGGCACCGGCGTGGACGTCGGCGCCGGGGCCGCGGCGTCCGCGCACGACACGGCTCATGATCCGGCTTACGGCGCGGCCGATGGCACGGCCTACGGCGCGGCCCGCGGTCCCGGCCGGGATCCGGCGCACGGGGACGTCCGGCGGCTGGTGGGCCGCGCCCGCGCCTCGGGGATGCGGATCGACCTGCGGGTGGGCGGCGAGCGGCACCGGCCACCGGACGCGGTCGAGCGCGCGGCGTACCGGGTGCTCCAGGAGGCGCTCACCAACGCCGCCAAGCACGCGCCCGGTGCCGCCGTGACGGTCGACATCGACCATTCGGCGGCAGAGACGGTGGTGACCGTCCGCAATGAGCGTCCGGCCGCCGGGCGGTCAGACGTCCGCGGCCGCGGATCCGGTGGGGTGCCCGGCGGCGGACGGCGTGGGCTGACCGGGCTGCGGGAGCGCTCCCTGTTGCTCGGCGGCACTCTGGAGGCGGGCGAACGCGACGGCGCCTACCAGGTCACGGCCCGGCTGCCGCACACCGGACCCGCGAGGGCACCGCACGGCGCGGAAGCGGAGCCGCCGTACGCCGGGCCGGGAGAAGGGACGCCATGACGATCCGCACGCTGCTGGCCGACGACGAGGCGGTGGTGCGCGCCGGGGTGCGCGCGATCCTGGCCGTCGTCCCCGAGATCGAGGTGGTGGCCGAGGCCGGGGACGGCCGGCAGGCGATCGACCTCGCCCAGCGGCTGCGCCCGGACGTGGCGCTGCTCGACATCCAGATGCCCGGTGTGGACGGCCTCACGGCGACCACCGAGATCGTCCGGACGGTGCCCGGCACGTCCGTGCTCGTCCTGACGACCTTCGGCAACGACCTGCGCATCGCCCGCGCGTTCGGCGGCGGGGCCTGCGGGTTCCTGCTGAAGGCGGGCGACCCGCGCGAGTTGATCACCGCCGTGCACGCCGCCGCGGACGGCGCCGCCTACCTGTCCCCGGCGGTGGCGCGCAGGGTGCTCACCAAACTCGGCGGCGCGGGCCGGATGGCGCGGATCGCCGCCGCCCACGACCGGATCGCCGCGCTCACCGGCCGGGAGCGCGAGGTGCTCGCGCTGCTCGGCGCGGGCATGTCCAACGGGGAGATCGCCCGCCGTCTGCACGTCGTCGAGGGCACGGTCAAGACCCACGTCAGCACGATCCTGACCCGGCTGGGCGTACGGAACCGGGTTCAGGCGGCCCTGGTCGCCTACGAGGCGGGCCTCGTCGAAGAGACCCCATAGGTCATCAGGCCGTCAGGTCATCAGCTCGGAGTGTCGCGGGGCGGGCTTTGCCGCGGGCGTTGGCGAGGGGGTCAGGTCGGGGGGTTGTGGAGATCTGGGGGGTAGGGCTGGCGCCATCGGTAGCCGTCCGGGGGGATCAGCTCTCTGAGGTGATCGCCCGTGTTGGGCACCATGCTCTTGAAGTAGCGGGCCGGAGTCGCGCGGGGGTTGGTGCGCGCGAGGTACTCGAGGCCGTCGCGGCCCGTGAGGTTGACGTATCCGCGCTGGCCGCGGCCGTGGAAGAGATAGGTGGGACGGCCCCACTTCCCGGTGCCCGAGGCCCTGCGGCGGGAGACGGTGACGATGAGCCGGCCGACGTTGCGCCGGTTCGGTTCGTACCAGGCGTCCAGCCAGACCCGCCGCCCGTTGGAGATCCACCTGACGTCCCACCCGTAGAGGCTCAGCAGGCGGGCGTCGGCGTCGAGGGCGGAGGGGCCGGTGGGACGCGTGTCGTCCGGTGCCGGGGGCCGGGCGGCGGGACGCGGGTCGCCGCAGAGGTACTCGCACTCGACCAGCCGGGCGCGCAGGTGGGTCAGGAAGGTCAGCTTCGGGGTCCACCCGGCGGCGGACGGGTCGTGCCGGGCATGGATCAGGTGCCGGTCGGGAACGGCGAAGGCGGTGTGCCGGTGGTGCGGGCCGGGTCTGATCCCGAGCTGGCCGAAGGTCTCCTCGGCCAGGCTGACCAGGGCCTCGCGCCGGCGGGAGAGGAGGGCGGGGTGGGACAGGTCCTCGGCGTCCTCGACGCGCTGGACGTCACGGGCGACCAGGTCCCGGAACCGCCGGTCGTCGAGATCGATGAGGGTTCGAGCGCCCGGCGTGAGCGGAGCGTCCCCGCGGGGCGGTGACTCGTGCCGTCGTGCGGCCACGATCCGGTGGGCCTCCAGGCGGCGCTGCCGGATGGAGATCAGACGGCGGTCGGCGAACCGCGTGTCGGGGTGGTCGAACCCCACGGTGATGATTCTCTTCCACCAGGAGAGCTGGTGCGTGCCTTCCTGGATCACCAGGGCCAGTTCCCATTCGCGGCAGACCCGCGGCGACCAGAGCCATTGCGTGACCGAGGCGGGGACCCGGTTGAGCGTCGCCTCCGCGACCGTGAGGAGGGAGAATACGTCCTCATTCTGATCGCAAAGTGTACTGATCTGGCCGACGGTGATATCGGCGGCGAGTGCGGCAACGGCGGACGGAGTGGTTAAAACCGGCATAACTTCTCCTGAGCGGCGGCGCGCAAGAAAGGTGGATGGTAAACGCGCGCCGACGTCGGCGTCCAGCCGTTGGCGGATATCGTTTCCGGATATTCGTGGTCGATGATCGGAATTCGTCTTCACGATCCGGGGGCGTCCTGTATTCGCCTTTTGTAACTGTCCTATGCCGACGTCACCCGTGGTTGGCGGTGAGGAGCGCTTCGGCGCCGATGGGGGTGAAGCCCGCGGCGAGGAAGGCCCGGATGCTGGCGGCGTTGCCGGGCGCTATCTGCGCCCAGAGCGGCTCGCGGGAGAGGTGCCGGGCCGTACGGGCGAGGGCCCGGCCGAGGCCCCGGCCGCGGGCGGCCGGGTCGATCTCCACGGCGATCTCCAGGCGGCCGGCGACGCCGTGCCCGAGGATCAGGACGCCGCCCGGGCAGGTCCAGGCCCGGACGTCGTCCCGGAAGCGGCGGGCACGGTCCAGCCGAGGGGTGCGGTGGTCGGTGATCTCGTTGAGCGGCAGGGACGGCGGGCCGTCCAGGGGGTGCGCGAGGGCGAGGACGTCGATGTTGTCGACCCGGCGGTCCATCCGCCGCTCAAGGGCGCGCAGGAACGGCGGGTTGAGGGGCGCCGCCAGGTCGCCGGGCGTCAGGCGGGAGCGAAGCCAGTCGGCGGGAACGTCGGCGAAGATCACGTTGTGGCCGGTGAAGGCGATGATCCCCGCGTCGCGGGACGAGGGCTGGGGCACGATCGTGGGGCCGTGATCCGGCAGGGGCGGCCGTCCCTGGGCGGCCTCGGCCAGCAGGTCGGCGAGCACGGGAACGACGGTCACCAGGCGCACGTTAGCCGATCTTCCTGACCTCCCGGATCACGGTCTCACCGGTCGGGCCGGTCACGGCGCGGCCGACACGTGGTCATGGAGGGTCCGTCCATGACGGTGCTCCACCGCCGCTCGCTCGTCGGCACTGGCCGGTGCATGGATTCCGGTTTCGCGATCGACGAGCCGGACGCATGAGCCTTCATCGGTGCCCTGGGTGCGGCTGAGCAGCCCGGTGATGGCGGTCTCAAGCCGCTCGGCGGCGGTCAGCGCGCCGGTGAGCGCCGCGTGGGAGTCGACCTCGCCGGGGTACCGCAGCGCCTCCTCCAGCTGGAGCCGCAGGGCCGCCAGCGGGGTCCGCAGCTCGTGGCCGGCGCACAGCGGATCGTGCCCGGCCGGCGAGGCGCCGCCGGCCGCGACCGGGTTCGGGATCGTGCCGGCCGTCGCGGTGAGCGCGGAGGAGCAGAAGACGTTCGGCGAGCGTGAGGCCGTCATTGGTGGCTCCTCTCAAAGCGCGGTCATGTCGATCACGAACCGGAAGTACACGTCGGAGGCGAGCATCCGTTCGTACGCCTCGTTGATCTGGTGCGGCGCGATCACCTCGACGTCGGCGCCGATGCCGTGCCCGGCGCAGAAGGCGAGCATCTCCTCGGTCTCCCGGATGCCGCCGATCGACGACCCGGTGATCGTCAGACCGCGGTCCTCCATGGCGAGCACCGGAACCGAGATCGGGTTCTCCGGGACGCCCACGTAGGCGAGCACGCCCCCGGCCCCGAGCAACCCCATGAGGTCGTTCACGTCCAGGTCCGCGCTCACGGTGTTGACCAGGAGGTCCAGGCCGCCCGCGAGCTCGGCGAGGGTCGCCGGGTCGGCGAGCGCCCGGTGGTCGTCGGCTCCCAGCGCCAGGCCGCGGTCGCGCTTGGCGAGCGACCGGGACAGGACGGTCACGCGCGCGCCCATCGCGTGCGCGATCTTGACCGCGAGGTGGCCGAGCCCGCCGAGGCCGACGCCCCCGACGCCGGTGCCCTCGCCCGCGCCGTTGCGCCGCAGGGCCGAGTACGTGGTCACCCCCGCGCACAGCAGCGGGGCGGCCACGTCGAGGCCGAGCGAGTCCGGGATCCGCACCACGAAGTTCTCGTCGACCACGATGTGCGTCGAGTAGCCGCCCTGCGTGATCAGGCCGTCCCCGCCGCGGGCGGCGTACGTCGCGACGACGCCGGCGCAGTCGGGAAGGCAGGCTGAGAAGCCGCGGCTCGGCCGCTCGCGTTCGCGGCGGCTCGTGGGGGCCTCTTACTTCTGTACATGTCGGTGGGAGGCCGCTTAGCACTTCGATCCGTCGACCAATCCCGCCTGAGCGGTCGACCCTTCCTCTATGAGGATCGGCGTGCCAACCAGGGTCGAAGACCACGAGTACCGCGTCGGTCTCACGCACACCGGTGCGCACGAGCCCGTCCGGGCGTCGCACCGTTCCGCGAACTCGACGCTCCGCTACGCGAGCCCGTTCGCGCGACCCTTGCGGCCGTTCCGCCGCTGACGCCCTGGGCGTGACGCCGACGCTCCCGGTGTGACAAGCACGACCTGCCCGCTCGGCGGGACGTTCGGGGCGCCAGGATGGTCGACCGGTCCGCGAACGAGGATCGATGTGGTGGCGATGCAGATGGAGGCTTCCATGAAGGACGGGATTCCGACGACGATCGGCCGGCTCGTTTCCCGGGCCGCCGAGTTGTGGCCGGACCGGGTCGCGCTGGTCGAGGGCGACGCCCGGATCACCTTCGCCGAGGCGGACCGGCGTGCCAACCAGGTCGCGCACGCGCTGCTGAGCCACGGGATCGGCAAGGGCGACCTCGTCTCCTATCTGGGGAAGAGCTCCAGTGACTTCTTCTTCGTCTTCTGGGGCGCCGCCAAGATCGGCGCGGTCTTCCTGCCGTTCAACTGGCGCCTGACGCCGCATGAGCTGAGCGCGGTGACCGCCAAGATGCGTCCCGCGTTGTGCTTCGCCGAGGCGGAGTTCGCGGGCGTGGCCGCGGGGCTTGAGGGAGTCGGGCACGTCCTCGCGCTCGACGCCGCCGGTCCTGCCGGCACGTTGTGGGAGTGGGCGTCGGGTCAGCCGGACGCCGAGCCGGAGGCGGAGGTCGATCCGGGCGACGTCGTCCTCGTCCTCCTGACCTCGGGGACGACCGGTGTTCCGAAGGGCGCGATGCTGACGGGTGACAGCCTGATCCACGTCCGCACGAACCAGCCCGCCGGTGAGATCTGGGCCTCATGGGACACCGACGAGGTCGTGGTATTGGCGATGCCGCTGTTCCACATCGGCGGCGTGGCCCTCTCGATCAGCGGCCTGGCCTACGGCTCCAAGCTGATCGTCCAGCGCGAGTTCGACGCGCGGGAGCTCCTCGGCAACATCGCCCGGCACGGGGCCACCCGGCTCTTCATCGTGCCCTCGGCCCTCAAGATCCTGCTCCAGGTGGAGGGGATCGGGCCCGGCGACTTCACGAGCCTGAAGTGCATTTCCTACGGGGCGAGCCCGATCTCGGCCGAGCTGCTCAACGAGTGCCGTGAGGTGTTCGGGTGCGGCATGGCGCAGAACTACGGCGTGACGGAGTCGTCCGGGGCCGTCGTGGTGCTCCCGCCGGCGGACCACGTCGAGGGCGGCGCGCGGCTGTCGGCCGCGGGACGTCCGCTGCGCGGCGTCGAGGCCCGCGCGGTGGCCCCGGACGGCCGGGTGCTGCCCGCGGGCGAGCTCGGCGAGATCACCCTCCGCGCCAGGTCGATCATGAAGGGTTACTGGAACGATCCCGAGGCGACCGCGCAGGCCATCGACGCGGACGGCTGGCTGCGCACCGGCGACGCGGGCCACCTGGACGACGACGGCTACATCTATCTCCGGGCGCGCATCAAGGACATCGTGATCTCGGGGGGCGAGAACATCTACCCGGCCGAGATCGAGGGCGCGCTGCTCGAACATCCCGAGGTGCTGGAGGCCGCGGCGTTCGGGATCCCGGACGAGCGGTGGGGCGAAGTGGTCCGGGCGGAGGTCGTGCCGGTGCCCGGTGCCGTGCTGACGGAGGCGGACGTCAGGGAGTGGCTGCGCGCGCGGCTCGCGAGCTACAAGATCCCCAAGACGTTCGGATTCCCGGCCGGGCTGCCGCGGAACGGGGCGGGAAAGATCCTGCATCGGGTGCTGCGGGCCCCCTACTGGGCCGGCGGCGATCGCGAGGTCGGATAACGGCGTGGCGGAAGGCCGCAGGCCCGGAGGCTCGTACTTCTGAGAACGCGGTCAGGTGGCGGACCGGAAGCCCCGGGCGCACACCCTCAGCGACCCGAAGACACGTCCGCCCGGAGGTCGGTGATGAGGTCAGGCAGCACCTGCTCCTCCTCGACACGGACGCCGCGTTCGGTCATGGCGGTGACCAGCGCGGGGTCCCAGGGGGTGAGGGACGGGCGGCCCGCCAGGGGAGTGTCCGACGCCGCCTCGCGGTAGGCGGCGGCGTCGTAGCGCCAGGGCTGCCAGCCGACGCGGTCGCGGACGGCGGCGGCGATCGCGACGCCGCCCCAGTCGAAGTCGCCGTGGTAGGCGAACTCGGCGCCGCCCTCGGAGAGCAGCTCCAGCAGGCGCCACACCGCGGCCGAGGGACGCCCGTTGCAGCAGACCAGGGGCGGGCAGGCCGGGCCGAGGGCGTCGGCCGAGGCGGTGAGCACCACGGGGTTCTCACAGACGCGGACCAGGCCGGCGGGCATGGGGGCGGTGTGACGGCGAAGCTGGCGCAGCGTGAGCGACACCGGTTCGCCGCGCATCGCCGCGAGCATCCGGCCGGTCGCGGTGCCGGCGTCGCCCGGTAGGCCCAGGCACAGGACGGTGGAGGACAGCTCGTCCAGGTGGACCCCGACCGCGGCCCAGGTCTCGCGGCGGGACTCGGCGCCGCCGTCCGCCCGGAACGGCAGGCCCCCGAGGGCACGGGCACAGGAGACGGCGAGCGTGGCGAGCGGCCGGCCGTCGTCCAAGGCGTGTGCGCTGCCGCAGGTCTCGGCGGCGAACAGGCCGAGCGGGACACCGGAGGCGGGCAGCGCCCGTACCACCGAGGCCAGGTGCCGCAGCAGGCCGGCGGCGTCCTCGGGCCCGGAGGCCAGGCGGCGGACGAGGCCGGAGGAGTCCAGCCGCCCGCGCCATTCGGCCAGCTCGGGCCGGGCGGCGATCGCCTCGTCCAGCGGGCCGAACGCCGAGGCCCAGGCGGTGTCCGCCGCGGCCTGCTCGCGGGCCAGATCGCGGACGGGGCCGTCCAGGATCTCCACGGCGGCGGCCAGCCCGCCGGGCGAGGCGCCGCTGCCGCGCAGCACGCGGTCGACCTCGTCGAGCGACACCGACAGCGACGCGCCGGTCCCGGCGCGGCGTCCGAGCAGCAGTTCGACCGCGCGCCGCTGGGCCGGGACGGCCCCGGCCAGGGTGACGGTCCCGGTGAGCGCGCCGCCGCGTTCCAGCCGCTGCCGGACGCGCTTGACCAGCCAGGCCGTGTCGGGACCGCCGAGCAGCCGCCGCAGGCGGTCGGCGTCCGTCATCCGAACAGCCCCTCCTGCTCGGTGGGTTCGGGCTCGGGAAGGCCTGCGCGGGTGCGTTCCCGGCCGTCCCAGCGCCACGGCGTCACCAGGACGGCGTCAATGCCCTCCCGCCGGGACAGCTGGCAGATCGACAGGCCGGGCACCTGCGGATAGCAGCCCCATTCCCGTTCGCTGGTCATCACCACGTCCATGTCGAAGGTGGCGAGCAGCCCGAGGCACTTGGCGCGCGAGTCGTCGTCGACGCCGGCGAACGCCTCGTCCAGCGCGACGAGCCGCGGGGCGTGCGGGTTGCCGGCCGACTTGTAGTGCGCGGACGCGGCGGCGAACAGCGGCACCGAGGCGGCGAGCACCCGTTCGCCGCCGGACGCCGGCCCGGTCGCGGGGCGCCACTGCCCGTCCTGGAGCCGCTGGATCGTGAACGCGTGCCAGGACCGGTAGTCCAGCGCCCGGGTGAGCTGCTCGGTCCAGCCGGACGCCGGGTTGCCGGCGTGCTCGCGGGCGATCTGCTCCTGCAGGAACCGGCCGACGGCGGCCCTGTCGTCCGCGGACCAGGCGTCGATGGTCTGCCGCAGCCTGTCGCGGACGCGGTCCAGCCCGTCCGGGGCGTCCCGGGCGGGCTTCCAGACGAGCCGCAGCCGCATCCCGGTGGACGTCGGGCGGGACGTAAGCTCGGCGTTCATCTCCCGCACCTCGTCCTCGGCCGCGGCGATGAGCTCCTGGAGGGTGCCCGCGACCTCGTTCAGCAGGTGGTTCTCCAGGATCTCCCGCTCGCGGGCCGACAGCAGCCGCGCCCGGTTCTCCGTCTCGGCCTCCAGCGCGGCGGCCAGGCCCGGGACGTCCCGGCCGCGGCCCTGGAACACGACGTCCACGACCATGATCCCGTCACGCAGGGTCAGGCCGACCGAGTGACCGTGCCGGGACATCGCGTCCGACAGAAGCTTGTGCTCCTCGGCCACCTTCTTCTGCACCCTGTCCCAGGGCCCGTCTCCGCCGTCCACCGTTTCGAGTTCGCCGTTGGCGGCGCGGGCGAGGATCACGGCGGGGTTGGCCGCCCACTCCTGGGACGGGTCGGGAACCTCCAGGCCGGGCACGGCGACGTGGAGCAGGCCGGTGGCGGCGAACGCGCGGAACTCCGCCACGGCCCTGTCCCGAAGCTGCGACGCCTCCCCGATCTGTTCCCGGAGCGTGTCGCGGGCTCCCGCGGCCTTGCCGCGTCGCTCCAGCGCCGACCGCTCACGCTCGCGTGCCCGCGCTTCGGAGCGATCGCGGGCGGTGAGCGCCACTTTGGCCTCCTCCAGCAGCCGGAACAGCTCGTCGACCGCGGCGCCGGCCGTCTCGACCAGCGCCCGGTGCTGCTCGGCCGCCGCCTCGGCCTGCCGGCGCGTCTCCGCCGCCCGTTCCGCCGCCTCGCCCAGGCGGTCCCGGACGAGCGCGAGTTCACCCACGGCCTCCCGGACGGTCTCCCGCGCCGACAGCAGGGTCCCCGCGGCGGGCCACAGCCCGGCCAGCGCCAGCCGGTAGTCGCCGACCGCCTCGCGCACCCGCGCCAGTTCCGGCCCTCCGTCCGGCAGGCCGACGTCCGAGGCGAACTCGGCGACCCTCTCCGCCGCCGCCGAGACCTCGTCGCGGTGCCGTCCCGCGACCTCCTGGGCGAGCGTGTGCTCACCGTCCAGTTTCCGCCGCCTGCGGTGCTCTTCGGCGAGCTTGACGTGGGCCTCGCGCAGCGCTGTGTCGCGGGGCACTGCGCGGTGCTCGGCGGCCAGTGCCTCCCGTCGCGCGCCCAGTTCGTCCAGCTCCGCGTTCAGCGCCGAGATGCGGGACCGCGTGGCGGCGAGGTCGGCGCGCAGCCGGACGACCCGGACGCGGCGGGCGGCCTCGCGGGCGCCCTCACCGATGAAGCCGGCGGTGTCCTTGTGCCAGGCGCCGCCGAGAACGCCGTTGGCCCACCGGCCGTCGACCGCCACCCACGTCCGCGCGCCCGGACCGAGGCCCAGCCCGGCGAGGACGGCGTGCACGGCGGCATCGCTCACCACGGCGGTCCGAGGGTCGGCGCGGTCGATCGCGGGACGCAGGACCAGCGCGCACGACGGCCCCTGGACGGGCTCGCCGGTCACCACGAACGTGTCGCCCTCACCGAGGAGCGTGCCCTGTGGCGTCACCCACGCGTCCAGGATGCCGGACGCCTCCAGCGCGGCCTCCAGCCCCGCCCGGTGGTCGGCGGGCACGGTGGCGGCGAAGTCGACGACCTTCCACAGCGGCGCGCCGGGCCTTCCTTCACGGGAGGCGGAGCGCGTATACGGGACGGGCGGGACATCAAGGCCGCCTGACTCCAGCCGCTCGATCTCCTCCTTGAGTGACTTCTCGGTCTCGCCTTCGGTCCGTAGCCGGGTCTCGGCGTCGGCGGCCAGGCGGCCCAGTGCCTCCGTGGCCTGGCGGGCGGCGTCGTCCACGGCGGTCGCGGCCGGGTTGCGGCCCTCGGCGGTCTCGGCCCAGTCCGTCAGCGTCGCGAGGACCGCGTCCGGGTCGTCCACCGTGATCTCGGTCAGCCGGCCGAGGTAGCCGACGTACTCGCCCAGCAGGTTCGCCGCCCCGGCCTGGGTCTCCGCGTCGGCGTCGCCGATCCGCTCGTCCGCGGCCTGCAACTCGGCGCGCAGCCGGTCCGCCTCCGCCGTGGCGGTCTCCAAGCGCGCGCGGGCCTCGGCTACCGCCGACATCAGCCGGCCGAGTTCGTCAAGGGCGCGGGACCTGTTGTCGGCCAGCGCACCGGTGGCGTGCTGTGCCTCGGTGAGATCGGTCTCCCAGCCCTGCACGGCCTCCGCGTGGGCGGTCCCGTATCCGGCGGCGTCCGCGAGTGCCGCCGATCGGTCCCGGACGGCGGCGAAGGAGGTCTCGGCCTCGTCCGCGCGCGACCGCGCCTTCTCGGCCCGGGACTGTTTGCGCTCCACCTCACCGGACAGGGCGTCGCGGTCGCGTTCGAGCCGGGCCGCGTAGGTGTCCCTGCGCCCCGCCTCGTCACCGATCTCCTCAATGCGCTTCGCGTCACGCATCTCCGGGCTCGCTTCGAGGGCCCGCCGGTGCGCCTCCAGCCGGACCTTCTCCGCCTCCAGCTCCTCCAGCAGCCCACCGGCCTCGTCCAGGTCGGCCTGGGCCGCCGCGAAGCTCGCGTCCGCGTCGGTGAGGTCCCGGTTGAGGTGCTCGTACTTGCTGTGCGTGACTCGCGGCCCGGCGGCCTTCCGCTTCGCGGCGATCCGGGCGTACCTGGTGTAATGCCCGAGGAAGTCGGTGGCGGCCCTGTGCGCCTCCTCCAGGGCGTGCAGCGCGGCGCGCTCCTCGTCGAGGCCGCGGAACGCCTCCGCCACCGTGGTGACCAGCGCCGGGCTGAGCGGCGGCAGCGCCTCGGTCAGCGCCCGGGACAGCAGCCGCTCGTCCGGCTTCTTCGACAGCTGCGGCTGGCGGAGCTGGATCAGCAGGTTGACCAGCGCCTCGTAGCGGTGCTCGCCGAGGCCGAACAGCGTCTCGTCGACGGCGCGGCGGTAGTCCGACGCCCGGTCGTAGACGAGCCCGTGCCCCTCCACGGCGTCGCGCAGCTTCTCCCGCGTGAGCGACACGCCCCCTTCCGACACCAGCGACAGGTCCACACCGACGCGGCGGGACGTGACGAAGAACCAGTGCCGGACGATCCCCCGGTCCTTCACCGCCTTCAGCCCGCAGCCGAGCGTCCGGTACTCCCCGGTGCCGTCCGGGTGAAGGCGGCCGAACTCCAGCCAGGTGTAACCGAGCCGTTCCGGATGCGGGTGCTTGCCTCCGAGCAGGAGGTTCCACTCCATCCGCTTCTGCCGGTCGCCGTCGGGTTCCACCCGGTGCGGGGACAACTCGCCGTCCAGCAGGAACGGCAGCGTCAGCGCCAGCACCTTCGACTTGCCGGTGCCGTTGTTGCCGCGCAGCAGCAGCCGCCCGTCGTGGAACCGGAACTCCTCGACGTCGTAGTAGAACATGTCGACGAGCCCCGCGCGCAGCGGCTTCCAGCGCTCGGACGTCGCGACGGGAGCCCCGTTCACTCCGCGCCCCTCCTCGTTTCCCGTACGGTCGGTTCCTCCAGGGCGTAACGCGCGATCGCCGGACGCGCCAGGACCCGGCCCGGCAGCGTCTCCACCAGCCGCAGCGCCGCCAGCTTCTCCAGCGCGATGCCCAGCAGCTCCTCGGCGGCGCCCGGCTCCGTCACGCCTTTGCGCCAGTACGACCCGTGCCGCACGGCCGCGTCCCGGACGAACGCGACCAGCTCGTCCCGCCCTGCCGAGCTGCGCCCCGACAGGTACTCGGCGATCAGCAGCGTCACATGCCCGTCGGTGCGCTGCTCGGGCATCCGCACGTCGGTCAGCTCATCGTCCGGATCGACCATCGCCACGCCCTCGGCCCGGGCCTCGGTGACGAGCCCCGCCGCCTCCTCGATCCGGCGGGTGATCGCCGCGCGCTGGGACACCAGATACGCCCGTTCCGCGTCGTCCAGATCGTCGTAGTACACCACCGGATCCTCCAGCAGCCTGCGGGTCAGGCCGCGCCGCAGCGCCCGGTTCCGCAGGTCGTCGGTGTCGGGGACGGCCTCGTCGGTCAGCTCGGCCAGCCGCTCCTCGAACCCCGTCGCGGTCACGGTGGACGGCCCCCGGACCCCGGTGAGCAACGACGCGAGGACCACCCGGCGCACGTCGTACAGGACGTCCCCGGTCGCCGACAGGTAGGACTCCTCGTCCCCCGACACCCGCCGCAGCACGTCCCACCCGAGCAGCAGCCGCACCACCGCGACCAGGTCGGACCGCTCCGCCCGGCTGTCCAGCGTGAACGGGAACGCCAGATCGGGCTCGGCCGCCGCGTTCAGCACCTCCTCCGCGAGCCGGCCCAGCGTCGTCTGCGCGTCGGCGCGCTCCAACGCCGCCAAGGCCAGGCACAACACCACGTAACGGCGGCGGCCGAAGGCCTCCCCGGCCTTGCCGCGCGCCGGGTGCGTGCCGTCGTCCAGCGTCGGCGCCGTCTTGAACAGCCGCGCCGTCTCCGCGTCCACCTGGAGCCGCCAGCCGGTCTCCTTGCCGAGCCAGTCGCGCAGCTCCGCCTGGTACCGGCGGACGAGGACGAGATCCTGCGGATCGGACTCGACCGTCAGCAGCGGCCGCCGCAGCAGCGCCCGCAACGCGGCCCGCCGCCGGGAGGCGTCCTGCTCGCTCAGGGCGGGGTCGTTCATGCCGGTCCCTCGTACAGGTCCGTGATCTCGATGAGATGCTCCGGGCCGCTGAGCACGCCGTCCTCGGTCACGATCCGCACCTCGCCGCCGTCCGGGACGAGCGACAGCCGCACCTCCATCGACCCGTCCGCGATGACCGCCTTCACCTCGCCGTCGCCCGGCAGCCGCGCCGCCAGCGCGTCCCCCAGCAGCGACAGGAACAGCCGGAACGCCCGGGTGTCGAGCACCCCCAGGTCCGACAGCAGGACGGGGCCGCTCGTCCGCAGCCGGGTGCGCGCCGCCGCGGTCTCCGCGGCCTCCCGGTCGGCGCGCTCGCGCAGCAACCGGCGCATCGCCGAGCGGTCCTGGACCCGGTTGGGCTTGCCCCGCCGTTCGTAGGAACCGGTCCGGCGCAGCTGCGGCGAGATCCGCACCGGCGGCGCGTCCGCCCACGGCCGGCCCTGCGGCGCCTCCTCCTCCCACGCCGCCACCGTCGCGGCGGTGACGGTGAGATGCCGTGCCGGCGTCAGCCCGAACGCCGCCCGCCACAACCGGTGCGCCGCCGCCTCGTCCGGCGCCTCGGCGAACCAGCGGGCCAGCGTCCGGAAGTCCGCCGACCGGTCCGACCGCCCCGAGCGCCGCTCGTTCAGCAGCCCCACCGTGTCGAGGAGCTGCTTGATCGCCGTCACCGCCGACTGGCGCAGCAGCCGCGCCTGCGACGGGCGGTCGGTCCCGCCCGAGACGAACCAGTCCCGCAGACCCCGCCACCGGTTGCGCCACGACTCCAGCGCCTCGGCCTCGGCGCGGCCGAACGCCTCGGCGGCGTCCGCCCCGTCGGGGACGGCGTCGGAGGCCTCCCGCCGCGCCGCCAGGCCGAGCAGCCGCTCGTGGCCCCGCTCCTCGACCTCGTCCAGCAGCCGCGCGATGTGCGCCCCCGAGTTGGCGAGGTCGGCGATGAACCGGTTGATGTACTCGATGAGCCTTTCCTTGTAGGCGATGAACCCCTCGACGTCGCCGTCGGAGAAGTCGATCGCCCGCCGCAGCGACGACATGAACGCCTGGGCGTTGTCGGCCAGCGAGCCGAACCGGTCGGCCAGCGTCAGCAGCAGCAGGTGAACCTTGGCCGGATCGGGGGCGTCCTCGGCCGCCAGCGCCGCCAGGGCGGCGAGCTGGTCGGCGATGTCGGCGAGCGCCACCGACTGCAGCACACCGCGTTGCCCGATCGCCTCCTCGTAGAAAGCGATGGCCTGCTCGGCGGCATGCCCGGCCGCGGTGAGCTGGAACAAGAACCGCCTGCGATGAAAATCCTCGACGGACGTCACCCGCCCGGTATCGGCGTCGGCCCGCAGATTGCCCCACTCGACGAGCCTGTCCAGCGCCTGCGCGAGCTGCTCGTCACTGTCGCGCCCCAACTCAGCCGCCACGTCCTCGGGCCGCAGATGGACGATGAACCGTTCCTTAGCCCGCGCGAACGAGCACAGCACATCCCGATAGAGAGCCGCGTTCGGCGCACTGAGATACGCGAAGGGCTGCGGCTCCGCTCCCCCCGACCCCGGATCGGTCATCACCCCATTGTCACCCCCGAACCCGGTGCGCGTGCCGACTTCGCCACACACCCGCACCACTCGTCCGTCACCTGCTGCGGGCCTTGGAGCGTGAGACACGGCGCCTCGCCATCCAGGCCGGGGGTCGCGGTCATGTTTCACCCGTTCGGCCGAAACGACGTGTTGCCGGCGATGATGGAGACCCTGATCAAGGACGGTGATCGGGAGCCGGTCGGGGAGGCGTTCCAGTGGACGGATCTCTCCGCGGCCCGGAGTCCATGTCGCGGTAGAAAGGCGGCTCACCGCGCTGCTGGACGAGGTCGGCCTGCTCAGAGGTACCGCCGTTGCCGGTGGGGGTGGACGCCTCCCGTGGGGTCGTGAACCCCGCCCTAGGGTCGTGTCACATTTGCCTGGGCAGCGGTCGGTGGAGCGTGACGATCCGCTCGCCCGCGGGGTCTGGCCGCCGGGTGGGCGCACGCTGGTCCGCGGCGAGCTGGACCAGGCGGGCGGAGGTGTCAGCGAACAGCAGCAACTGGCGGGCGACGGACGGGCTGAACGGTTCGGTGCCCGGCCGTCCGAGGACGGCGAGTACTCCGCGCGTGGCCTCCCCGGTGTCCAGGGGCAGGATGAGGATCGGGCCGGCGGGCAGGGTGCTGAGCGTCTGGTCGGCCACGATGCGCGCGGACAGGGCCCGGCGGGAGTTGAACGCCCGGCCGAGCATCGAGCGGCCGCGCCGCACCGTCAGCCCGCGGACGCGGTCGCTGCCGATCCCGACCGCGATGTCGATCCGCAGGGTGGCGGTGTCCTCGGCGGGCAGGGCGATGAACGTCAGCGGAACGCCCGCGATGGCGCGGGCCTGCTCGGCCACGCGGGTCAGCAGGTCGGGCAGGGTGATTCCGTCCAGAACCGCCGCCATCAGGTCGAACGACGCGGCCACGCGCGGGCTGTTGTCCGCGCCGCGGGTCACGCTCGGCGGCCCCCAGCCGGTCGCGGACGATTCGTTGCCGTTCATGTCGTCATCACGCTCTCCTCGTCCGGCTGGAGGCCGACCCTTGTTTCGGCCTTGGGCGCCGGCCCGGGCCTCGGTCCGGCATCGTGCCTGGGTGTATGCGAGCGTCCCCCGTGCCCGCATCCTGCGGTCAGGCCGCGGCCGATCGCGCCTCCGGCCCGGAGGTCCACGCGCCGACGCCGGACGGACGGACGATGAAAGCGCGGAACAGCCCGGCGGCCCGCGACGGCACGGCCGTCTGCGGACGCGGGCGGGCGAGAGGCAGGGGCGTGCCGTTCGCCTCGATCCGCCGTCGTGCGCCGACGAGCGTCGCAGGCCCGGACGCGTCGCAGGACGTCATGCCCGACAGGTCGATGATCACGTACATGCCGGGGTCGCGCAGCGCGACGTCCAGGCGCTCCCGCAGGGACGGGGTGGAGGCGATGCCGAGTCCGCCGCTGACGGCGATGAGGATGTGGTCGGAGAGCCGTTCA
The DNA here is from genome assembly GCF_900659635.1 of Actinomadura roseirufa. Lineage (GTDB taxonomy): Bacteria > Actinomycetota > Actinomycetes > Streptosporangiales > Streptosporangiaceae > Spirillospora > Spirillospora roseirufa. The sequence continues at coordinate 15,080 of NZ_CAACVB010000029.1, read as the reverse complement.
CGGGCCGGGCCGCCGGTAGAAGGGTGGATCTGCGATCCGGATGTTCGTAGGTCACGGATCATGGCCTGACCCGGGCCGGTGCCCCGTCGGTGAACGGACCCGCGCCGGCCGACTGGGCGGAATGGTGTAGCGGCGTCATAACGCCGGACCTGTCTGGCCCGAGAGGGGCCGAGAATCGAGAAACCAGGGGACGCGGTCTTGGCCGCCCGCATCGAGAGAACCCTCGTCACGACGAGTCTACGCCCTGGCCCTGCCAACGGGCCATTTGCCTGGACGCCCGGCCGCGCCCCAGGGCGGGCCCCACTGCCGTAGTCGTCGTCCGGAACATCGTAAAGACGATGTGTGCGACCGTGTCGATCGACACCATCCCGGTGAGGCTCATCCGGGGCGTCCGGCCGGAGGTCGGCAGGTCCGCGTGTCCGGTCGCGTGCCTGCGGTCACGTAGACTCGCGGGTGCCGCGGACCTTTCGAGCGCGGGCCGCCCTGCCGGCGACGTCTCGGCGATACACGAACCGGTTCCGTACGGACCGAGAATGGGGCCCTTCATGGCCCGCGACACCGCACGGCCCGCCTCTCCAATCGCCACGACCACGGTGTCCGAGCTCGTGGCACCGCCCGCGGCACGCCTGCGTCCGGCCCCCGGCGACGCCGAACGCGGGATCATGAACGGCGGCTGGTGGCCGCGATCCCACGACACCGCCGCCGAACTCGCCGAACTGCTGACCGCCATGGCCATTCCACCGGACCCGGCCGCTCGCCCGTGACCGGTGGCGAGTCGCGCCGAAGCCCGCACTCGCCTCACCCGCTCCGCCGCTCGCCCCGGTCGGACCGTGCCGGCGGCCCTCAGGCCGGGTAAGGCCTTTCGGGCGTCTCACCCTCCTGAGGGACGACCTGCGCCGACGTGTTCGAGGTGCACCGAGGGGAATGAGTTTGATGTCCGATTTAGGGGGTGAGGATGGCCGGGCAGGTGGACGATCGAGCGGGCGCGACTCTTGAGCGTCTCGTGGAGGCCATGAACTCCGGGGTTCTCGCCACCGACGAGTCCGGCCGGATCACGGCGTGGAATCCACGCGCGCAGCAGCTTCTCGGCTACACCCGCGACGAGGTGCTCGGAAGACCGATGCACCGGTTTCTGCACCGGGACGCCGACGGGCACGTCCCGCCGGAACGGGACTGCCGCTTGGTGCAGGTGCTGCGCACCGGTGTCCCCGACCACGGAGAAGGCCAGAGATTCGCCCATCGCGACGGGCGGCTGGTGGTGTGCTCCTGGTCGTCCGCGCCGATCTACGCCGGTGACCGGCCCGAGAGCGACCAGCCCGAGACGGGCGTGGTGGCCGGGCTGGTCATCGTCTTCCAGGACGCCGCCGACCGGGTCGCGGCCGAGCGCGAGCGGCGCGACCGGATGGCGCAGGTGCAGCGGGCCAATTCCCGGCTGAGGCTGGTCGCCGAGATCACGACGGTGCTGTCGTCCACGTTGAACGAGGCGGAACTGCTGCGGCGGCTGGTCCGGCTCGTGGTGCCCGCGCTGGGGGCGTGGGCCGAGGTCGACCTGCCGATTCCCGACGGCCGCGTCGAGCGGGTGGCCGCGACGCACCACGAACTCTCGCCCGCCGACATCGCCGGGCTTGAGGGGCCGCTTCCGCCCCTCCCGCGGATACCGCGCGGACCGCTGGCCCAGGTGCTGCGCGGCGGCGGCGCGGTCGTCGTCAGCGGCGAGGCCGATGTGCGCTCTGATGAACCGCTGGGCGCCGCCCAGTACGAATTCTTCCAGGCCATGCGCGCCCAGAACGCGATCATCGCCCCGCTGGCGGCCCGGGGTGAGACCTACGGCGCGTTGACGCTGGGCTACTCGTATCCCGGGCAGGTCTATGGGCCGGACGACCGGCTTGTCGTGGAGGACGTCGCGCGCCGCACCGGTCTGGTGCTGGCCAACGCACGCATGTACGCCGAGCAGCGCAACATGGCCGAGGCGATGCAGCGCAACCTGCTCACACCGCTGCCGCAGCCGGGTGAGCTGCGGCTGGAGGCCAGGTACGTGCCGGCAACGCAGGTCAGCTGGGTCGGCGGTGACTGGTACGACGCGTTCGCGTTGCCCGGCGGCGGCACCGGACTGGTCATCGGGGACATCGTGGGCCACGACCTGCGCGCGGCCGCCCGCATGGCCGAGGTCCGTAACATGCTCAGAGCCCTGGCCTGGGACCTGGCCGAGCCGCCCAGCGCCGTGCTGGCACGACTGGACGGCGTCATGGCCGCCGTCAGCGAGGCCGAACTCGCCACCGCCGTGTTCGGCCGCGTCGAAGAGGACCCGGCCGGGCGATGGCACCTCCACTGGTGCAACGCCGGCCATCCCCCGCCCCTGCTGATCACCCACGACGGCGGCACGCGTTTCCTAGAGGAGCACGGGATCCTGCTAGGCGCCCCCGACCTCATCGGGACCCGCCCCGACAGCACTTGCGTCCTGCCGCCGTCCTCGACCCTCATGCTCTATACCGACGGCCTCGTCGAAACCCGCGACTCCGACCTGTCCGACCGTCTCACCAGCCTCCGCCGCCATGGTTCCCACCTGGCCCAACTCCCCTTGCCCGAACTGTGCGACAAGCTCCTGGAGCGCGTGGAGCCCAACGGTGAGGACGACGTCGCGCTTCTGGCCCTGCGCGTCCCCGGCTGACGACCACGGTCGCGGCGCGGGCCGGCCGGAGGCGGGCGACGCACGCGTACACTGCGGGCAGCCGGCAATACGGTCCTGTGGCGGCGACGCCGACCGACCCGCCCGGCGGGACGGTCCGGACCTCCACCGGTCAACGATCGGAGACTCCATGTCCGCCCGAAACCACGCCGGCGGGGACGCTTCATTTCCCCACCGCCCCCATGTCCTGACCGCCCTTTGAACGGCGGCGGAACGCCGACCGGCCCGACGCTCGGAGTCACCGCGCGGTCGGGCAAGGAGAACGAGCGCCGGCAACCGATCCACCCGCTGCACCTCGACCGGCTCGACCCCGCGCTCCGCTCTCGCGTCTATCTCGAACGTGGATACGGCGAACGGTTCGGTATCCCGGACGAGCACCTGGCGCCGCATGTCGCCGGGCTGCTGCCCCGCGACGAGGTCATCGCCCGCTGCGACGTCGTCCTGATACTCAAACCACAACCCGATGACCTCAAGCAGATGAGTCCTGGTCAGATCCTGTGGGGGTGGCCGCACTGCGTCCAGGACCCGGAGATCACCCAGCTCGCCATCGACGGGCGGTTGACGCTGATCGCGTTCGAGGCGATGAACCACTGGACGTCCGATGGCGGGTTCGCCTTGCACGTCTTCCACAAGAACAACGAGCTCGCCGGGTACTGCTCGGTGCTGCACGCCCTCGCCCTGACCGGTGCCACCGGGGCCTACGGCCGGCGGCGGCGCGCCGCCGTCATCAGCTTCGGCGCGACCGGGCGGGGCGCGGTCACGGCCCTGAACGCGCACGGTGTCCATGATGTCCACATCTTGACGCAGCGGGGCGTGAGCGCGGTCGGCTCGCCGATCCACTCGGCCCGGATCGTCCACTTCGATCGGGACCCGGACGACCCGGCCCTCACCCGGGTCCTCACCGACGACGGCCTGGTGCCGGCCGCCGCCTTCCTCGCCCAGCACGACATCATCGTCAACTGCGTCCTTCAGGACCCCGGCACCCCGCTCATGTTCGCCACCAACGGTGACCTGTCGCACTTCCCCTCCGGCGCCCTTGTCATCGACGTGTCCTGCGATGCGGGGATGGGCTTCGAGTGGGCCCGCCCGACCTCGTTCGACGACCCTATGTACACGGTCGGCCGCAATGTCCGTCATTACGGCGTGGATCACAGCCCGTCCTACCTGTGGGACTCGGCGACCTGGGAGATCAGCGAGGCGCTGCTGCCGCATCTGCGCGCCGTCCTCGACGGCCCTTCGGACCGGGGGACCGGCGAGACCTTCGAGCGTGCCGTGGAGATCCGTGAGGGCGTCGTCCAGAACCCCGACATCCTGTCCTTCCAGCACCGTTCACCCGCCTACCCGCACTCCCGGCTCTGACCGCGGTGAGGCGATCCGTCCGCCGCGACGCCACGGATCGGCGGACGGTATCGGCGAACACGGGCGGCGGGCGTCATGGCGGCGGCCTGGCGAGGTGGTCGGCGGTGCCGCCGCGCCGTCCGATGAGGAGGAGGTTGTCGCCGGCGACGTCGTAGGCGGGTTCGAGAATCCCGGCGACGGCGACCTGCGGCGAAGTCAGTTCTCCAGTTCGGGGCGTAGAGGCCCGCCGACCGCGTGGAGACGCCGCAGCACCTGCGCGTGTAGGACTGGAGCAACCCCGTTTCGCAATAGGTGACGCCGCAGAGCCGCCTCCGCCCGGCTCCGGGACGAGGCGGTACCGAGGGGTGGAACGTCCGTCGTCACGCTCGCGGTCACACCATCGTCGTGCGATGGGGTGAGCGCCCTGTCCACGCCCGTGCGGGAAGCTGTGGCAGGCTGGGTGAGGGCATGGCCATTCGGTCGCCTCGGGCAGGGTGAGGCGGTGAGCTGCGATACCAGCGGCGGGCGAGGCGCGGGCGGCCCGGTTGTGGGCGCTGGTCTCCGGGTGCGCGGACGGCGAGACGGTATCGGCCGCGCATGTGTGCCGGGCCGCCGTGGTGGCGGTGGAGGTTGACGGGGCGGGGCTGTCCGTGGCGGCCCGGCCGGACCGGCGGCAGCGGGCGCACGCCACCGACGCGGTGGCCGCGCTTTTGGACGAGCAGCAGTTCACCCTGGGGGAAGGTCCGGGCATCGAGGCGGGGGCCTCCGGAGGTCAGGTGCTGGTCGCCGATGTGTCCGCGCCCGCCGGGGCCTCCCGGTGGCCGATGTTCGCGCCGGTGGCCACGGCCGCCGGGGCCCGGGCGGTGTTCGCCTTCCCGCTGCAGGCGGGGGCGATCCGGCTGGGTGCCCTCACCCTGTACCGGGCGAAGCCGGGGCCGCTGACCGGGGAACAGGTCGCCGACGCGGTGACGCTGTGCCGTACCGCCGTGGCGGTGATGCTGGCCGCCGGCTGGCCTCCGCTGAACGGGGCGGGCTCGGATCAGGGGGCGTGGCCGCTGGGCGGGCCGGGCGAGGGCCGGATCGAGGTGTACCAGGCGACCGGGATGGTCGCGGTTCAGCTCGGCGTCGGCCTACAGGACGCGTTCGCGGCATTGCGCGCCCGCGCCTTCAGCGAAGGCGTTCCACTGGCCCGGCTGGCCCGCCAGGTGGTGGACCGGCGGCTGCGATTTCATCCCGACGACTTCCCTGATAGCTGACGACACGATGGCCACCGCGGTCGACGACGGACAGCGTCACACGACAAGGCACCCCAGCTACTGGGCCAAGGAAATGGACTGAGCAGGCATGCCAGAGCAACAACGACTCGCTGAGGTGTTCGTCGAGCTGGCAGACACCCTGGTGGCCGACTTCGATCTCATCGAGTTCCTGCACCGGCTGGCCGAGCGCTGCGTGGAGTTGCTGGACGTGGAGGCGGCCGGGATCCTGCTCACCGACCAGGCCGACGAGCTGCAGGTGGTCGCGGCCTCCAGCGAACAGAGCCGGCTGCTGGAGTTGTTCCAGCTCCAGTCAAGGCAGGGCCCCTGCCTTGACTGCTTCGCCACCGGCCGGCCCATCAGGGTCGCCGACCTGGCCGCCGAAGCCTACCGGTGGCCGCTGTTCACTCCCGCGGCGCTCGACGCCGGTTACGGCGGGGTGCTGGCATTGCCGATGCGGATGCGGGAGCGGGTCATCGGCGCGATGAACCTGTTCACCACCCCCTCCACCGTCCCGGCCACCGACGGGGCGACCACGATCCAGGGGCTGGGGCAGGCGATGGCCGACGTGGCCACCATCGGCATCCTGGGCGAACGCGCGGCCCGCGAACATGAACTGCTGTCCCAGCAACTGCAGATCGCCCTCAACAGCCGCGTGATCATCGAGCAGGCCAAGGGCATGCTCGCCGAACGTCACCGGACCTCACTCGACCGGGCGTTCACCGCCCTGCGCACCCAGGCCCGCAACACCAACCGCAAGCTCGCCGACCTCGCCCAGGCCGTCATCGACGACGACCCGGCCGTGGTGGGCGCCCTGCGTCCGCCGAACGATCCCGGTCGCCGCGCCGACCACACCTGACCGCGGACGATGACGGGGGAAGGTGACGAGGGGCGCGATGCGTGTTCGGCAGCCGGGCCGTGCGGTGATGGTCATGTTCGGCTGTTCAGCGCTGTCAACGCATCCTTCGGCTCCGCATGCAGGTGGAGGACGTCGTCGATGCCGGTCAGGCGAAGGATGCGGTCGACCCGCCCTCTGGCTCCGGCCAATTCCAGGCGTAAGCGCTGATTTCGGGCGTGTTTGAATGCCTTGACCAGGGCAGTTATGCCGCTGGCGTCGCAGAACCTGACGAGTGTGAGGTCGATGACCACGCCACTGCTCGGCGCGGCGCCGGTGTGGACGGTGGAGGCGCTGGTGATCATGGCGCTGAGCTGGACGGTCAGCCAGCCGCTGTTGGCCGCGTCGACCTCCCCGGCGAGTGCCAGCAGCATCACCGTCGATCCGGCGCCGCAGTCGACGTCCGTCCGCCGGAGACCGACCCGCGCCCCGGTTCGGACGCGGTCGCGGGTCGTGCTGTCGCGCAGCGTCCACGCCGCCGGTCGAACGAAGGACGGGGGTGGTGATTCGAATGCCGTCATGACGACCCTTCCCTGGAGCGTGTGCGCTACGCCGCCAGGGTCTGGAGCGGCCGACAGACGACTGCCGCCGTCGCACCAGCTTAGGCCGCGCACGATCAGCGGTCTAACCCTGCGACCCTTCAATGTGGAGGCGAGCTGCGATGCCTTCGGCAACACGATGAGTTCCGGCCGGTCCAGGCGCTTCCAGCCCTGAAGGACTCGGGTCGGCCCCTGCCCAGGACGGAGGATCTCCCGTGAGCGGCTTCGCGGTGGAGGCGTGGGCGGCTCGCACGTAGCCGGGCCCGGCGGTCGCACCGTCCAGCGGAACGAAGGCCGGCCGGTGGCAGGTGGGCAGGCCGAGTTTTCCCAGGCAGTTGGACCGGCCACATATCAGTCAAGCGCGATGACCCGAGGATGGACACGGTCAATCCATGTACACCCCATCACTCGCGCTGATAATCCGTCGCCTCGACCGGAAATCGGCGGAAATGGAGGCGGGTTTCTCGCACTCCGGGGAGCCGCGGGCCCCGGTGCGCGAGTGAATCGCCCAGGCTCGTTCTATTTTTCGCATATTGGCAATTATCGGGTAGGATGAAAATATCCGGCACACCGAACCGAACCGAACCGCCTCCGCCGAGAGATCAGCCTGTCGCCATCCTCGGCTGCGGGCCGCGCCCCCGCGACTCCTCCCGGGGACGGCCGCCGCGTCAACCTGTGCACCGTCCCGGCCGCCACGCCACGCCCCGGGCCGAAGCCGAGGCATCGATGAACCCGGCGATTTACCGGCACGACCGCCTCCCCGGCCCGCCGGCCGCCCTCACCTCCTCGGGACCGCCACTCCCGCCCACCGACGATCGGAGATCACCATGACCACGCCCACCGCCACCGCGTCCGCTGCCGGGAGCCCGGTCCGGGCCCTCGACGAAGTCGAGATGCCCGCCCGCCCGCGCCCCGGCCACACCATCATCGCGCTGTCGGGCAAGGTGGACGGCGCCGCCGCTCCAGCGCTGCGCGGGCACCTGCTCGGCGTGTTGGGGCGCAGCGGGCGCCTGCTGATCCTCGACCTGAGCGAGGTGACGTCCGCCGACGCGGCCGGACTGGCCGTGCTGGTCGGCATCCGGCGCCGCGCCGACGGGCTCGGCATCGTCGTGCGCCTTGCCGCCCCCGGCCCGCAGGTCGCCGGGCTACTCCGCGTCACCGGGTTCGACCGCGTACTCACCGTCCATCCCGCCCTGGACGTCCACGCCGGATTCGCCGCATGACCGCGATCACGCCTGCGCAAGAAGAGGAGATGCGGCAAACCGTCAGGAGACGACGACGGCGACCGCCGCGATGAGCGCGCAGATGAGGGCCAGCGCAATGGCCATGCCGCCGATGAGCCCCCTCATCAGCCCGAGGTAGTCATCCTTCATGGTCATCGGGCTCCCTTCGCCGATCCTGGTCACGGTCACTGGGTTCGGGGTGACGGCCCCGGGTGCCGCGAGTGCGGCCGAAGCGCTGCCGGGGCGGCGCTTCCATGGGCCGTCGCGGCCGGCCGGCGGCCCCGGCGCACCGCGGAGAGTACGGCCACCGGGTCGGCAAGCCCGTGCACTTTCATTCAACCCTTGGTCCGCAGTGGGGGAAGCGGCCGTTTTCCGAACGTCCTTTCTCTTCAGAAGATGACAGGGGGACGTCACCAGCCAGACCAGGGACGGCGAGCGTGCGAAACCGGGAGCGGGTGGCGGGACTCCGCACAAAGGTCGCGCCCTTGCCCGTTCAACCGGTAGTGGCCCCGATTCTGGACGCCCGTGTTTGACGGACGTGATGTCGAACCGTTTATGTTGGGTAGGGGAGCTGACGGAGCCGAGGAGATGAGGTCCATGAGCGGGACGGTGACCGAGGTATGGGTCGCGGCCAGCGCCGGCCACGACATCGTTCGCGCTGAAGCGATCGTGATGCTCCGCCTGGACGAGACCGGGCGGTTGACCGCGCAGCTTCGCGATGACGCCAAGGTCAGTGTGACCCTCCTGGAAGGCTCGTCCGGCGCCCGTCCGCCCGATGACTTCCATCGTCAGCTGATCCGGGCGGTCGCCGAGCTCGCCGATTCCAGCGGCGGGCAACTCGTCCGCGCACGGCACGAGGGCGGCGTCTGGCACTGGATCAGCGAACCCCTGTAGAGCAGTGCCACGGGGTAGGCTCGGTGAGCGGGTCTCGCTGTTCCAGCTCAGAAGGTGGGAGATGTGGAACTGCGCCAGCTCCGCTACTTCGTCGCCGTTTCCGAGGAGCTCAAATTCGGCCGCGCGGCGGCCCGCGAGCACATCGTGCAGTCGGCGCTGAGCCAGCAGATACAGCGGCTGGAACGGGAAGTGGACGTGCGCCTGCTGGACCGCACCACCCACTACGTCGCTCTGACCCCCGCGGGCGCGGCCTTCCTGGTCGAGGCGCGGCGGATCCTGGCTCACGTGGAGCGCGCCGCCCAGGTCGCCCGGACCGCCCAGGGCACCTCCCCGGCACTGCGGGTGGGCATCGTCGACGCCAGCTACGACTCGATGCCGCAGATCCTGCACGAGGCCCAGGCACTCCACCCCGACCTGGTGATCCACCACTGCGTGCCCTCCTCCTGCATCTCCGCCCTCCCCGGCACGATCTGGCGCCCGCTCACCCAACCGGCCTCCTCCTACCCCTGGTCGATCCTGTGGCGCGCGGCCGACGACTCCGACCACGTACGCGCCATCGTCACCTGCGCCCGCAACCTGTCCGAACGACTCGGCTGGCTGACCAGCGCACACCAGACAACCGGCTGACCACCAGAACCACGATCGGTCCCGGCTCGCTCACGGTGATCGGTTCAGCCCGTTCCGGCGGTATCCCCGAACGACCGCGCGGGATTGGCCGGGCCCGGTGGTCCTGGCCGGCAACGAAGGAGTTGGCCACGCCCAACTCAACCAGCCGCTGGTTGAAACCGAGTACGGAAGTGAGCGCCAACCCGCTGGGGCCACGCCCGACGCCCGCCTGGTAACCCCGCATCCGCACTTCTGATCGAGTCAGGGTGGAAGAACAGTCCTCGCGTGCACGGGGCCGACAAACCGGTTGCGGTCCGTCTACGGAGGGTCTGAGTCTACGGGCGTCGGAAAACCATTTCCGCGCAGGGACGGGCAGGACATCGTCGGCGAGGCGGAACTTTCGTCGGGGCTGCCCGCGGCAGGCAGGTCAGTCGTCCAGCTTCACGACCAGCGAGCGCAGGTGAGGTGCTGCGGCGTTCTCCTGGCCACGCTTCACCCACGCCGCGATGTGTTCGCTGACCAACTCGGCGAGGCGCGCGCGCTCGTCGTCACTGAGCTCGACCGTGGTCGTGGTGCTGGTCCGGCAGTCGTAAGCCGCGAAGAGGATGTCCGCCACGGCCTGTTCGGCCGCAGACGGCTTGCGGTTGCGCTGAGCATGCCAAGCGGCACTGTTGTTGACGACGCCCCAGCCGTACAGGGCCTCGTAGTTGGTGAGCTCGAGCCTCATGGGGCCGGTACCTCTCAGTGCAAGGGGGTGGCCACACCCTATGCAGGGGCGGACACACCGACCGGCCAGACGACACGCCCGCCAGGCCGCCGCCCGCCTACACGGCCGACTTCCGTTATACCGCGGCAGTCCCTCTCGAGGCTTGCCCTGGGGAGCTGCCTGAGGTCATCACCTCGGGAGGAGCTCTTTCGATGGCTCTGGTGGGATCAGGACATCGTCCTGAGTGATCGGCGCAATCGGGGTCTTCGCCTTGGTCGCGCCGACGGGCAGGGCCGCTTGCACGGTCCTGCCCGTCGGTGCTCTGTGCTTGGTGCGCGCTGTTAGAGCGCGCGGACCAGGTCGGCCTGCATGCCCTTGGGGCCGCGGATGGAGGTGAACTCCACCTTCTGGTCCTCTTCCAGGGTGCGGAAGCCGTCGCTGTCGATCACAGACTGATGGACGAAGATGTCGGCGGTGCCGTCATCGGGGGCGATGAACCCGAACCCCTTGTCGGCGTTGAACCACTTCACGGTTCCCTGAGTCATTTGGTGTCCTCTCAATCGGGCGACGGATCACGTGTGTGCGTGGTCCGGGCTGCTGGCCGTACGCCCGCCTGGAGTCGCCCCCAAAAGACAAACGCCCGCCGGAAGAACTCCGCGGGCGTTTCCACGTTCGCAAAACTCGACTACAACCATTGGTTCTGACCCTACACCAGATCAGCGGAATTCGTCGGGGTCAGCCCCCTCCGGTCTTCTGGGCGGGGTTCTGGTCGGGGCGATGTTGGAGTTGGTCGTTGCTGCGCTGCGCTGGGCTTCGGCGAGCCGGTCTTCCACGATGATGACGCGGCGGGCCGCCTCCAGGGCGGTGCCGTGATCGACCAGATCGCGGGCGCGGTGCGCCAGGCGCAACGGGTAGCGGGAGTAGCGGCGGAGGCCGCCGGCCGAGCGTTGCGGGACGAACAGTTTCGCGGCGTCCAGGCCGTGCGGGAACCCGGGAGTGACGCCCTCGGCGGTCCGGCCCGTGCTGTAGGCCGGGTAGTCCTCATCGTCCGGCTCGCTGTCGATCTCGGTGCCGGGCCGGGGATGCTCTGCGCCGGACCGGGCTCGGCGGGTACCGGCTGGCCGGGCTGCTGCCGGTCATCGATCAGCGCGACGACGTCGAGGTGAAGAACGAGGAGCCCGGCCGAATGATCCTCAACTTCCGCGTCGACGATTTCGACGCCGTCCAGGCACAACTGCGGGCCGCCGAGACCGGCCGGGGCGGTCGGGCCGCCGCCGAGGCGGTGCTGGTCGCCCAGATCCACAGGATCCACGCCGACACCGGCGGCACCTACGGGGAACCGCGGATCACCGGCGAGCTGCACGACCAGGGGCGTGCACGTCAATCACCAGCGGGTGGAACGGCTGATGCGCACCCACCGCATCGTGGGGCTGCACATGCGCAGGAAAGTCTGCACCACGGGTGTCGGCCGCCGACACGCGTGGCTGGTCACGGCGTTCTCGCCGGCACGAGTCCAGGCCGCGATCGAGGCGCTGGCGGGGCCGGCGGGTAGGCAGGAAAACCCGGCCGTTGCCCAGGTGCGCAAGCGGCTGGCCGCCTGTGATCGGCGTCTTGGGGGGTGCCGAGCTGTGCTGGACGCGGGCGCGGACGCCGTCCAGGTCGCGGCATGGATCAACGAGACCGAGCGGGAACGGGCCCGGTTGGAGGGCGAGCAGCGCGCGACTCCGGTGGATCGGGTCCCCGCGCGTGATGGGATGGCGGAGTTGCTGTGCCGCACCGGTGAGCTGGCTCAGGCCGTCGTGGGCGCGGACCCTGACGACAAGGCGGAGCTGTACCGGAAGCTCGGGTTGCGGATGACGTACTTCCCGCAGAAGCAGCTTGTGGAAGCGCGGGTGATCCCGGCTTCCACATGTGCAAATGATGTGTGTCCGAGGGGGGACTTGAACCCCCATGCCCCGTAAAGGGCACTAGCACCTCAAGCTAGCGCGTCTGCCTATTCCGCCACCCGGACCGGTCGCAGACCGCGGCTCGGCCGCGGCGGGCTTCACCATACCAAAGGTCCCGACTCGCGGCGAAGTCGATCGCCGGGGCACCATGGGACGGTACGCGTTACCACCAGGCGTGAAGGTGATGATTGTGACCCAGCAGCCGACCGCTGAGGATGAGGTCGTCCAGCTCTGCCAGGAGCTCATCCGGATCGACACCAGTAACCCCGGGGACCACTCCGGGCCCGGGGAACGGGTGGCGGCGGAGTACGTCGCCGAGAAACTGGAGGAGGTGGGGCTGGAGTCGCAGATCTTCGAGTCTCATCCGGGACGGGCCAGTCTCGTCGCGCGGATCGAGGGGGAGGACCCCACGCGCGACGCCCTGCTGCTGCACGGGCACCTGGACGTGGTGCCGGCGCGCAAGGAGGACTGGACGCGGGATCCGTTCGGCGGGGAGATCGCCGACGGGTGCGTCTGGGGCCGCGGGGCCGTGGACATGAAGGACATGGACGCGATGATCCTCGCGGTCGCGCGGCAGCGGCTCAGGGAGGGGAGGAAGCCTCCCAGGGACGTCGTGCTGGCCTTCACGGCCGATGAGGAGGCCGGGGGCAAGTGGGGGGCGCAGTGGCTCGCGGACGAGCACCCGGAGGTGTTCGAGGGGTGCACGGAGGCCATCGGGGAGGTCGGGGGGTTCAGCCTCACCGTTCCGGGTGACCGGCGGATGTACCTCATCGAGACGGCGGAGAAGGGCATCGCGTGGATGAACCTGACCGCCAAGGGGACCGCGGGGCACGGGTCGATGGTGCATCCCGACAACGCGGTGACGGCCGTGGCCGCGGCGGTCGCGCGGCTGGGGACGCACGAGTTCCCGGTGCGGCTGACCAAGACCGTCCGGTCCTTCCTGGAGCGGGCGTGCCTGGCGTACGGGGTCGAGTTCGATCCCGAGCAGCCGGAGAAGTGCCTGGCGGAGATCGGGCCGCTGGCGCGGATGATCGGGGCGACGCTCAAGAACACGCTCAACCCCACGCGGCTGGACGCCGGGTACAAGACGAACGTCATTCCGCAAAGTGCCAGCGCTCAGGTGGACGGACGGTTCCTTCCCGGGTATGAGGCGGAATTCTTCGCCACCGTGGATGAATTGCTCGGACCGGACGTACAGCGGGATTTCGTCCATCACGACCACGCGCTCGAGACGGACTACGAGGGGGCGCTCGTCGCGGCGATGGAGGCGGCTCTGACCTCGGAGGACCCTGGCGCCCTGCCCGTCCCGTACTGCCTCAGCGGCGGCACGGACGCCAAGGCGTTCGCCCGGCTGGGGATGCGCTGCTTCGGTTTCGCTCCGCTGCGACTTCCCCCAGAGTTGGACTTTTCCGGAATGTTCCATGGGGTCGACGAGCGCGTTCCCGTGGACGGGCTGCGCTTCGGTGTCCGGGTCCTCGACCATTTCCTTGATCGGTCCTGATTTTCTCCTCCGATTGCCGCCACCGGTGCGATCCGTGGTGCTACGGTCACCATGTGTAAGGGACGGTTGGGCCGTCCTTGACCGGGTGGAGGCGAACAAGTGGACGACGTGGCGCGGGCGCGGGCGGTTCCCGTCCCGCTGCGCCGCGTCCTCCGCAGGCTGCTCGCGGTCGCCGGGCTGGTGATCGCGGGCTGGCTGCTGGGCGGCGTCGCGCACGCCGACGAGCTGCCCGCGACCTCCGAGATCGTCGAGAGGGCGGCGCCGCCCGTGCTGGGACGCGTCGTGAACCAGGTGGTCACGCCCAGTGTGCCCATGCCCGTTTCCGTGCCCGAGGTGGCCCGTCGCCCGGTGGTGATGGCACCCGTGCCGGACGCGCACGCCGCGCCGGTGCAGGCCGTCCCGGCCCGTCATCGGCGGCCCGCGAAGGCGCCGGTGCCCCTGCCGCGGGCCCATGCGCCGCGTGTTCAGCGTCCGCATCTCGCGCGGAGTGCCGGGGTGCGTAAGGAGAAGGCCGCGCCGCAGATGCGCCGCGTCAGGCACACGCCCGCGCCCGTGGCCCCGGCTCACGCGCCCGCCGACTCGCGTTCGAAGATCGGCGGTCTCTCCCCGTCCGGCGGGCCCGTCGGGCTCCCCGGCGCCCCGGCCTGGGCTCTTGGACGGCCGCGCGTCTCGCCGCCGCCCGCCCTCCGCCCGGTGCCCCCGGCCGTCCGCACCGCCGCGGACGAGCCGTCCTTCGCGCCCGACTAGTCCCGGCCGCAGGCTCCGGACCTGGACCCCGTGCGGCTCGGGCCGGTCCGGGACGTGCCTGGACGGCACGTCACCCCCACGAGATCGGTGCGTCGGTGACGCACGTCTCGTCCTCCTTCCGATCACATCTCCCCGAACGGAGCACTATGCGCACGTGGGCCAGAGGCACCCTGCTGACCGCGAGTTTCGTCGCTCTCGGCGTCAGCGTCGTCCCCGCCACCGCCTTCGCCGACGCGACGAGCGGCGACGCGGGCGTCCTCAGCGGCAACCAGGCCGACATCTCGGGCCAGGTTCCGATCAACGTCTGCGGCAACGCCATCGCCACCGCGGGCGACGCCGCGGCCGGATGCTCGTCCGGTTCGGTCGTCGCGAACGCCGCCCGAGGCGGACGCAAGGCACCCCACAAGGGTCGTGCGGCCGCCGCCCAGGGTGGGCTGACGACCTCCGGCAAGAACGGCGTCACGTCCGGCGACCAGGTGAAGGCGCCGCTGTCGGCGCCCGCCGAGGTCTGCGGCAACGCCGTCGGAAACGGCCGCGCCGAGTGCGCGGGCGGAGCGGCCGTCCACGGCGGTGGCGGATCCGGCACGCGGACCACCGGCGGTGATCTCGCCGTCCTCGGCGGGAACCAGGTGGAGGCCCCCGGCCGCGCCCCCGTCTCGGTCTGCGGCAACGCCACGGCCATCGCGGGCAACGCCGCGGCGACCTGCGACGGTCCGGCGCTCGTCGCGGCCCCGCGCCGCTCGGGT
>NZ_CAACVB010000028.1 GCF_900659635.1 Actinomadura roseirufa | reverse complement strand
CGGACGAGGCGGGGGCCCGCCACGGCAGCCTCAGCCGCGACCGGGACAGCCGCGGCCGGGTCAGCAGCGCCCCGGGCCGCAACGGCCGGGCCAGCCGGGCGCCCCGGTTCCTCAGGGTGTGCCGGGTCAGCACGGTGCTCCAGGACACGGTGCTCCGGGACACGGCGTTCCCGGACAGGGCGTTCCCGGACAGGGCGTTCCCGGCCGGCACGGCGCTCCGGGGGTTCCCGGCGCCGGACGGCGCGGAGCCCCCACGGGGGTGCGGCAGGGCCCCGGCGGGCCGGGCGGTCCCGGTGACCGGGGCGGTCCGGGTGGGCCCGGCGGCCCGGGTGGTCCGGGCGACGGCGGCCGGGGACGGCGCGGCAAGAAGGGCAAGAAGCCGAGGACCGGCTGGCGGCGGTACGTGCCGTCCTGGAAGATCGTGCTGGCCGTCCTGACGGTGCTGACCCTCGGCGTCGCGGTCACCCTGTTCGTGGTGTACCAGAACACCCCGGTCCCGACCGAGGCGCAGACGGACGCCCAGAAGGAGGAGACGGTCATCTCCTTCAGCGATGGCACGCCGCTGGCCCGGATCGGCATGCACCGCGAGAGCGTCCCGCTGACCAAAGTCCCCAAGCACGTGCAGGACGCCGTGCTGGCGGCGGAGGACCGCGGTTTCTGGACCGAGCCCGGCATCTCGCCGTCGGGTGTCGGCCGGGCGCTGGTGAAGACCGCGACCGGCGGTGACGTCGAGGGCGGTTCGACGATCACCCAGCAGCTCGCCCGGAACTACTTCCAGGGGCTCAGCCAGGAGCGGACCATCAGCCGTAAGCTCAAGGAGATCATGATCTCCATGAGGATCCCGGAGAAGTACGACAAGGCGAAGGTCCTCGAGCTCTACCTCAACACCGTCTACTTCGGGCGCCAGTCGTACGGGATCCAGGCCGCCTCCCGGGCCTACTTCCACAAGTCCATCGACAAGGTCAACGTCGCGGAGGCGGCCGTGCTGGCCGCGATGATCCAGCGGCCGAACTACTTCGTCCTCTTCGGCAGTGCGAACAACCCCGCCAAGAAGGCCCTCCTGTTCCGCTGGAACTACGTCCTCGACGGACTGGTCAAGATGAAGAAGCTCGACCAGGGCGAACGCGCGAAGATCACGTTCCCCACCTCGATCCAGAAGATTTGGAGCGACGTCAAGGGCGGATCGCAGACCGGTTACCTTGAGGCGCGCGTCAAGGCGGAGCTGAGGAAACTCGGCGTCGACGACTACGAGACCGGTGGCCTGAAGATCAAGACCACCTTCGACCGGAAGCTCCAGGACTACACCGCGACGGCCGTCGAGCAGATCAAGCGGGAGCACAACCTCGGCAAGGAGATCCACTTCGGGCTCACCGCGATCAACCCGAAGACGGGCGGCGTGGTCGCCGCCTATGGCGGTCCCGCCTTCCAGAAGCAGCAGTTCGACGACTCCTTCCAGGGCGCCGTGCAGCCGGGCTCGTCCTTCAAGCCGATCGTGCTGGCCACCGCGCTGGCCCAGAACTACAGCCTGCAGACCACGATGGACGGCAGCTACCGCCGCGTCATCAACGGGACGGCGTTCACCAACGACAGCCAGGCTGAGAACGGCGTCTTCAACCTGAAGCAGATGACGGCCCAGTCGATCAACACCGCCTACGTCGACCTCGGCCAGAAGGTCGGGCTCGACAAGGTGGCGGACATGGCCGTCCAGATGGGGATCCCGGAGAACACACCGAACCTGAAGGGCGGCTTCACGAGCCTCCCGCTCGGTGTCATCGACGCCACGTCGCTGACGATGGCCTCGGTGTACACGACGTTCGCCGCCGAGGGAAAGCACCGCGAGTCGCACGTCATCGAGAGCATCACCGACAAGTTCGGTCACCCCTACAAGAAGAACGGCAAGGTCTTCAAGCTGCCCGGGACCAAGGCCAGCACCGTCTTCAGCGAGGGCGTCGCCCGGGACGCCACGTCCGCGATGCAGGCGGTGGTCACCGAGGGGACCGGTAAGTTCGCGAGCCTCGGTGCCCGCCCGGTCGCCGGCAAGACCGGAACCACCGACCAGAACAAGTCGGCGTGGTTCGTCGGCTACACGCCCGAACTGACGACGTCGGTCGCGATGTGGCGGCAGAAGGGCGGCCAGCGCCTGTCGCTGAAGGGCGTCGGCGGATACAACCAGATCTACGGTGGTACGGTGCCGGCCAAGCTGTTCAAGCTCTTCATGCTGAAGGCGCTGGACGGCAAGGACATCACGCAGTTCGGCCCGCCCGCGAACGGCGGCACCATCGCGCCGTGGGCCGTGCCGAAGGAGACGCCCAAGCCGACCGTCAGCCCGACCGTGTCGCCCTCGCCGACGATGTGCCCGCCGGACCAGAAGCGCGAGGGCGACGAGTGCGTGCCTAAGACGGCCGATCCCACGCCCACGACGACGCAGCCGAGTTCGACGCCGGCGAAGGTGCCGTGCAACCAGGCCAACCTGCCTCTCGGCTGTGACCCGGAGAAGCCGCCGAGCGAGCCGCCGCCGCAGTGGTGGTGCATGAGGGGAGACCACATGGAGACCCACCCCTCGTGCCGCCAAGGCCCAGGCGGACCGAACGGCAACTGACCGGACGCGGAACGACCTTCGGAGGGTGAAAGGCCCGGAACCCCGCACGTGGGTTCCGGGCCTTCCCCTTTGCTCACCGTCCGCGCACGGGACGGATGACCAATAGTCTGCCTTCCATGTCGCCGTCTTCTGAGAGGCTCGATGTGCCCGCCGCCGGTCCGGGTGACGACACCGCGGACGGTCGCGGACGGCCGGCACGCCTGTCCCTCGTCCTCGCGGGGGTCACCGCACTGATGTGCTCGCTGGGCTGGCTGCAGAAGCAGCCGTGCGCGGACGTGCGGTTCGACTTCGTCCAGACGACGACCCGGGCCTGTTACACCGACATCTACCCGCTCTACTACGTGCGGGGGTTGAACGACGGGAAGGTCCCCTACTTCGACTCGTTCACCGGCGCGGGCGTGCGCTACGTCGAGTACCCGGTTCTCAGTGGCGCCTTCATGCAGGTGGTCGCGTGGATCGTCCGGCCGTTCGGCGTGGACGAGCGCGGTCTCGCCTTCTACGACGTCACCGTCCTGCTGCTCGCGCTCCTGGCGATCGTGGCGGTGCTCGCGACGGCGTACGCGGCGGGCCGGCGGTCGCTGCGCACCGGGCTGATGGTGGCGCTGTCCCCCGCGCTCCTGCTCACGGCCTACATCAACTGGGATCTGCTCGCGGTGGCGCTCGGGGCGCTGGCCGTGGCCGCGTGGTCGCGCCGCCGCCCGGCGCTGGCGGGCGCGATGCTCGGGCTGGCGATCGCCGCGAAGTTCTATCCGCTGCTGTTCCTCGGGCCGCTCGTCCTGCTGTGCGTCCGCGCCGGGCAGTGGCGGGCCATGGGACGGCTGCTCGCGGGCACCGCGGGCGCGTGGCTCCTCGTCAACGTGCCGGTGATGCTGTTCGCCTGGGACGGCTGGAAGGAGTTCTACACCTTCAGCCAGAAACGCGGCATCGACTGGGGATCCATCTTCTTCTTCCTCCAGGACCACGGCCTGTCGGGACTGGACGACACCGAGCGCCTCAACCTGTTCGGTACCGGTGCGTTCCTGGTCCTCGCGGCGGGCGTCGCCGTGCTGGCGCTCGCCGCGCCGCGGCGGCCGCGGCTGCCGCAGCTGATGTTCCTCGTGCTGGTCGCGTTCATGCTGCCGAACAAGGTCTGGTCGCCGCAGTACGTGCTGTGGCTGCTGCCGGTCGCGGTGCTGGCGCGGCCGAAGCTGCCGGCGTTCGTCCTCTGGCAGCTGGGCGAGATCGCCTACTTCTTCGGCATCTGGTGGTTCCTGCTGACGGTGTCGAACTCGACGGAGGGCGCCGGATTCGCCGGCACGGTGTCGACGTTGACGCACTTGGACGTCCCGAACGAGGGG
The DNA here is from genome assembly GCF_900659635.1 of Actinomadura roseirufa. Taxonomy (GTDB): domain Bacteria; phylum Actinomycetota; class Actinomycetes; order Streptosporangiales; family Streptosporangiaceae; genus Spirillospora; species Spirillospora roseirufa. Next base: position 49,208 of record NZ_CAACVB010000028.1, on the reverse strand, counting down.
ATCGGCCACGACGTCTACTACGGCGCGCTCCTCGCACGCTTCGGGACCGTCCTGATCCTCGCGCTGCTGGTGGTGTTGGACATCCTCCGGCCGTCGGGCGATCCCGTCCGGTCGGACGGGGTGGACGACCCGGCGGGCGGCGTCCTCGACGGCGCCGCGGACGTGGTGTCGCCGCGTCGGCGGCGTGCTCCGCGGCACGCCGCCGTCTCCACGGCCTGACCGGGGGACGGCGGCGTTCCTCGCGCTCCGGTCAGGCGCGCCGCAGCGACTCGATGAGCCACTCGAAGACCGGTGCCATCGGCGGCCAGGGAGTCCACCCGTTGATGACCGCCAGCAGCCGCCAGTAGCGCTCGGCGCGCGGGTCGCCGCCGATCTCCAGCCGGACCAGCAGGTCGCGGCGGAAGTCCGGGCCGTCCTGCGCGCCGAGGTCGGCCGCGTACGCGCCGGCCAGCTCGTCCACGACGGGTCGTGCCGCCGCGGATCCGGGCGCGACGCCCGCCGCTATCGCGGCCTCCACCTTCTCCCGGGTGAGGGTGACGAGGTCCATCGATCCGCTCGGGACGGCGCCCTTCGCCGCCTCTCGCGCCTGGAACTCCGCCATCCGCCGCACCGCGGCCCGGAAGCCGGGGTCGCCGACCAGCTCGGCGAGCTCCACCCAGGCGTCGACCTGCTCCGGCTCGGGGTCGTCGGGCAGGTCCGGCAGCGTGGAGCGCATCTTCGCCTCGAAGGCGGGGTCGGTCTCCAACCCGGCGAACGAGGCGTCGATGAAGTCGGTGATGATCCGCCGGCGCTCCGCGGCCGACAGCGTGGCGAGCTTGTGCACGATCTCCATCTCCTTCGGGTCCGATCCACGTTCGGCGATCGCCCGCAGCACGGCCCGGTGCAGCCGGAGCGTGCGGATCCGCGCGTCCAGCGCCGCGGCGTGCGCTCGCGCGACCTCGCCGACGGTGATCTCGCTGGCCAGCACGCGCTGGACGGTCGCGAGGTCGACGCCGAGGTCGCGCAGAGTACGGACCAGGACGAGGCGCGCGGCCGCGTCCGGGTCGTACAGCCGGTATCCCGCCGGGGTCCGGCTCGCGGGCGGCACCACCCCGGCGTCGGAGTAGAACCGGATCGTGCGGACCGGCAGCCCGGTCAGCTTCGCCAGTTCCCCGATCGTGTACAGGGGGTCGCCGTTCATGTCCCCAACCTTGGGGCCTCCAGTGGGTGGAGGCTCAAGCCCGAAAAGAGCGCGTACGGAAGGACCGTACGCGCTCTCTCTTTCAGGGACGGATCAGGCCCGCGGGCCTGACGCCAGTCAGTCGGTGCTGGCGGCCGGGTCGGCCACGGTGGGCGTGGTGCCCTCGCGGCGGGCGCGCCGGACGTCCTCGACGAACTCGCGGGAGAACATCGCCGACAGGGTCGCGACGCCGCCGCGGTGGACGCGGATCTCACCGCGCCGGATCTCGCCGGTGATGCGGATCGTGCGGCCGTCGCCGTTCTGGCCGGTCCAGTCCTTCACGCGGCCGCGGCCGGTGTAACGGATGTCGAAGTGGTCGATCCGGGCGTCCTGGTCCACCAGCAGCTTGACCATCGAGTGGTCGATGTCGACGTCGACGACGATCTCGCCCTCGGGGATCCGTGGCGAGCGCAGGTCGATGACGACCATGCCGCGCCGGGCGCGCACCTTGACGGCGCGGGACTCCGTCCAGTTGCCGAGCTTCTTGACGGTGCTGTAGTGGGCGTGGACGCGGGCGGGGGACGCGGTGGGCAGGTCGTTCGTCTCGGTGGTGGACACGGAGGCGGACGCGGTGCCGGGCGTGGAGTTCATCTCAGTCTTCCTTTCGGAATCGGGCAACTACCTCGCTCGGAGAGTTGCTCATTTCCAGAGCCTCTCTCTACAAGAGAGATTAAGTCAGGGGGCAGACAGTGTCAAGGCGACGTGGTACGAGCCGGGTCACTTCGCTGGAGGGAGTGCCGATCGAGGCGCGGCGGCGGTCGAGGACGCGCGTGCGGGGGTGCGGCAGGACGCGTCAGGGGCGCGGGCGCAGAGGTGAGAGCGGCGTGATCAGAGCCGGGTCATCCCGCGTGGCGGAGCCGCGATGGGCGCAAGCGAGACTGCGCGTCGCCTGCGGGCGCGACGTGAGGCGGGGAGCAACGCACCAGAGTGGAGAAGACACGGGCGCGCGGAAATGGAGGGCGCACCTGTGGCGCGGGGCCGAGCCCGGCTTCAGGAGGCCGGGCGGCGCGGCGGCGGGGCGGCCTGTTCCGGAGGGCGATGTCGGGCGGTCGGAGCACCTCCACCCGGGACGGTCTCAGCGTCGGGAGTGGAGGTGGCGGGTATCTCCCCGGTCCGCCAGAGGGGTGGAGGGTCAGTACGTGCTGCCGCCGCTGCCGCCGACGAGCGCGGCCCACAGCCCGATGTAGAAGATCCAGATGAGCACCCAGATCACGGTCATGATGTAGCCGAGGATGAGGCCGGCGGCGGCCATGCCCGAGCCGCCCTCGCCCGTCCGCCTGATCTGGGACTGCGCGATGTGACCGAAGATGATCGCCAGCACCGAGGTGAACCCGCAGGCGAACAGACCGAGGATGCCGAGCACCATCGACGCGGTCGCCATGCCGTTGTTCGGGCGGACGACCGGGGCCGGGGGGCCGTAGTAGTGGTGCTGGACCGGAGGCTGCTGCGCGTAGGGCTGGCCGGCGTACGGGTCCTGCGATCCGTAACCGTAGGGGTCGTAGGGGGGCTGTGCCATGGGCTTCCCGATCGGTTCGCGCGCCCGCCGCCGGAGACATCGCGCGTGCGCTGAGGGGCTGGATTCCGGATTATGCCAGTGTGAGGTGACCTGGAGGCCGGCTCGCCATGCCGGTTCTCCGCGCTGTTAGATGCGCGGTTCCGTCCCCCGGTTCCCCGATCGCGCGGAACCGTCCGGGCCCGTTTGGATCAGTCCAGGTTCGCGCGGAGCCAGGTGATGTCGTCGGCCTGCCCGGCGGCGGGCGTCTCCACCACGACGGGCGCCCCCGCGGCCCGGACCACGGTCAGGATCAGGTCGGTGTCGATGCTGCCGGAGCCGAGATTGGCGTGCCGGTCGGCGCCCGACCCGAACGCGTCCCTGCTGTCGTTGCAGTGGACGAGGTCGATGCGGCCGGTGATGGCCTTGACGCGGTCGACGGCGTCGATGAGCTCCTCGCCCGCCGCGTGCGCGTGGCAGGTGTCGAGGCAGAAGCCCAGCTTCGACTCCAGGCCCGGCACGCCGGACAGCACCTCCCACAGCCGTGCGATCCGGTCGAACTTCCGCGCCATCGCGTTCCCGCCGCCCGCGGTGTTCTCGATGTACACCGGGATCGGGCACTCGATGCGCTCGAACACCTTGCGCCAGTTCTCGAAGCCCGTCTCGGGGTCGTCGTCCTTCAGTACGTGCCCGCCGTGCACGATGAGCGCCTTGGCGCCGATCGACGCCGCCGCCTCGAGCTGCTGGGTCAGGTTCTTGCGGCTCGGGATGCGGATCCGGTTATTGGACGTCGCCACGTTGATCGTGTACGGCGCGTGCACATAGACGTCCACGCCGGAGCCGTCGAGCGCCTCGACGCCCTCGGGCAGGACGGGCTTCTTCCAGCCCTGCGGGTCGCCCAGGAAGAACTGGACGACGTCGGCGCCCACGGCGCGCGCGTTGCCGAGCGGGTCGGCCTGGTCGACGTGGGCTCCGATGCGCATGCCAACGAGGGTAGCCGCGGCGTCCGACACCACGTCCCGCGGATCGCCGAATCAGGCCGTGCCCGTCGTCATCGTCCCTGGAACGGGCAGAGAATCGACATGCGGCCGGGGCCGATGCCGCGACCGGCCCGGAGACCCGGCGGGCCGGTCAGAGCCCGAAGCCGCCGTGCCGGAGCGCGAAGGCGCCGCCGATGAAGGCGGTGACCATCCCGATGACGTTGAGCCAGCGCTCGTTGGTCGTCGCGGAGATCAGCTGGGAGTACAGCGCCAGCGGCAGCCCGATGACGGCGGCGAGGGCGCCGAAGAAGTGGGTCGCCGGGACGGAGCCGAGGATCAGGGCCCCGACCCCTATCGTGATGGCGGCCACCGCGAGCGCGTTCTCCAGCGGATGGCGTTCGGCCTGGGCGTCGACGCCGACGGCGGCGCGTCCGCCCCCGGCCACCTCCTCCGGCATGGCAGACCTCCTCGGTCGGCCCGCCCGCGCCCCGGCCGCGGAACGGGGATGAATCCTGCGCGTAAAGAGATTCCCTGCCCGAGCATTGATCAACCGGTGCGGGGACGCGGAAAATGTCGGCCGCACCCGGTACCGTCGAACATGGTTTCGAGGACGCCGGGTCTCGGGGCCGTCCCCGTGGGGAAGCGGGGAGAGCGGGAGGTGCACCACGGTGAGTGCGGCGGCGCGGGAAGGGCGAGCGGAGGCGGGGCGATGAGGCAGAGCGAACTGGCGGTCATCGGCGACGTGGAGCTCGTCGAGGAACTATCCATGCTGACGACCCAGACCGCGAGGATGCGCGCCCGCATGGCCGACATCATGGCGGAACTGGAGCGGCGGCGATGCGCCAAGACCGTCCATACCGGCGCCCGCCGCTAGGGCGTCCGGCGGGCGGTCGCGGGACGGCCGCGGCGTGATCGCCGGGCGGTCGCGCGGCGACGGCGGGCGGAACCGGCTCGTGCGCTGCCGGTAGTTGGTAGCCTGTATCGGTCTCGCGGCAGGTCCGCCCGGCGATCCGGGCCGGCGCCGCCGCGGGGGACGCGACAACCCTCCTGTCACGGAGAGACCGTGACCGCATCAGTCCAGAGGAGGTAGGGACACAGCATGCGTCGTTACGAACTCATGGCGATCCTCGACCCCGCCATCGACGAGCGCACCGCCGGTACCGCGCTCGACCCGTTCCTGAAGGTCGTCAAGGACGGCGGCGGCAGCGTGGAGAAGGTCGACGTCTGGGGCCGCAGGCGCCTGGCGTACGACATCCAGAAGAAGTCCGAAGGCATCTACGCGGTGGTCGACCTGTCGGCTGAGCCTGCCACGGTCAAGGAGCTCGACCGTCAGCTCAACCTGAGCGAGTCGATCCTCCGCACCAAGGTCATCCGCCCCGAGGTCCACTGAGCCGGGCTCAGTCCTCACACCAGCCGGAGCGAGCCCCATGGCAGGCGACACCGTAATCACGATCGTCGGGAACCTCGTCGAGGACCCGAATCTGCGTTTCACCCCGAGCGGCCAGGCGGTCGCCTCGTTCCGCATCGCCTCGACCCCGCGGTCCTTCGACCGCCAGTCGGGCGAGTGGAAGGACGGCGAGTCGCTGTTCCTGACCTGCAACGTCTGGCGGCAGGCCGCCGAGAACGTGGCCGAGAGCCTGCAGCGCGGCATGCGGGTCATCGTGCAGGGCAGGCTCAAGCAGCGCTCGTACGAGACCCGCGAGGGTGAGAAGCGCACCGTCTTCGAGGTCGAGGTCGACGAGGTCGGCCCCTCGCTGAAGAGCGCCACCGCGAAGGTCAACAAGACCCAGCGGCAGGGCGGCGGCGGTGGCGGCGGCTTCGGCGGCGGCCAGGGCGGCGGCGGTTTCGGCGGTGGCGGCGGCCAGCAGGGCGGCGGTTTCGGCGGCGGCCAGCAGCAGGGCGGCGGCGGCTTCGGCGGTGGCCAGCAGGGCGGCGGCGCTCCCGCCGACGACCCCTGGGCCACCGGCGGCGGCGGCGGTGGCGGCGGGGGCGGGTTCTCCGACGACCCGCCGTTCTAGCCGACCGCACTGCACGATCCACATATCCACACGTCCATTCCCGCGTGAGCGGGGCTCTCGTTAAGGAGCACCACGATGGCGAAGCCACCTCCCCGCAAGCCCAAGAAGAAGGTTTGCGTTTTCTGCCAGGAGAAGATCTCCTACGTCGACTACAAGGACACCGGCCTGCTGCGGAAGTTCATCTCCGACCGCGGCAAGATCCGGGCCCGGCGGGTGACCGGCAACTGCACCCAGCACCAGCGGGACGTCGCGACGGCGATCAAGAACGCCCGCGAGATGGCGCTGCTGCCGTACACCAGCACCGCGCGCTGAGGCGGGAGGACAGATCATGAAGCTCATCCTGACCCAGCAGGTCTCCGGCCTCGGCGAGCCCGGTGACATCATCGAGGTCCGCGACGGCTACGGCCGCAACTACCTCGTCCCCCGCGGGTTCGCCATCAAGTGGACCCGGGGCGCCGAGAAGGAGATCGACTCCATCAAGAAGGCGCGTTCGGCTCGCGAGATCGCGACCGTCGAGCACGCCAAGGAGGTCGCCGGCCGGCTGCAGGCGCTGCGCGTGACGCTGCGCACCCGCACCGGCAGCAACGGCCGCCTGTTCGGCGCGGTCACCGCCGCCGACATCGCCGAGGCGGTCAAGGCCGCCGACGGTCCCGACCTGGACCGCCGCCGCATCGAGATCGGCAACCCGATCAAGACCGTCGGCACCCACCGGGTCAGCGTCCGCCTGCACAGCGACGTCAACGCCACGATCGACGTCAACGTCGTCGAGGCCTGACGCGTTCACTCGAACGACCCTCGTGTACCGGGTTCGGTACACGAGGGTCGTTTGGGTTTCATGTGAAACGTCCCTGAACCGCCCTGGGCTTGGGTGATCGGCGGAGTGACCGCTACGTTCCGTGCTGAGATCATCGCGGGACGAGGGGGGAACGCTGTTGATCGCGGATTCGGAGGACGGCGCGGCCGGCCGGGCACGCGACGGCGTGCCGCTGACGCGCCGGTCGGTCATCGGCGGGGCGGTCGGGGCGGGCCTGATGGCGATCGGTGGTCCCGGCGGCACGCGGGCGATGGCGGCCGATGTGCACGGCGGTGTGCACGGCGGTGGTGTGCACGGTGGTGTGCACGGTGGTGTGCACGGTGGTGATGTGAACGTCGGTGAGCACGGCGGCGGTGAGCTCGACGCGCACGCGGCGGGCGACCCGGTGAGCCTGGTCACCGCGGACGGCCCGCGCGTGTACACGCGCGCCGAGTGGAACGCCCGTCCGCCGAGACGGCCCTCGACCGTCCTCAGACGCCCGCCGGACCGGATCATCGTCCACCACACGGACACGGCCAACTCCGACGACCGCTCGCTTGAGCACGCCTTCGCGCTGTCGAGGTTCATCCAGGACTTCCACATGGGCAGACGGGGCTGGGACGACACCGGCCAGCAGTTGACCATCAGCCGCGGCGGCGTCGTGATGGAGGGCCGCAACCAGTCGCTGAAGGCCATCCGGACGGGCCGTCTCGTCAAGGGCGCGCAGGTGCTGTCGCACAACCAGCACACGCTCGGCATCGAGAACGAGGGTTCGTACATGACCAGGGAGGTTCCCGGCGCGCTGTGGGACTCCCTGGTCGAGGTGTGCGCGTGGCTCTGCGTCGAGTACGACCTCGACCCGGCCGACGCGATCGCCGGGCACCGCGACTTCAACAACACGGCCTGCCCGGGGGACGTCCTGTACGCGCGGCTGCCGGAGCTGCGCCGGTCGGTGGCCGAGCGGCTGGACGGGGCGTCCAAGGGCGAGCCGGTCAAGCCGCGCCCGAAGCCCAGGCAGGAGCCCGAGGACGACGACCTGCCGTCCTTCCCGCTGATCGACGACTTCGGCTGAGGCGCCCTCCCGTCAGCTCTCGGGGGTGGTGTAGCGGGTGCGCCGGCGGGCGATCTCCGGGTCGATGCGCTCCACCAGCGACCAGATGCCCGCGACGCGTTCCACCAGGGTCTCCGGAGGCAGGCCGGCCAGGCCCTCGGCCGCCAGGTCGTCGATCGCCTGGGTCAGCCGCGCCATCCGCTCGCCATGGGTGGAACACATGTTCGAATAGTAGCGAGTGGGGCGGCCGGTGCGGGTGCGGTTCCCCGATTTTCGCCCGGACGGTTCTCAGCACGCCCACCGCCATGATGTGATCATGAACATGAGCGCACAGGACACCATCGAGCTCGCAGGTCACGGTCTCGTCCTGCGGGAGTGGCGGGACGACGAGCTCGAGGCGATGGTGGCGGTGTTCGACGATCCCGCCATGGCCTACTGGACGCCGATGGCCACCCCGTTCGACCTGGAGGCCGCCCGCGCCCACCTCGAACGCGTCCGGCGCCGCCGCGCGCTGGGCGAGCGGCTCCACCTCGTGATCACGACGGACGGGGAGCAGCCCAAGGGCGAGGTCATGCTGAACAAGCTGACCGGGACCATCGGCTACGGAGTGGGGCCGGCCTACCGCGGGCAGCGCCTGGCCTACCGGGCGGTCCTGCTGATGACGGAGTACGCCCACCAGGTGGAGGGGCTGGCCCAGGTGAGCTTGGAGATCGAGCCGGAGAACGGGGCGAGCACGGCGGTGGCGCGCGCCGCCGGGTACCGGCTCAGTGACAAGAAGCCCCAGACCGTCGTGGAGAAGGGCCGCCCCACCTCGCTCCTGACCTGGGTCCACGACGCCTGATCCTCGAAGCCCGGCCCGCGGCCCGTGTCGTGGGCGGCCGGCCTCGGTCTAGCGGACGGCGCCCGTCACCATCCACCGATCCCCCCGGGCGCGAAGCCCGAGGGTGAGCATCCGCGTCAGCATCCACAACCCGATCGCCGTCCATAGCCCGACCAGCCCGGCCTCCGCCCGGTACAGCACGACGGCCGCCGGCAGGAAGACGGCCGTCGCCACGAACGTGGTCGCCGCCAGGTACGCGCCGTCCCCCGCGCCGATGAGGATCCCGTCCAGGACGAACACCACGCCCGCCACCGGCTGGAGCACCGCGACCACGAGGAGGGTCGCGAGCAGCAGATGCCGGACGTCCCCGTCCGAGGTGAACAGGGCCGGCAACCAGGGGCGCACCGCGAGGATCCCCAGCCCGAACACCACCCCGCAGGCCACGCCCCACCCGACCATGCGCCGCGTCACGGCCCGCGTCTCCACGAGGTCCGCCGCGCCGAGATGGCGGCCGGTGATGGCCTGCCCGGCGATCGCGATCGCGTCCAGGGCGAACGCCAGCAGCGCCCACACCTGGAACCCGACCTGGTACGCGGCGATCTCCGTGTTCCCCATGCGCGCCGCGATGGACGTCCCCGCGATCAGGACGACCCGCAGCGCCGCCGTCCGCGCCAGCAGCCCGGCGCCCGCCGTCGCCGCCGTCCGCAGCCCCGCCACGTCCGGCCCCACCGGTGCCCCGTGCCGCCGCGCCGCGCGCAGCATCACCGTCGCGTACACCGCCGCACTGCCCGTCTGCGCGAGCACGGTGCCCCACGCCGACCCCGCGATCCCGCCGTCCAGCACGAGCACGAACAGCACGTTGAGCAGCAGGTTCACCGAGAACGCGGCGACCGAGACCAGCAGCGGCGTGCGGGTGTCCTGGAGCCCGCGCAGCACGCCCGTCCCGGCGAGCACGAGCAGCATCGAGGGGATTCCGGCCAGGCTCACCCGCAGGTACGTCTCGGCGAACGGAGCCACCTCGGGGGACGCGCCGAACGCCGCCACGATCAGCGGGACCAGCGGCCACCCCACCGCGACCAGCACCGCGCCGATCGCCAGCGCGAGCCACATGCCGTCGACGCCCTGCCGGAGCGCCGCCGGCACGTCCCCGGCGCCGACCCGCCGGGCGACGCCCGCCGTCGTCCCGTACGCCAGGAAGACGCACAGGTAGACCAGCGTGCTGAGCGCCTGCCCGGCGACGCCGAGCCCGCCGAGCTGCGCGGTGCCGAGGTGCCCCACGATCGCGCTGTCGGACAGCAGGAACAGCGGCTCGGCGACGAGCGCGCCGAAGGCCGGGACGGCGAGCCGGAGGATCTCGCGGTCCCGGGCGGTCGCGAACCGCAGGGATGTTCCACTCATGTCGGACACACCCTAGCAGCCGGTAACTCTCCTAATTTTTTCACCCATTACATCGGCGGGATCGGCCGACTTTCTTCCAACCACAGCCGGTGGACGACGTTCGCCCAGCTCACAGCGTTGTCCACCGACCCGTCCGCGCGTTGTCCCCAGAGTTGTCCACAGGTCGTGCACAACCAAACCGCCTGTCTGCACAGGCCCTTCCACACCGTCGTCCACAGATCACTTTGCCCGGGACGGCGCGGGCTCGGGAGAATGTCCGACGCCTCAGGTAAACGTGGGATGGACGACCGGCGGTGGGGCGGACGGGGCGCCGGCGGCCGGGATGAAGGGGGTGCGAAGGTGAGCGTCACCGAGCTCGGACCGCATGAGCAGGAGTTCGAACGCACGCCTCCGCACGACATCACCGCCGAACAGGGCGTCCTCGGCGGCATGCTGCTCTCCCAGGACGCCATCGCCGAGGTCATCGAGGTGCTGCGCACCCACGACTTCTACCGGCCCGCGCACCAGATCATCTACGACACCATCCTCGACCTGTACGGCCGCGGCGACCCGGCCGACGCCGTGACCATCTCCGGTGAGCTGACCAAGAACGGCGAGATCGGCCGCATCGGCGGCGCCCCGTACCTGCACACCCTGATCTCCTCGGTGCCCACGGCCGCGAACGCCGGCTACTACGCAAAGATCGTTCATGAGCGGTCGGTGCTCCGCAAGCTCGTCGAGACCGGCACCCGCATCGTCCAGATGGGCTACGCCGCCGACGGCGCCGACGCCGACGAGGTCCTGGACCGCGCCCAGGCCGAGGTCTTCGCGATCGCGGAGAAGCGGGCCGGCGAGGACTACGTCCCGCTCAGCGAGATCATGCCCGGCGCCCTGGACGAGATCGAGGCGATCGGCAGCCGCGGCGGCCAGATGGTCGGCTGCCCCACCGGCTTCGCCGACCTCGACGCCCTCACCAACGGCCTGCACCCCGGCCAGATGATCGTCGTCGCGGCCCGTCCCGCGATGGGCAAGGCGCTGTCCCTGGACACGCCCCTGCCCACCCCCACCGGCTGGACCACGATGGGCGAGGTCTCCCCCGGCGACGAGCTGCTCGGCGCCGACGGCCGCCCCACCCGCGTCGTCGCCGCGACCGAGGTCATGCGCGGCCGCCCCTGCTACGAGGTCGAGTTCTCCGACGGCGAGGTGATCGTCGCCGACGCCGGGCACCAGTGGCGCACCACCCGCGCCCCGGCCCGTCCGGCACGCCCGGCGGCCGTGGCGGTCCGCGCGGCCACGGCGCGCTCCGTCCGGACGACCGAGCAGATCGCCGCGACCCTGCACGACGGTGGCCGTCCCGCCCACACCGTCGAGACCGCCGCGCCCTTCCACCTGCCCGACGCCGCCCTGCCGATCGACCCCTACGTGCTCGGGGCGTGGCTCGCGACCGGCGACGCCACCGGCCTCACCTGCCTCGACCGCGAGGTCCTGGACGCGATCGAGGCGGCCGGCCAGCCGGTCGGCCCGCACGCCGTCCCAGGCCGTTTCACGCTCCCGGGCCTCCCGGAGCGGCTCGCCGAACTGGGCCTGGACCCGGGCAAGCACGTCCCGGCCCCCTACCTGCGGGCCTCCGTGGCCCAGCGGGAGGCGTTGCTCGCCGGGATGCTCGACACGGGCGGATACATCACCGGGTCCGGCCGGGTCAGGCTCGCCCTCGTCCACGAGCCCCTCGCGGAGGGCGTCCACGAACTGGCCCTCAGCCTCGGCCACCACGCCACCCGAGCCTCCCGGCCGGGAGCCGTCCACGAGATCGAGGTCACCCCCGCCTCCTGCGTCTTCCGGCTGCCGCGCAAGGCGGCCCGGCACCGGGTGCGGCCGGGCGACGCCCGCGCGATCGTGGACGTCCGGCCGGTCGAGAGCGTGCCGGTCCGCTGCGTCCAGGTCGACAACGGCGACCACATGTACCTGGCGGGGCGCGGCTGCGTCCCGACGCACAACTCCACCCTCGCCCTCGACTTCGCCCGCGCCGCGTCCATCAAGCACGGTTTGACCTCGGCGTTCTTCAGCCTGGAGATGGGCCGCAACGAGATCACGATGCGGCTGCTGTCCGCCGAGGCCCGGGTGGCCCTGCACGCGATGCGCTCCGGCACCATGCAGGACGAGGACTGGACGCGCCTGGCCCGCCGGATGAGCGAGGTCGCCGAGGCCCCGCTGTTCATCGACGACTCCCCGAACATGTCGATGATGGAGATCCGCGCCAAGTGCCGCCGCCTGAAGCAGCAGCACGACCTGCGCCTGGTCATCATCGACTATCTGCAGCTGATGACGTCCGGTAAGCGCGTGGAGAGCCGTCAGGTCGAGGTCTCGGAGTTCTCCCGTTCGCTGAAGCTTCTCGCGAAGGAACTGGGCGTCCCCGTCATCGCCCTCTCCCAGCTCAACCGAGGTCCCGAGCAGCGCACCGACAAGAAGCCCATGGTCTCCGACCTCCGCGAGTCGGGCTGTGTGACGGCCTCCACCCGGATCATGCGGGCCGACACCAACGAGGAGATCACCGTTGCCGAGCTGATCGCGAGCGGTGCGCGCGACGTTCCGGTGTGGGCGCTCGACGAGCGGCTGAAGTACGTGCCGCGCACGATGACGCACGCGTTCTCGAGCGGACGCAAGGAGGTCTTCCGCGTCACGCTGGCCTCCGGCAAGGAGATCGAGGCCACCGCCAACCACCCCTTCCTCACCTACGGGGGCTGGACCGCCCTGGGCGACCTCGGCCCGGGGGCGCGCATCGCCGCGTCCAGGCACGTTCCGCCGCCGCTGTCCCCGGACGCGTGGCCTGAGGAACGCGTGGTCATGCTGGCGCACCTGATCGGCGACGGCTCGTTCGTGCGGCGGCAGCCCATCCGGTACGCCGGTGAGGACGAGGCGTGCCTGGAGGCCGTCACGGGTGCGGCCCGGCACTTCGGCATCACCGCGATCAGGGACGACCACGACGCGGCCCCGGTCACGACACTGCGACTGCCCGCCCCGCATCACCTGGCGCGTGGCCGCCGCAATCCGATCGCCGAGTGGCTCGACGGCCTCGGGCTGTACGGCCTGCGCTCACACGAGAAGTTCGTCCCGGCGCCGGTGTTCCGGCTGCCGAAGGAGCAGGTGGCGTTGTTCCTGAGGCACCTCTGGGCGACGGACGGCTGCGTGCGCTGGAACGCCGAGTCCGGGCAGTGCCACGTCTACTACGCCTCCACCAGCCGGCGACTCGTCGACGACGTGTCCCGTCTGCTGCTTCGTTTCGGCATTCCCTCGCGCATCAAGACCGTGAAGAAGGGCGACTATCGTCCCGGCTACCAGCTCCATCTGTACGGAGCGGAGAACCAGCTCGCCTTCTTTGAGAGCGTACGAGTTCATGGAGCGAGGGGCGGCATCGCCGCGGTCGCCGCCGAGAGGCTTCGGGACGTGCGCTCGAACACCAACCGCGACACGGTTCCCCATGAGGTCTGGGACGACGTTCGCACGATCCTGGCGGATCGGCGGATGACCCATCGGCAGTTCGCGGACGCGATGGGAACACAGTTCTGTGGCAGCGACCTTGGGAAGCGGTCACCCGGCCGCGAGCGCCTCGGCCGGGTCGCGACCGTCCTGGACAGTGCGGAGCTTCAACTCCTGGCGACCAACGACGTCTTCTGGGACGAGGTCGTCTCCATTGAGAGCATCGGCGAGCAGGAGGTCTACGACGCCACGGTCCTGGGCCTGCACAACTTCGTGGCCAATGGAATCTCCATCCACAACAGCATTGAGCAGGACGCGGACATGGTGATTCTGCTGCATCGCGAGGACGCGTACGAGAAGGAGTCGCCCCGCGCGGGCGAGGCCGACCTGATCGTGGCCAAGCACCGTAACGGCCCCACAGCCACCGTCACCGTCGCCTTCCAGGGCCACTACAGCCGATTTGTCGACATGGCGCAGTAGCCGACGCTGTGTAGCTTCACAAGATCCGGCATATGAACACCGCATTCCGGCTCTCCTGCCGGACGCACAACCCGATTTCCCAGCGACCGGTCGGCAGTTGACCAGAGTCGCCACCACCGTCGGCCAGGCCCCTCCCATCCGCCTCGCTCCCCGCACGCCTAGTGCCGCCGAGCATCTGGCGCCCCGTCGCCGACCTCCTGCCCTGGCGTACCAGCCAGGACACCATGGCGTTCCGGACAGCGATGGCGATGCCTGTGGTCCACACTGGCACCTACACCTAGTGGGAGGCCGTCGCCACGCGGGTCGGGCTGCGTCGTCGCCAATGGCTCGACCAGCAGGACACCCAGCGGTTTGGAAAGGGCGCTCTCCAACGAGTGGAAGCCCGTACTGCCAACCCGCTGCTGGGAAGACCGAGGCCAACGGAGAACGGCACGGTTTCCACCGGTGCGGTCGGTTGCCCGGCGGGGTCGAACTCGACCGGGTGCAGCTTGTCTAAATGCACCCCGCTGAGCTGGGCGGACAGTTCACAGGGAACGAGTCGCGCCCAGCCCCCTTTCAGGAGCGGTGCATCGGTGAGACATTGGTGATCTACGAGCGTCCAGGGACCACACCGGAGGCGGGGAAGATGGCCGGCGAGCCACTATACGGAGATCCTCGGGATTATCTGGGAAAGGTCGACCCGCGATACATGCGGCCCATGCCCGGGGCCCCTGCCGAACCTGTCGGGCCGGTCCTCGTTCTTCTCGGGGGGCGGCGGCACACGCTCTACCACCGGATACACGATTGCAGGGCACTGAAGGCCGACCGGGATCTCGCGCAGCGATTCGGGCAGGACGACACTGTTCACACCGTGACGCGCGATCTGATCCGCACCCGCGACGACGTGGTCGGATGCCCGGTCTGCCTGCATACCGAGAGCGATCTGTCGAAGTTCACCGCCTGCTCGGGAAAGTTCCCGACCGATCTGCGTGAGGCCCTGATCCTGCTCTGGCGAAAGGACCGTGAAGGTCGCTGGCACGCCGTCGTGATGACGGGGCGGCTCTCTAGTCTCGCCGTGGAAGTCCTGCCGGCCGAGCAACTGGAGCCCTTGGTCGGCTAGGGAGATGTGGAGCAGACGGCGATGAGTCGCCCCGAGAAGGGACCTGACATCAGCGAGCACCGTAGCGGGCTCGCCGCCGCCGTTACCGTCGTCGTTCGGAGCCAATGCAGTCGATTTGTCGACATGGACCGGTAGGGGTGGACGCGAGGGTCACTTTGCGAAGCCGTGGAGGAGGGCCTTGACCATCGCGGACGGGTCGGGCTGCGGGATCTCGATGAGGGCGCGGTAGACGGTCAGGGCGACGACCATGTCCGACAGCAGCCACAGGTCGGCGTCGGGCGACAGTTCGCCGCGCTCGATGGCGCGGTCGAAGATCGACCAGTCGCGCCTGCGCTTGTCGCGCATGGCGGTGCGGATGACCTCGGCGACCCCGGCGTCCCTGCCGGCCTCCCCGAAGATCTCCCTGGTCGCCCGGGTGAACTCGGGTGACTCCAGGCCCGCGACGGTCTGGGTGACGATCACGAGCAGGTCGCCTTCGAGTGAGCCGGTGTCGGGGGTCTCCGGGACCTGGGCGTCGAGCGCCAGGGCGAGCGCGTCGAGGAGCATGTCGCGCTTGGTGGCGTAGCGGCGGAAGACGCTCGCCCTGCTCACCCCGGCCGCGGCGGCGGCCTCGTCCATGGTGAAGGACGTCCCCTTGGTGACCAGCAGGGTCACCGCCGCCTCTCTGATCCGCGCGTCGATGGTGGGGTCGGGCTTGCGTCCGCGTGGCTTCATTGTGATACTCCAGATATCAGAAACTGTGAGTCTCAAAAAGAGGAAAGAACATGAGGGTACTCATCGTCGGCGGTGGCGTCGCGGGACTGGCGGCGGCACGCGGGCTGACGGCGGCGGGGCACGACGTCCATGTCTACGAGGCGGCATCGGAACTGCGGACCGAGGGCGGCTCGGTCACGCTTTGGCCGGGGGCGTCCGGCATCCTCCGCGAGTTCGGCGTCGATCTCGCCGGCGCGGGCCGCCGGCTGGAGGCGTTGGAGACCTGGACGGTGAAGGGGCGCAAGCGCGGCACGGTCGACCTGAACGCGGTGAAGAGCCGGTTCGGGGGCTTGGACGCCCTGCACATCGCCAGGCGCGAACTGGTCGAGCGCCTCGCCGACGGGGTACCCGTCCGGTACGGCCGGCGGATCGTCGCGGTCGACACCGAACACGCGGAGATCACCCTCGCCGACGGGAGCACGGTCCGCGGCGACCTGCTGATCGGTGCCGACGGCCGCAACTCCGTCGTCAGGGAGGCCCTGTGGGGTGAGGACCCCGGCGAGCTCAACGGATGGGTCACCTGGCAGGCGTTCACCACGCTGCCGTCCGACTTCACGAACTCCGGGCGCTCCATGATGGTCTCCAACGGCCGCTCGCTCGGCAGCATCGCCTCGGCGGGGCACGGGAAGGCGCTGTGGTGGTTCGACCTGCGCGCCAAGCCGGGCAGTAAGTTCTGGGGGGACGCGCCGGACGTGATGACGGCGCTGCGCGAGCGGTTCGGCCACTGGCCGGACCCCTTCCCCAGGGTGCTCGAACACGCCCAAACCGCCCTCTTCTACCCCCACTACGGTCACCGCGTGCGGTCCACGTGGGGCAAGGGCCCCACCACGCTCCTGGGCGACGCGGCGCACACGATGTCCCCCGCGATGGCGATGGGCACCTGCCAGGCGTTGGAGGACGCCTGGGTGCTGAGCCGCTCGGCCGACGACCCGCGCGGCTACGAACGCTCCCGATCGAAGATCGCGCGCATGGTCGCCAAGATGGCGAACAGAGAGATTCCCAGCCGGTTGGGATCGGTGTCGGCCGTCATGCCGGACGGGATGTCCACCAAGTCCACTATCTCCTGGCTCCGCAAGGCCAGCGGCTACCTGCGGGACGAGGCGTGGCTCACGGCGGCCCCGGCGGAGTCCGCGCCGGCCGACGCGCGCTGATCGCAAGCCGACGGTCAGAAAGAGCCCGTCCTCACTGCCTGGTCGTATGCGTCGGGCGGACCACGATGACCACCCGGCGGTCGGCGTCGCCCAGCGGGGCCTCGTACGACAGGTCATAGCGCCTCGCGAGGACGTCGAAGAAGTCCCCGGCCGGGTCCGGCTCGATCCGCTCGACCACGCCGCGGATCTCCAGGTACCGGTAGGGCTGCTCGGGGTCGGTGACCGAGATCGATACCCGCGGTTCGGCCACCACGTTCTTGTGCTTGCGCCGGTCGGTCGTGGTGGTGAAGCGCAGGAACTCGCCGTCCCAGACGGTCCAGACGGGCTGGACGTGCGGCGCCCCGTCCGGGCCGATGGTCGCCAGGTGGACGAAGAGAGGACGAGTGAGCAGGTCGGCGTGGCTTTCAGGAATCATGAAGAGGACGCTATCGCCCCGTCGAGCGCACACCACCGCACCGACCGGCGCGACCTAGGCGTCCCGGCACAGGTCCCGAATTTCGGGGAGCCGCCGGAAGCCCGCCGACTCGTAGGTGGCGATGGCGCCGACATTGGAGCTCGGGGTGTAGACGATCGCGCTTGAGGAGCCCAGTTCCCGCAGCGCGGCCGCCGCGGCGAGGACGATCGCCGTGCCGTAGCCGTGACCACGCCGTTCGCGACGCACGCCCAGTGGTTCGAGCAACCCGGGCTTGTCCGGACCGGCCGACCACACCGTCGTCGCCGCCACCGCGTCGCCCCGGTCGTCGTAGGCGACCAGGCACCGGGCGTCGGCGTACGGCGATCCGGCCGCCATCGCGTGCCAGTGCTCCTCGGTGAACGTCGACCCATCGAACGAGGCCCGCTGTACCGCGGCCCGCACGTGTGCCTGCTCCGGCCCGATCACCTCGATCCGCATGCCCGTGTCCTTCACCGGCCCGGTGAGGTCGCGGCGCAGCGGCGCCCATGGCTCACCGGCCTTCCAGCCGTCCTCCAACAGCAGGTCGTGGACCAGCGCGCCCCTCGGCGCCTCGACGCACACCTTCCCCTCTGCCAGTACGCCGCGCTCCGGCCCGGTCACGTCCTCGACCAGATGCCGCGCCAGCTCCCGGTCCCGCCGGGCGTCCGGCGCGACCGTCAGCCGCAGCAACCTCAGCTCGGGGTCGTCCAGCAGCCCGACGGCGAGAATCCGTCCGTCCCGGCTCCAGGTCCGGACCGCCGCGGCCGTCGTCTCCGCACCGAACCGCCAGAACCAGCCCAGGTCCCCCGGATGCAGTTGCCACGGCGCCCCGTCGTCCTGCCACTCCCGCAGCACGTCCACAACCCCGCTCAGCCGGTCGGCTCCCGGCTCGCCCAGCACAATCGCCATACCGCGATCACACACCGCCGCGCCGACCGTCCGCACCGGGTTTTCGCCCCCAGCCGCCGGCAGAACGTGCCACCTGTCGAGGTCGCAGGTGGTGCTCTAGGCCGCGAGCAGGCCCAACCGCCCCGGGACCGTGCGGAGAGCCAGCTCAGACGGAAGGAGGCGT
The DNA here is from genome assembly GCF_900659635.1 of Actinomadura roseirufa. GTDB lineage: Bacteria > Actinomycetota > Actinomycetes > Streptosporangiales > Streptosporangiaceae > Spirillospora > Spirillospora roseirufa. Next base: position 30,996 of record NZ_CAACVB010000028.1, on the reverse strand, counting down.
ATGTCCGCACGACGATCGGTGACCACGGGGCGCCGGCGGCCGTTGTGGAATCTCATGCTCTGTATCCTTCCGGCGCGCTCGGGCCGATCACCAATCTGCGCCTGATGTGTCTTATCGCCTGGTCAGAGCGGGTGCGGTGAGCGAAGGGCTGGAAGTGGCCGTTTCCTCGGTGCGTGGGCGGTCCCGGCCCGTTCTGGCTACGCGGCATCTCGTCGGGCAGATATGGCGGGAACTGCCCGGCAGTGCGCGGGGGCTTGCCGCGGCTCGGGAGTTTCAGGCACTCGTGTCGGGTGCGTGACCGCTGCCTTTTGTGGTGCGTAGGAGAACGGCGAGGCCGCGGATAGGGCGGCGCCTTGGTGCCTGATAGGGGCCGGGCCTTCTTGAGGAGCGTCCCGGCGGCCGGGGTGAGGCTCGTCGGCCGGTCGTCCGCCTGGGGCTTGGCGGGGTGGGAGCGTGAAGGCGGGGGGCGGCGGGTGTCCCTGGTGGGAGCTTAACGGCTTGCCGGGCGGCCGATGAGGGATGATCAGGTTTTTCAGTTTCGCGATCGACTTCGCAACATTCTGGACGCGCTGAGAAATGCCTGGTCACAGCGGTTTTCTCGGGTGGCGGTGCCGCGTTTCGAGTGATGGCCGTTCAGAATGAATTGAAATTTCAAGTGCAGCTTGACATGTGGTGGGCGGTGGTTCGCCGAAGTACGGTGCTGCCACACGTCGCCTTTGTCGCACGACTCGTCACTGCGAGTTGATGTGTTATGGCGCGTGCTCCGCAACCCCGACATGCCGCCGGGAGCTCCCCTCGCTGATCGGCGGCGAAAGGTGGACAACGGTGAACCGTGGAACGCACGTCAAACGCGTGGCCACCCCACTGCTGAGTGCCGCGGCACTGATCACGCTCCCCGCGTTCGGGACCGTTCCCGCAAGCGCCCAGGCACGGCCGGCAGAGCCCCTCCGGCTCGCTCAGTCCGCTCAGACAATGGTCGCCGACCAGCTCACGTCACGGCTCGGCGACCAGCAGGCAGGGTCGTACGTCGACGGCAAGGGCGACCTCGTCGTCAACGTCACCGGCACCGCCGCCGCCCGGCAGGTGAAGGACGCCGGTCTCAAGGCACGCGTCGTCAAGTTCGGCATCAGGCCGCTGAACGCGTCGAAGGGAACGCTCGATCGCCTCGCGGGCACCAAGGGCACGACCGGGCTCGCCTGGGGCGTCGACGTCATCTCCAACGCCGTCGTCGTCAGCGTGCCCAAGAACGACAACGACGCCGCCACGAACGCTTTCGTCAAGCGCGCCCGCGCGCTCGGCGCGACCGTTCAGATCAAGCGGGTGCCGGCGGCGCCGCGGCTGGTCCTCGGTCCCGGTGAGGCCATCTACACCGGCGGTTCCCGGTGCTCGGTGTCCGCCATCGGCGTCAAGGGCGGGCAGGAGTACGTCGTCACCGCCGGGCACTGCACGAACATCGGCTCCACCTGGACGGCCGCCGGCGGTGGGACCGTCGGCACCCGGGCGGCGAGCAGCTTCCCCGGCAACGACTACGGAACGATCCGCAAGACCGGTTCGGTGGCCCTGAGCAACGCCAACCTCACCCAGGTGGGGCGTCCCGCGGCGGGCAGCCAGATCACCAAGAAGGGCTCCACGACCGGGACGACCACCGGCACCATCCGCGGCTACGGGCGGACGGTGAACTACCAGGAGGGCTCGGTCTCGGATCTGATCGAGACCACCGCGTGCGTGCAGCCCGGTGACAGCGGCGGTTCGCTGCAGACCGGCAGCACCGCCGTGGGCATCACCTCCGGCGGGACGACGGGAAGCTGCCGTAGCGGCTTCCAGTCCTACTTCCAGCCGCTGGACGAGGCGCTTCAGTCCCAGGGACTCACGCTGAAGCGGTGACGTCGGCCTGTGGGGCTCCCGGTGCGTCCGGGAGCCCCTTCAGGTGGTGGCCTCGCGGACGGCGGGGACGATTTCCTCGGCCCAGCGGCTCAGGGCCACATCGGGAGGGGTGTCTTGTGTGGGGAAGAGGACGAAGCCGGAGGCGCCGTGGTCCAGGACGGCCGTCGTGAGCTCCTCGACCCACTGGCCGACGGAGCCGCCCGTCCAGCGGCCGTCGCCGTCGCGGGTGGCCCGGACGGGTGCCTCGGTGATCCTGCCGGGGATGTTGTAGATCGTGGCGATGTCGGCGGGATCGCGGCCGGCCGCCGCGGCGGCCTCGTCGATGATCGGACGGGACGTGCGGTAGCGGGGGCTGAGCCAGTCGGCGGCGTGGCCGGGGATCCAGCCGTCGGCCAGGCGCCCGGTGACGGCGAGCGACTTGGGGCCCACGGAGCCGGTCCAGATCGGGGGCGCCGGGACGGCGGCGGGGGCGAGCGCCGAGACGTGCGAGAACTCGCCGTCGAAGGTCACCGGGTCGCCGCCCCCGGACAGGGCCCTGAGAAGGGGGATGGCCTCTTCGAGCGCGCGGACGGCGGCGCCGGGGGACAGGCGGGGTGCGCCCATTTTGGTGATCTCGTCCCAGAGTCCGCCCGCGCCGAGGCCGAGGACGATCCGGCCGCCGGACAGCGCGGACAGGGACGTGACCGTGCGGGCGAGCATGGGCACGGGGCGGGTGGGCAGGTTGGTGACGCTCACGAGGCCGGAGATCCGCTCGGTGCGGCCGAGGACGGCGCCGAGGGCGGCGTAGGCGTCCAGGCGGTCGGGGAAGTAGGGGTGGTCGGAGAAGGTGAGCAGGTCGAGGCCCTGCCGGTCGGCCTGGGCCGCGAGGCGGAGGGTCTGGGGCGCGGCGTCGACGGCGGTGCTGCCGCCGATGCCGAACAGTGCCGAGGTCATGGGTCTCCCCTTCGCTAGTTCGTAGTACGAACTATATGTCGGGTCGAGCGGTGTTCTAACCTGGCCGGGTGGGTGATGCAGCAGATGGGCGGATGGGGGCCGTCACCGCGCTGGTGCGGTCCTCGTTCCTGGTGAGCGCCGTGTACGCGGAATCGGCGCGGGAGTACGGGCTGACGCCGCAGCAGGGACAGCTCCTCTGCGTCCTGATGCCGCAGCCGTACGGGATGGGCGAGCTCGGCGGGATGCTCGGGCTGGCGAAGTCGAGCCTGACGGGCCTCGTGGACCGGACGGCCCGCAACGGGCTGGTGCGGCGCGAGCCGGACCCGGAGGACGGGCGCGCGGCGCGGGTCGCGCTGACGGCGAAGGGCGGCGCGCTCGTCGAGGAGTTCTACGCCGAGACGTGCCGGCGGGTCGAGGCGCTGTGCGACGGCCTCGGCGAGGGCGAGCGCGACGGGCTGGCGGAGCTGCTCGGACGGGTCGTCATGGACAACAAGGTCCCCGCCGTGTTCATGGAGCTGGACGAGGGCTCGCACACCCGCCCCTGAGTCAGCGCGTCCTGGTGTAGGTCAGGTCGAAGTCGAGAGCCCAGGACGAGCCGTCCTCGGATCGCTCCCAGGAGGCCCGGATCTCCGAGCCGTCGCCGGAGAGGGTCCCGGAGAAGCGCTGGTGGAAGCCCGGCGCCGCGCGCCACATCGTCCACACGCCGCCCGCGAACCCCATCTGGTACAGGCGGGAGACGCCGCGGGAGTCGTGGTAGAGGGCGGTGTAGGCGCCGGACGCGTCGTCCCGGCCGATCATCATCGTGCTGGACGGCACGGGCGCGGGGGCCTCGGAGCGCAGCCGCAGGAAGGCCCCGCCCTCGGCCCGCTCGACGCGGACGCGGCCGCGGGCGGTGGTGAGCATGGGAACCGCGACGTCCCATTCCCCGATGAGGGCGTCGAGGTCGTTCAGGGCCGGGTTCGGCGTCGACTGCTCCATGGGCGTCCTCTCGTGTCATACGGGGAGGTCGAAGACGAGTTCGAGACCGTCCTCCTCGTCCCATTGCTCGCCGGCCTGGGCGAACCCAAACCCCGCGATCGTCGCGAGCGACGCGGCGTTGCCCGGGGCGATGGTGGCGCGGACGACGCGGACGGCGGGATCGGCGGCGGCGCGGTCGATCAGGGCGGCGAGCATCGCCCTGGCGTACCCCCTGCGGCGGTGCGCGGGGTCGACGGAGTAGGCGACGGTGACGGTGCCGTGCTCGTCCGGCGCGGCGTGGAACCCGGCGTGCCCGACGACCTCGCCCCCGGGCTCGGTGACGGCGGCGCGGACGATCCAGGGCGCGTCGCCGGGGCTGCGGACGAGCTGGGCGAGCCGGAACCGCCAGAGCGCCCTGGCCTCGCCGGTGACGAAGTAGGCGGTCATGGGCAGGCCGGTCAGGGCGCGGGCGGTATCGAGATCGCCGTCGCGCAGGGCGGTCATGACGGGGACGGGCAGCTCGGCGAAGCGGAGGTCGGTCATCGGGGCGTCCTCACGGTGATCGGTCGACGACACGGTCAGGGGGCCGTGAGCTGCTCGGAGAGCGTTCGCAGCGACGCGCGGGCCCGCGCGTCGTAGGACTGGGGGTCCGCGCGGGCCTCTCGGAGGCCGTCGAAGAAGCGGCCCGAGACGTCGTCCAGGGCGGGGTCGGTCACCAGGCGGTGGGTCGCCTCGACGCCCTCCTCCAGCGTGCTGATCGGCGAGGGGACCATTTTAGTGGGCATGAAGGTGGCCGGATGCAGCGCGTTGGCGGTGACGCCCGTCCCGGCCAGCTCCGCCGCCAGGTCGACGGTGAACATGATCTGGGCGAGCTTGCTCTGGCAGTAGGCGCGCATCGGCGAGTACCCGCGGGTGATCATGACGTCGTCGAAGTCGAGGGCGGTCTGGCCGAGGCTGCTGACGTTGACGATCCGCGCGGGCGCCGAGGCGCGCAGGACCGGCAGGAGCAGCCGGGTGAGCAGGAATCCCGACAGGTAGTTCACCGCGAACCGCAGTTCATGCCCGTCGGCGCTCTCCTCGCGCGGGCCCGCGCCGCCGATGCCCGCGTTGTTGACCAGCACGTCCAGCCGGGGATGGCCGGCGCGGACGGCCTCGGCCAGCGCCCGGACCTCGGCGAGGGACGACAGGTCGGCGCGGTACCAGGACGTCCGTCCCCCGATCTCCTCCAGGGTCGCCGCGCCGCGCTCGTCGTCGCGGCCGTGGACGAGGACGGTGGCGCCTTCGGCGGCGAGCCGTGCGGCGAGGGCGCGGCCGAGGCCGTCGGTCGAGCCGGTGATGAGGATGGTCTGCTGCTCGATGGGACGCATGGTGCCATCGTGCCCGGCGCGGGGGGCCTTCCGCAGGGGTCCATCGGGGTAGCGGCGATACCCGTCCGCGCCTGCCTGGCGGCGTCCGACCCAGGACGCCGCCCCGGCGCGGTCACGGGCGGTCGAGGAAGTCCTGGATGACCTTGACGAACTCGTCCGTTCGCTCCGCCAGCACGACGTGCCCCGAGTCCAGCTCGGTGTACTCGGCGCCGGGGATGCCCGCGTGCAGTTCCCGGTGGTTCTCCACGGGGAGCGTCTGGTCGTGGGTGCAGCCGATCACCAGCGTGCGCGCCTCGATCTTCGGCAGCAGCTCCCGGAGGTCGATCCGGAGGAGGAGGTCGAGGTGGCGGAGCTGGCCCTCCGTCGGGCTCATGAACCCGTGGCTCTGCTCGACGGAGTCGTGGCCGATCTCGTTCATGTGCGACCTGCTGTAGGCGGTGAGCGTGCCGTACCGGCCGAAGCCTTCGGCGTTGCCCGCCAGGGTGAGCCAGGTGGTCATGATCTGCTGGACGTACTCGTCGTCCGATGTGGCCAGCCCGTTGATGGGGATCAGCCGGCGGACGAGGTCGGGGCGGAGCGCGGCGGCGGCGGCGACGACCGAGGCGCCGAGGGAGAAGCCGACGAGGTCGACGGGGCCGGCGTCGACGTCCTCGATCACGGCGATGACCTGTTCGGCGAGCGTCTCGATGGTCAGCGGCGCGCCGTCGTCCTCGGCGGCGTCGCTGCCGGACAGGTCGGGCAGGATCAGGGTGCGGCCGGTGAAGCGGTCGAGTAGGTAGTCCCACATGCCGGAACCGGGACCGGCGCCGTGGACGAGGACGAGCGTGGGCCCGGACCCGTGGACGCGGTAGGGGATGCGGGCATTTCCAATGGTCACAGTGGTCATGTCTCGAAACTGCCAGCGCGGGCCGCCCATGAGGAGCGGACCGTTCTGGCTAGGATCAGCGATCCCACGCTGCGGGGTGCGGGCACGGCGCAACCGGTCGGATGATGGAGACATGGAGATGGACCGCCGGCAGCTCGCCGACTTCCTCCGCCGCTCCCGCGAGCGCCTGCGCCCGCAGGAGGTCGGCCTGGCCACCGGGCCGCGCCGCCGCACGCCCGGACTGCGCCGCGAGGAGGTGTCGCAGCTCGCCGGGATGTCCGCGGACTACTACATGCGGCTGGAGCAGGCCCGCAGCCCGCAGCCGTCGACGCAGCTCCTCGGCGCGCTCGCCCGCGCCCTGCGGCTGAACGGGGACGAGCGCGACCACCTGTACGTCCTGGCCGGGCACCGGCCGCCCGCGGGCCCCTTCGCGGGCGAGCACGTCCGGCCCGGCCTGCTGTACCTGCTGGACCGGCTGGCCGAGACCCCCGCGCAGATCGTCGGCGACCTCGGCGACGTGCTGGCTCAGAACGCCCTGGCGGAGGCCCTGTTCGGCTGCGTCTGCACGGTCGACGAGCAGGACCGCAACATCGTCTGGCGCTGGTTCACCGACCCGTTCGTCCGGCAGGCGTACCCGGTGGACGAGCACGACCGCAACGGCCGCCTCCACGTCGCCGACCTGCGCGCCGCGGTGGCCCGGCGCGGTGACGACCCGGCCGCGGCGGCGCTGGTCGCCCGGCTGCACGAGGCCAGCCCGGAGTTCACGCGGCTGTGGGACATGCACGAGGTCGGCCTGCACCGCACGAGCCGGATGAAGGTCCTGCACCCGGAGGTCGGCGCGATCGAGTTCGACACGGAGGTGCTGCTGACCCCGGCGGAGGACCAGCGGGTGTTCGTCTTCACCCCGCCGCCCGGCTCGCCCACCATCGAGGCGCTGGAGCTGCTGCGCGTCATCGGCCCGGAGACCGCCCACCGGAGCCATGCCTGAGCCGCCACAGCGAGGTGACCTCGGCGGCCCGTGCGGCGTGCAGGGGGTCGTCCGGGTCGGCGGCGCGCGGGTGGACGGGCTTGGCGTCCAGCCGTCCGGCGACCTCCAGCCCTGCCGCCGTGAACGCCTGGAGCAGCTCTTCGCGTGACCTCAGCCCGAGATGTTCGGCCAGGTCGGAGAGGATCAGCCAGCCTTCCCCGTCCGGTTCCAGGTGGCCGGGGAGCCCCGCCAGGAAGCCCTTGAGCATCCGGCTGTCCGGGTCGTACACGGCATGGTCCAAGGGGGAGCCGGGCTTCGCGGGCACCCACGGGGGATTGCACACGATGAGCCTCGCCTGCCCCTCGGGGAACAGGTCCTTCTGGACGACCTCCACCCGCTCGGCCAGACCGAGCCTGGAGACGTTCTCCTGGGCACAGGCAAGCGCGCGCGGGTCCTGATCAGTGGCGGTGACATGTTCCAAGCCGCGGCGTGCGAGAACGGCGGCCAGAACACCGGTGCCCGTGCCGATGTCGAACGCGGAGTCGGTGCCGGGGAGCGGCGCCTCCGCGACCAGATCGACGTACTCGCCCCGGACGGGGGAGAACACGCCATAGTGCGGGTGGATCCGCCCCCCACCCAGCGCTGGGATCGGCACGCCCTTCTCACGCCACTCATAGGCGCCGACCAGTCCGAGGATCTCGCGCAGGGACGTCACATAGGGCTGATCGTCCGGTCCGTACGCCGCCCGGCACGCGTCCTGGACGTCCGGTGCCCGCCTCAGGGGCATCACGTGCCCCGCCTCGAACGGGACGAGCAGCATCCCCAGCGTCCGCGCGCGCTGGGCCCGCGCCTGCCGATACAGGTGGAACGCCTGTACTTGGGACGGTTCCGCCTTGTGCCTGCGTCTGCGCGGTGGCCGGTCGATACGCCGCGCCATGGCCGACAGCAACTGCCGGGCGTTCTGGTAGTCGCCGCGCCACAGCAGCGCGGTCCCCTCGCAGGCCATCCGGTACGCGTCGTCCGCTCGGGTCTCGTCCCCGGCGACCACGACCCGGCGCGGCGGCGGCGCGCCGCTCTCCGACCGCCACCGGGCGCGGATCTCGCGCCCGTCCTCTCGCCAGCCGACGACCGGCCCGTCCATCACGCTCCTCCTGAGATCATCGCTGCTCGCAGGGTAGCGGCGCCGCCGGGCCCGGTGGGACGATCGGCGTGTGCGTCTTCCCGGCCCGCTTCACGCGGTCAACGAGGGCCTGGCGTTCCTGCTGGAACTCGTGGCCCTCGCCGCGCTGGCCTGGTGGGGGTTCACCACCGGCGGGAACGTCCTCGCGCACATCCTCCTCGGCCTCGGCGCGCCGATCCTGGCGATGGCCCTGTGGGGCGCTTTCGCGGCGCCACGGGCCAAGTACACGGTGCCGTTGCCCTTCGTCCTCCTCGTGAAGGCCGTGGTCTTCGGCTCGGGGGCGCTGGCCCTGTACGGGGTGGGCCGTCCCGTTCTCGCTCTTGTCTTCGCGGCAGTGGTCCTCGTCAACACGGTCCTCGCCACCCTGGACCGCGAAGCCCACTTCCGTAGCGCCAGGAACCAGTCCCTCTAGGCGGATTCCTCCGCGAGGTCAGCGCTGGACAGATGGGACGACGACTCCGCCAGGGTGCGAAGGGCCCGCTCCGACGGGGATCCCGGCTCGGCGGCGTAGAGCATGAGACGGCTCAGGTCCGGGTCGCCGGGGAGGTGCAGGGTCTCGAAGGGCAGGACGATCCGTCCGACCTCGGGATGGTCGATGCGCGCCTCACCATGGGTCAGATCCGTCACATGGTGAGCTGACCACAGGCGCCCGAAGTCGGGGCTGCGTTCACGTAGGCACGCGATGAGGGCCTGGAGTTGCGGGTCGTCCGGGTCTTGGCCGGACCGGAAGCGGAGGTAGGCCGCGTTACGGCGGGCCACGGTCGGCCAGTTGTCGCCTAGGCGCGCCTTGTAGTCGTCACTGAGATGGATCTGATGCGACCAGGTCCGCTCATCCGCGGGGACGTTCGCCAGATCGACGAAGACCGCCGCTGTAAGGCGGTTCCAAGCCACGACATTGGTGTGGTGGCCGACGATGTAGGCGGGGGCGTGCTCGATGGAGTCGAGCAAGTACTGGAGCGGTGCCCGCAGGCGGGGCGGGGCCTGCTCGCGGGCGCGGCGCGGGGGGTGCGCGAGGCGGTGCAGGTGGGCGTGCTCGTCGCCGTCCAGCCGGAGGGCCCTGGAGACCGCGTCGAGGATCTCGGTGGAGACGCCCTCGGCCGTCCCCTGCTCCAGGCGGATGTAGTACGCGACGCTGACCCCGGCGAGCTGCGCCAGCTCCTCACGGCGTAGGCCAGGGACGCGGCGGCGGGATCCGTACGAGGGAACACCGACGTCCTCGGGGCGCAGGCGCGCGCGCCGTGACTTGAGGAACTCGCCCAGTTCGCCGTTCCGTGCCATGCCGGTGAGGTTATCCAGGCTGCTACTGCCAGTGGTACGAAAGGCCGGGGGCTGGGTCGGGTCCCACACCGCGGGCGATCGTTCCGGCATGACCACTCTCACCGCCGACATCGCCTCCCCCGAGCGGATGTCGTCACGGCACAAGCTGACTCTGACCCTCCTCCTCGGCGCGCAGTTCATGCTCGCCATCGACTTTTCCATCCTGAACGTGGCCCTGCCCGTCGTCGGGGACGGGCTTGGCTTCGGCCTTGACCGGCTCCAGTGGATCGCGACGGCGTTCGCGCTTCCCGCGGCCGGGTTCACCCTCCTGTTCGGCCGCGTCGCCGACCTGTTCGGACGACGCAGGATGCTCCTGGCGGGCATGGCGCTGCTCGCGGTCGGCTCGCTGGCCGGCGGGCTCGCCACGTCCCCGGCGATGCTGCTGACCGGGCGCGTGCTCCAGGGCCTGGCCACCGCGATCGCCACCCCGGCGGCCCTGTCGCTGCTCACCACGTCCTTCCCCGAGGGGCCGCTGCGGACGCGGGCGCTCGGGCTCTCCGGCGCGCTGATGTCCGCCGGGTTCACCGTGGGCGCGATCCTCGGCGGGGTGCTCACCGACCTGCTGAGCTGGCGGTGGGCGTTCCTGGTCAACGTGCCGGTGGCGGCGGTGATCCTCACCGTCACGCCCGCCCTGGTCGCCGAGAGCCGGTCGCGGGACGCGGCGCGGCTGGACGTCCCCGGCGCCGTGACCGTCACCGGCGGCCTCCTCGCGCTCGTCTACGGCATCACCGCCCTAGGGGCGCACGGCGGGGACGATTTCCTGGCACTGGCCGCGCTCGCGGCGGCGGCCGTCCTGCTCGTCGCGTTCGTCCTGATCGAGCGGCGTTCCCCGGCCCCGCTGGCTCCGCTCGGCGTGCTGACCAGGCGGACCGTGGCGTGGGGGAACGCGGGCGGGTTCATCGCCTTCGCCACCGAGACCTCGCTGGTGTTCCTGATGACCCTGTACCTCCAGCAGGTCCTCGGCTTCTCCCCGCTGGCGACCGGCCTCGCCCTCGGCGTCCTGGGCGCCGGGACCTTCGCCGGGGGCGTCGCCGCGCCGCGCCTCATCGGCCGGTTCGGCGGCCGGGCCGCCCTCGCGGGCGGGCTCGTCCTGCAGGCCGCGGCGACGGCCGCGCTGCTCGGCCTCGGCTCCGGGCGCGGCGGGCTCGGGCTGCTGCTGACCGCCACCGCGATCGGCGGCTTCGGCAACCTCGTCGCGATCGTCGCGTTCATGGGCACCGCGACCGCCGGGCTGCCCGACGGCGAGCAGGGCCTGGCGACGGGCCTGGCCACCATGACCCAGCAGGTCGCGATCACCCTCGGCATCCCGGTCATGAGCGCCGTCGCGACCGCGCACGCCACCGTCCTCGGCGGCGTGCACGCCGCGACCCTCGCCAACGCGGCGATCACGCTCGCGGGCGCCGGGCTCGTCGCCGGCTTCCTCCGCCGCTCCTGAAACGTCCCCGGACGTCCCGCCCTCGACAGAAAGCAGGAAAGGATCATGGATCTCGAACTCGACGGCAAGGTGTACGTCGTCACCGGGGCCTCCGCCGGGATCGGCGAGGCCACCGCCCGGCTGCTGGCCGCCGAGGGCGCCCGCGTGGTGGGCGTCGCCCGCGACGCCGCTCCCCTCCAACGGCTCGGCGCGCACGTCACCGGCGTCGCCGCCGACCTCACCGACCCGGCCGCCGCGCAGCGCGTCGTGGACGCCGCGCTCGACCGGCACGGCCGGCTGGACGGGCTGGTCAACAACGCCGGCGCGCTCGACTCGCGGATCGGCTTCCTGGACGTCACCGACCGGCAGTGGCACGCCACCTTCGAGCTGAACCTCCACGCGGCGGTGCGGATGGCCCGCGCCGCGCTGCCCGCCCTGATCGACCAGGGCGCGGGCAGCCTGGTGCACGTCTCCAGCGAGGCCGGGCGGTTCCCCGACACGCCGCTGGTCGACTACGCCGCGTCCAAGACGGCCCTGCTGTCGGTGTCGAAGACGCTGGCGGGGGAGTTCGGGCGGTGCGGGGTCCGCTCGAACGTCGTGACGCCCGGCCCCACCCGCACGCGGCTCTGGGACCGCCCCGGCGGGTTCGCCGACCAGCTCGCCGACCAGTACGGCCTCCCCGTCGAGGAGGCCGTCGAGCGGTTCGTCGTGCGGGAACGGCGGCTGCCCGTCCGGCGGCTCGGCACGCCCCTGGACGTGGCGCGCGTCATCGCCTACCTGCTGTCGCCCCTGGCCGTCCAGGTCACCGGGGCCGAGTGGGCGGTGGACGGGGGCGCGCTCCGCCAGATCTGACCGTGCGCCCCCGTACCGGGAGCGCCGCTCTTCCCGCGGGGCGTCACCCCGACTCCGGCGAGGTCCCGGTCAGGCGGCCGGGACCTTGTCGAGGAACCCGGTCACCCGGTCGAAGCGGCCGTCCTCGTCGAACGCCACCACGTCGAAACCGACCACGATCGCCTCGCCGTCCTCGGGGCCCAGCTCCCAGGTGAAGCGGGCCACGTTGTGGTGGGCGTCCACGACGCCCGCGGGGCGGAAGACCAGGCCGGGGAACTGGCCCTGGGCGGCGCCGACGAAGGCGTCGATCGCGTCCCGGCCCTCGGCCAGGCCGAGCGGGTCGACGTACACGGGCGCCTCGGTGAACAGCGCGTCGATCGCGGCGCGGCGGGCGGCGGGGTCGGTCTCGTTCCAGACGGCCAGGTAACGCTCGACCCGCTGCTGAACGTCGCTCATGGTCATGCTCCCATCGGTTCGGTCCGGGTTCGGAGGGGTTCCTCCCTCCCGGTGTCCCCTACGCTGCCGTCTCGGCGGACGGAGATCGATTACCTCGGGGGTCATGCGGCGGGCGTCGGGAGACGACGGTCCGAGCCATTGACCTGATCCGTCCTGTTCTGTTCTGGATAGTGTCTGGCCCGCGCCCCTGCCCGCCGACGATGATCGGGAGCACCGGCCGGCGCGAGAAGGGAACGTTCCCGTGGTGAAAGCCGAGGCTCCCGCCGCGTCCGTGCGGGGCGCCACCGGACGGGCCGGTGCCACGGCCTCGATCGGGCTGGGCGTGCTCGGCGCGCTGTTCTTCTCCGTCTCGTTCATCGCCAACCGGATGATGGCCGTGGACGGCGGCGCCTGGGAGTGGAGCGGCGCCCTCCGGTTCCTCTTCTCACTACCGATCTTCCTGGTGATCGTCGGCCTCCGCGGCGGCGTCGGCCCCGTCCTGCGGGCGCTGCGCGCCGCTCCCCTGCCCTGGACGCTGTGGAGCACGGTCGGCTTCGGGCTGTTCTACGCGCCGATGTGCCTGGCCGCCGACCTCGCGCCCGGCTGGACGGTCGCCGCGACCTGGCAGGTCACGATCGTGTGCGGGATGCTCCTCGCGCCGCTGCTGTACCGCGACGAGCGCGCGCGGATCCCCGGCCGCGGCCTGGCGCTGTCCGCCGTCATCCTGGCCGGGGTGTTCCTCACCCAGGCCGGCGGCCAGGGCGGCTCGTCGGCGAGCATGGCGGGCGGGGTCGCCGCCGTGCTGGTCGCGGCCGTCGCCTACCCGGTCGGCAACCGCCGCACCATGGAGCTGGCCGGGACGGACCTGGACACCTTCCAGCGGCTGCTCGCCATGTCGATCGCGAGCCTGCCGTTCTGGCTGGTGACGGCGCTCGCCGGGGGCGTCCGCGCCGGGGCGCCGACGGCCGGGCAGCTCGCCACGACCCTCGTCGTCGCCGTCAGCTCCGGCGTGGTCGCGACGTCGCTGTTCTTCGCCGCGACGCACCGGGTCCGGCGGCATCCGCTGCGGCTCGCGGCCGTGGAGGCGACGCAGGCCGTCGAGGTCGTGTTCGTCGCCCTGCTCGAACCGCTGTTCACCACCACGGACGTGCCCGGCGCCCTCGCCTGGGCGGGCATCGCCGCGATCAGCCTCGGCGTCGTCCTGTACGCGTTCGCGGGCCGCCCGGCCCCGGAGGGTTGATGTCGGATTCCCGCTAGTGAATCCGCCTGACCATCGGTGATGCTGGAGGAATGCACGAAGATGTGGAAAGGTGCGTGCGGGCCGTCCAGTCGAAGGACGCCCGGTTCGACGGGTGGTTCTTCACCGGGGTCGTGACCACCGGGATCTACTGCCGCCCGAGCTGCCCGGTCGTGCCGCCCAAACCCCAGAACATGCGGTTCTACCCTAGCGCCGCCGCCGCGCAGCAGGCCGGTTTCCGCGCCTGCAAGCGGTGCCGGCCCGACACCAGCCCCGGCTCCCCCGAGTGGAACCACCGCGCGGACGTCGTCGCGCGGGCCATGCGCCTCATCGCCGACGGCGTCGTCGACCGCGACGGCGTCCCCGGCCTCGCTGTCCGGCTGGGCTACAGCACCCGCCAGATCGAGCGTCAGCTCAACGCCGAACTGGGCGCCGGCCCACTGGCCCTGGCGCGGGCCCAGCGCGCGCAGACGGCCCGCCTCCTCATCGAGACGACACCCCTCCCAATGGGGGACGTTGCCTTCGCCTCAGGTTTCGCCAGTATCCGCGCCTTCAACGACACCGTGAAGGAGGTGTTCGCACTCACTCCCACCCAGCTGCGCGACCGCGTCGCCAAGGGCCACCCGCCCGCGGGTTCGGGATCCCTCTCCCTGCGGCTCCCCTTCCGGGCACCGCTCTGCCCCGACAACCTGTTCGGGCACCTCGCCGCGACCGCCGTCCCCGGCGTCGAGGAGTGGCGGGACGGCGCGTACCGCCGCACGATGCGCCTCCCCCACGGGCACGGCATCGCCACCCTGAGCCCCCGGCCCGACCACGTCGCCTGCACCCTCACCCTCAGCGACCTGCGCGACCTCACCATCGCGATCAGCCGGTGCCGGTGGATGCTCGACCTCGACGCCGACCCGGTCGCCGTGGACGACCTGCTGGGCGCCGACCCCGTGCTCGCCCCGCTCGTCGCCAAGGCGCCGGGACGCCGCGTCCCGCGCACCGTGGACGCCCCCGAGTTCGCCGTCCGGGCCGTCCTCGGACAGCAGGTGTCGACGGCCGCCGCCCGCACCCACGCGGCCCGGCTCGTCCTCGCCCACGGCGACCCGATCAGTGACCCCGGGGGAGGGCTGACCCACCTGTTCCCGACGCCCTCCGCACTGGCCGGGCTGGACCCCGAGGCCCTCGCGTTCCCGCAGGTCCGCCGGACGACCATCACCACCCTCGTGACGGCGCTCGCCAAGGGCGACATCGATCTCGGCGTGGGAAGCGACTGGGAAGAGGCCCGCGCGCGCTTGGCGGCCCTTCCGGGATTCGGGCCGTGGACCGTCGAGACCATCGCGATGCGTGCGCTCGGCGACCCTGACGCGTTCATCCCGGGAGACCTCGGCATCCGCGCGGCCGCCCGCACCCTCGGCCTCCCCTCCACCCCCGCGGCCCTCACCCGGCGAGCCGCCGAGTGGCGCCCCTGGCGCGCCTACGCCGTCCAGTACCTGTGGGCGACGGGCGATCACGCCATCAACCTGCTGCCCGCCTCCTGAACGAGAGAGGATCTCCTCCATGGAAACGACGCACGTCGTCCTGGACAGCCCCATAGGCCCCCTCACCATGGTCGTCACCGACGGCGGGCTGTCGGGCCTGTACATGGAAAAGCAGCGGCACCTCCCGTCAGAGGACACCTTCGGTGCCCCGGCACCGGATCCGCGCTCGGAACCGTTCGCCGCCGTCGCCGACCAGCTCGCCGCCTACTTCACGGGCGAGCTGACCGACTTCGACCTGCCGCTGAACCTGCGCGGAACGCCTTTCCAGAGCCGGGTGTGGGAGGCGCTCCAGCACATCCCCTACGGCGAGACCGTGACCTATGGGGAACTGGCCGTCGAGATCGGCAGCCCCACCGCGTCCCGGGCCGTGGGCCTGGCCAACGGGCGCAACCCCGTCAGCGTCATCGTTCCCTGCCACCGCGTCGTCGGCTCCGGCGGCGGCCTCACCGGCTACGGCGGCGGCTTGGAACGCAAGCGGTACCTGCTCGACTTCGAGCGCGAGACACGCGGCAGCGTCGAGCCCGCCCTGTTCTGACCGGCCGTTCCCGGGGATGTCGGAGGGCGGGGATAACGTGCCCCCGAGGGCCGGACGCCGGTCCGACGGCGATGGGAAGGCAGAACAGGGTGGAGCTCCGGGTCGACCGCCAGAAGCTCGCGGAGGCCGTGGCCTGGGCCGCGCGGACGCTGCCGTCGCGGCCCGCGCTGCCGGTCCTGGCGGGCCTGCTCGTCGAGGCCACCGCCGAGGGCGCGCTGACCCTCGCCGGATTCGACTACGAGGTCTCGGCCCGCTCCCGGACCGAGGCCGCCGTCGCCGACCCGGGCCGCGTCCTCGTCCCGGGACGGCTGCTCGCCGAGATCGTCCGCAACCTTCCCGCCCAGCCCGTGGACATCGCCCTCAAGGGCGCGGAGGTCGTCGTCCGGTGCGGCGCCGCCGAGTTCGGGCTGCTGACCATGCCCGTCGAGGACTACCCCACCCTCCCCGAGCCGCCCGCCCCCGCCGGCACCGTCCCCGGCGACCTGTTCGCCGCCGCCGTCGCGCAGGTCGTCCCGGCCGCCGGACGCGACGACACGCTGCCCATGCTCACCGGCGTCCGCATCGACCTCGAGGGCGACACGATGTGGCTGGCCTGCACCGACCGCTACCGCATCGCCGCGCGGGAGCTGACATGGGCGCCGCGGGACCCGGCCTTCACCGCGGGCGTCGTCGTGCCCGCCCGCACCCTCGCCGACACCGCCAAGGCCATCCGGCCGGGCGCCGAGGTCGCCCTCGGCCTCGGCGGCGCCGGCGACACCCTGCTCGGCGTCTCCGGCGGCGGGCGCGGCATGACCAGCCGCCTCCTGGACGACCAGTACATCGACTACCGGGCCCGGCTCGGCGGCGCCTGGACGTCCGTCGCGCGGGTCCGCACCGCGCCGTTCGTCGAGGTGATCAAGCGCGCGGCGCTCGTCACCGAGCGCGGCACCCCGATCCGGCTCGCCTTCACCTCCGGCGAGGTCCGCGTCCGGGCCGCGTCCGGCGACGCGGCCCGCGCCAACGAGAGCCTCGCCGCCGAGCTCGACGGCGAGGACATCGACATCGCCTTCTCCCCGCAGTACCTGCTGGACGGCCTCGCCGGCGTCGACACCGAGTACGCCCGCCTCGAATGCGCGGGCCCCACCAAGGCGGCGCTGATCACCGGCATTCCGGACCGAGAGGACGGCGAGGACGGCGAGGCTCCCGAGGACACGGCGGCCGCCGAGAAGCACGACACCGGCTACCGCTACCTGGCGATGCCCGTCCGCCTGACTTCCTGAGCCGCTCCCCCAGGTCTCAGGGCCGGTCAGAGGTCGAGGACGGCCAGGACGAACCGCACCTCGCCGCCGGTGTCGTTCCCGTAGGAGTGGGGCCGGTCACCGACGAACACGGCCGCCGTCCCCTCGGCGAGGACGTCGGTCCGGCCGTCGACGCCGAGGGTGAGGGTCCCCTCCTGCACGTACACGATCTCCTTGGTCCCCGGGACGTGGGGCTCGCTCCTGCGGAGCTCTCCCGGATGCAGCACCCAGAGCCACAGCTCCAGAGAGGGGCGGGGGTCGCTTCCGGCCAGCAGGGTTCCCGTCCCGCCGCTCTCGCCCTCCCACAGCACGACGTGCCGCTCAGGAGGGAACATCCGCACCGGTGGCTCCTTCTCCACCTGCACCAGCCGGGTCAGCGGGACGCCCAGGGCATCGGAGATCCGCGTCAGCGTTCCGAGGTTCGGGTTGCCCCGCCCCTGCTCCAGGCCGACCAGCACGCCCTTGCTCACCCCGGCCCGTCCCGCGAGCTCGTCCAGGCTCCATCCGTGCCCCGCCCGCAGCGCCCGCACCGTCCGCGCGACGGCCTCGCCGATCGCCTCCTGGCCGCCCAAGCCTTCCTCCGCTTCCGCCGTCCCGGCCCACCGGGTTCTCCGCCCGTCCGGCGCGGGCGGGTGTGAGCCGGGTGACGAGCAGTGTAGTGGCGAATCGGCCGAGACGGTCGGTACGATGACCGACGAAGTTCATTAAAGTGACCGCTCGGGGGCGGAGCCGGGAGGAGAGCGGGGAATGCTGGAGCAGATCGTCGTCGACGACGCCGTACGGGAGCTGCGTCCCGGCTTCGCGGTGCTCGCCATGACCGCCGAGGGCCTGGCCAACGGCCCGGGCGACACCGCGTCACGGGCCTGGCTGGCCGAGGCGGCCGAGCACGCCGACGCCGGGGACCCGCACGTCGAGGCATGGCGCGAGGCGTACCGCGCCTTCGGCGCCAAGCCGCAGCGGACCCGCCCCTCGGTGGACGCGCTGCTCCGGCGGGCCGGCTCCCTGCCGTCCATCAACCGGGTTGTGGACGCCTACAACGCGGTCAGCGTCCAGTACGCGCTGCCCATCGGAGGCGAGGACCTCGACGCCTATCAGGGGCCGGCGCGGCTGGTCCGCGCCACCGGCGACGAGCCGTTCGACGTCGTGGCGGGCGGCGAGCCCGCCGTCGAGCACCCCGCGGAGGGCGAGGTCGTCTGGCGGGACGACGCGGGCGTCACCTGCCGCCGCTGGAACTGGCGGCAGTGCGTCCGGACACGGCTGACCGAGACCACGAAGAACGGGCTGTTCCTGCTCGAACGCCTGGAGCCCTACCCGCTCGACCGGCTGGCCGAGGCGGGCGACCGGCTCGCCGCGCGGCTGCGCGCGATCACGCCGGACGTCCGGATCGAGAGCCGCCTGATCGGCGGGCGTTAGTGGTCACGATGCTCGCGCTGGGCGCGGCCCTGGCCTACGGCGTCGCCGACTTCCTCGGCGGCGCCGTGGCCCGCCGCTCCACCGCGTTGCGGGCGCTGGTCTGGTGCGTCCCGGTCGGACTGCTGGTCGTGCTGGCGTCCGCGCTGGTCACCGGCGGATCCGCGGCCCCGGCACCGATCGCCGTGGGGTTCGGCGCCGGGATCGCGGGCGGCGCCGGGCTCATCACCTTCTACCGGGCGCTCGCCCGCGGCCCGATGAGCGTGGTCGCGCCGGTGTCGGCGCTGGCCGCCGCCGTCCTGCCGGTCGGTGTGGGCCTGCTGCGCGGCGAACG
Organism: Actinomadura roseirufa; assembly: GCF_900659635.1. Classification (GTDB taxonomy): domain Bacteria; phylum Actinomycetota; class Actinomycetes; order Streptosporangiales; family Streptosporangiaceae; genus Spirillospora; species Spirillospora roseirufa. Next base: position 12,527 of record NZ_CAACVB010000028.1, on the reverse strand, counting down.
GCTCGACGCCGCGGTGCTGCTCGGCGTGCTGCTGTGCCTGGTCGCGATCGGCCTGGTCAGCATGGAGGACGCGACGGACCGCGAGGCGGCCGCCCCGGGCACGCCGCGCTGGCGCCGCCTCCCGGACTCCGGCCCGCTCATGGCCGGACTGTCCGGGATCCTCTTCGGCGTCTTCTTCGTCCTGCTGGGCACCGCCGGGGACGGCGCGGGCCTGTGGCCGGTCGTCGGCGCCCGCCTCGGCAACATCGCCGTCATCGGCGCGGCCCTGCTGGTCACCGCGCGGCTGCGCGGCGACATCGGCCCGCCGGTGTCCGGCCGGGTCATGATCGGGCTGGCCCTGCTGTCCGGCACGCTGGACGCGGGCGCCAACGGGCTCTACTTCCTCGCCGTCCAGCACGGGATGCTCAGCCTCGCCGCCGTCCTCACGTCCCTCTACCCGGCGGTCACCGTCCTGCTGGCCAGAGCCGCCTACAGCGAGCGGCTGCGCGGCGTCCAGCGCGTCGGCATGGCCGTCGCCGTGGCCGGAGTCGCCCTCGTGACCGTCGGTTAGATCTAATGCAATCCCGGCCCACTTCGCTCGCTGGCGCTCGCTTCGTGACCGGGCTTGTGCGAGCGCGAATCGCTTCGCGATCTTCCCGGTGGGGCTCGCCTTCGGTTTCGCCCCACCGGTCAGGGGGCGCGCTCGCGTGGCGGCCGGGGTCGTTGTTCTGAGAATGAGTCAGGGCCGCGACCTTTTCTGGTCACGGCCCTTTATCGTGGCGGTGGTGGTGGGATTCGAACCCACGGAAGCTTGCACTTCACACGCTTTCGAGGCGTGCGCCCTCGTCCACTAGGCGACACCACCGCGGGGAAGCCTACCCGACTCTGCGGTCCGCGAAGAACTCGGAGAGCAGGGCGCCGCATTCTTCGTCCAGGACGCCCGCGACGACCTCCGGGCGGTGGTTGAGACGGCGGTCGCGCAGGACGTCCCACAGCGACCCGGCGGCGCCCGCCTTGGCGTCGGCGGCGCCGTACACGACGCGGTCCACGCGCGCCTGGACGGCCGCGCCCGCGCACATCGTGCACGGTTCCAGCGTCACCACCAGGGTGCGGCCGGAGAGCCGCCAGGCGCCCACCGCGGCGGCCGCGGCGCGCAGCGCGACGATCTCCGCGTGGCCGGTGGGGTCGCCGGTGCGCTCCCGGTCGTTGCGGCCGGTCCCGATGATCTCGCCGCCGGCGGAGACGACGACGGCCCCGACCGGGACCTCGCCCGCCGCGGCGGCCGCGCGGGCCTCGGTGAGCGCCGCCCGCATCGCCGCGACGAAGCTCGTCGCCGGGTCGTCCGGGCCTGTCGCGGGGCCGGGCGGGGCGGGGCGGTCAGTCACGGAGCCGGTCGAACTCCTCGCCGAACCCGGCGTGCTCGGCGACCGCGAGCAGCGCGTCGCCGGGCAGCGCCCGCTCACCGAGGTCGCCGAGGCGTCCGGCGTCGACGCCGAGATCCTCCAGCAGGTCGGGCTCGCCCGCCGCGTCCCCCTCCGGGACCTCGCCGACGAGCTGGCCGAACAGCGGGCCGAGGCCGTCGTCGCGGACGGCCGAGACGTAGGCGCGCGGTTCGTCCTGGCCGTCCAGCCGCAGGACGGCGAACCAGTCGTCGTCCTGCTCGACGAGCAGCACCACCGGGTCGCCGTAGGACTCGACGGCCGCCTCCCGCATCAGGTCGGCGACGTCGTCGACGCCCTCGGCCTCGGCGAGCATGGCCTCGGTCCCGACCCAGCCCTGCGGGGTGCGCGCGAAGACGGCGGCGAAGTACGACACCCGCTCATTTTGACATCCTCCGCAGGTGAGCGGGGGATTACCGGTGGCCTTTTCCGTCCACGCGCGCCCGCGATGGCACGGTCCCGCCGCGCTGGAGGGGACGCGGGACGCTCAGCCGACGGCGTCCAGGGCGCGCTCGAACGCCGGGGCGAAGCCGAGCCGCCCGGCGATGCTGAGCAGCATCTCGTCCGGGTACAGCTCCAGGTCCCCGGAGATCGCGCCGAGCTCCATCTCGTCCAGGCCGAGATCACTGAAGATCGACATGTCGCCGACGGGCAGGACCTGGTCCAGTTCCTCGTCGTCGGGGATCGGGATGTCCAGGTATTCGAGGACCTGGCCGGCCAGCGGCCAGTCGACCGACGCGGTGACGTCCGACAGGAAGACCATGACCTCGTCGCCCAGCAGCCGGATCGCCACGAAGAAGTCGTCGCCCACCGAGACCAGCCCGACCGTGCCGCCGAGGCTCGGCTGCTGCCGCAGGGCATGGATGAGCCCAGCGAGATCCCCGGTCAGCGCCACCGGGAGGATCTCGGCCTCCCAGCGGTCGTCTTCCCGGTACACCACGACGGCGAAGTCCGTCGCGTCCACATCCGTCATTTCCACCCCACCGGCGCGGTTCCTGCCAGGGCATGGTCGCAGATGCGGCGCGCCCTCGCGCGCCCCACCGCCAAACTGGGTGCCGTACCCGGCCGTGAGATGGGGAGCGGACGCCGCTTTCCGGCGCCTGAGGCAAGAACCTACTGGATCGGGGTCAATGGATACGGAAGGTGCGACGGCGCAACGCCGCGTGGATCCGCGCCCGGCGCGAACGGTGCGGGGTCACCCGGCGGCGCAGCTCACGGGCCTCGGCGAGCTCCCGTAGGAAGATCGCCCGGCGGCGGAGGCGCTCGCGCACCTCGTCAGGGGAGACGTCGTCGTCAGGGGGGACCTCGTCCCGCGGAGCGGGCCGCGGCGCGGCGCCGGCCTCGCCTGTGACTTCGGTCACCGAGGGCTCCGGGGGGTCCGGCGCGGGCTCACGAGCCCGTTCCGGCGGGGACGCCTGCTGCTCCCTGTCGCTGCTCATAGGCCCATACTGCCCAGCTCAGAGGCGTCCTATCCTGTTTTGGCGACGTCTGGCCGCGCGCGTCCGGTGAGTTACGGTGAGCGGATGCAGACCCTCGCCGTCGATCATCCGCTCGTCGCGCACAAGCTGACCACGCTGCGGGACGAGCGCACCGACTCGCCCACCTTCCGGCGCCTCGCCGACGAGCTGGTCACACTCCTGGCCTACGAGGCCACCCGCGACGTCCGGGTCGCCCCGGCCACGGTGCGGACGCCGCTCGAACCGGCGGAGGGGGTCCAGCTGGTGAGCCCCAAACCGCTGGTGGTGCCGATCCTGCGCGCCGGTCTCGGGATGCTGGACGGCATGACCCGGCTGCTGCCGACCGCCGAGGTCGGCTTCCTCGGCATGGTCCGCGACGAGGGCACCCTCCAGGCGCAGACGTACGCGACGCGGCTGCCCGACGACCTGTCCGGGCGGCAGTGCTACGTCCTCGACCCGATGCTGGCGACCGGCGGGACCCTCGCCGCGGCCGTCCGGCTGCTGCTGGACCGCGGCGCCGACGACGTCACCGCGCTCTGCCTGCTCGCCGCCCCCGAGGGCCTGAAGTACCTGGAGCAGGAGTTCGAGGGGACGGACGCGCCGGTCCGCGTCGTCACCGCGGCGATCGACTCGCACCTCGACGAGCAGGGCTTCATCGTCCCCGGGCTGGGCGACGCCGGAGACCGTCTCTACGGCGTCGTCTGACCTCCGCCGTCGATCCGTTCGCGCGGCCCCATCGAGTGTTCGTTCCAGGTGGCAAGGGGTAGGAACGCGCTACGGAACGCCAGTGCGCGTTCCCCTCCGCCGCCCCGGCACAGGGGGACCGTTTCGGACCGGGCGGTGGGAGCGAGCTCGAGGACGCGACATGGCTCACCAGATTCAGGGGGACGGCGACCGGCCGCGTTACGCGGCGATCGGCGAGCGGCTCGGCGAGGAGTTCGACGGCGTCCACGACGCCGCGACGGTGAACCGGTGCGTGACCGCCGCGCGGTACGGGGCGGAGGAGGTCACCGGATCCGCGCCGCCCGCCCTGGTGGAGCGGATCGCCCGGCGGCACCTGGAGGTGCTGGCGACCGTCGCCGCGGAGAAACGCCGCCGCGCGCGCCGATCTTCTCTGGACAACGCGCCATAGACACATGGCTTTGCCGGTGGTGCGGGCTGTGGGAAACTACACCGGGGTTCGTTGGACGACGCTCCGGGAGGCAATCGATGAGGCTCGTTACCCCCGGTGACTCCGCCCCGGCGTCGGTCAACAAGTATCTGCTCCCGCATGAGAACCAGGTCATCACCGTACGGCGCCACCCGGCCGTGCTCATGGTGCCGGTCGGATGCGTGCTCGGCGGCCTGATCGTCGCGGGGGTGGTCAGCAACACGGCCAGCACCACCGCGATCTGGTGGGGCTGGCTGGTCCTGCTGGCCTGGTTCGTGTGGCGCGTCGCCGAGTGGTCGGTCGACTACTTCGTCATCACCAACCAGCGCATGCTGCTGACCACGGGCCTCATCACCCGCAAGGTCGCGATGATGCCGCTGGCCAAGGTCACCGACATGAGCTTCAAGCGGACGATCGCGGGCCGGATGCTCGGTTACGGCGAGTTCGTCCTGGAGTCCGCCGGCCAGGACCAGGCGCTCTCCACGGTGGAGTACCTCCCCTACCCCGAGCAGCTTTACCTCGAGGTCTGCGAAATGATCTTCCCGAACAAGAACGCCACCGCCGACGACTGACGATCGGCCCCGCGGCCCCGGCCGCCCGGAAGGCGTGAAAGCCCGCGCGGGACGGGCTTCTGGAGTGTCTCCGCGGAGGCAGGCTTGCATAACGGGCGGTCAAATATTCGCCGTTTGGCCGATCTTGAGCGTCTCGTCGGATAACGTCGGAGGTGAGCGTCGCGAGCCGGACGGCGGACAGGGCCGCCCGGCGCGTCCGGGCCGGGGGCGACCCCCTCCGCAGGGCGGCGGGGCGGCACGGGCCCGATCGGGATCCGCCGTCGAACCGGCGGCACGCGATGCCCCGAACCACCGGATCCAGGGGGGCGAGGACGTCCGAGCCGGTGCTCTCGACCACGGCCGCTTCATTACTCTCGATGTGCGATAACCCGCAATGTGCAATCATGTCGGCACCCCAGCCGCCTGATTACTTCCGCTAAGTGAGTCCACATGCCGGGTCCAGGCAACGTCGGCGAACGTGTCCGCAACCTGCGGCTGACCAGACGCTTGTCGCAGGCACAGCTCGCCGGTCACGACCTTTCCGACAGCTACATCTCATTGATCGAGTCCGGGAAGCGCACTCCGACGCCGACCGTTCTGCGGATGCTGGCCGAACGCCTCGGCTGCACGCCGGAGTACCTCGCCGAGGGCGTCGAGCCGGAGCAGCGTGCCCATCTCGAGGTCCGGGAACGCCACGCGCACCTCGCGCTGCTGGGCGGCGACCCCGCCACCGCCGAGACGGGCTTCGACGAGGTGATCGCGCGCAGTGACGACCCCGACCTGACGGCGCGGGCCCGCTGGGGCCGCGCCCGCGCCCTGGAGGAGCTCGGCCGGACCGACCAGGCCATCGCGCTGTTCGAGGAACTGCGCGAGCTGGCCGAGCGCGACCCCAGCCGGGCCAGCTGGCTGCCACCGGTGATCGCGCTGGCGCGCTGCTACCACACGGTGGGCGACCTCGGTCAGGCGATCTCCCTCGGCGAGCGCGCGATGGAGCGGCTGCGCAGGCTCGCCCTGAACACGGGGCAGGAGTTCACCGAGACGGGCCGCGTCCTCCTGCTCGCCTACGTGGATCGATCCGACCCGGAGCGCGCCCACGACGTCGGGCGGCGGCTCCTGTTCCCCGAGCGCGCCCTGGGCGATACGACGAGCGCCTCCTACCAGAAGGCCAGCATGCGCGCCCTGGAGGAGGGCACGATCGGCGACTCGCTCTACTTCGCCGACCAGGCGCTGGCCGCGCGCAGCGACGGCACCCCGGCCCTGACGCGCGCCCGCCTGAACCTGGCCGCCGCCAAGGCGCTGCTCAGGGGCGTACAGCCCTTCTCGGAGCCCGCGCCCACGCCGCTCCCGGGCGGGACGAGCGCCGTCCCGGCCTCGGGCGAGTACAGCGACACCGGACGGCCCGGCAGCGAGCGTCCTCGTCCTGAGGGCTCCCCCGCCGCGGCACGGGAGGCACTGGGCCTGCTTGAAGAGACCTCCGTCCTGGAGGGGGCCGAGGCCACGGAGAGCACGATCGCCAGGGCGCGCGCGCTGGTTCTGATGGGCGACCTGGACGACGCGGTCTCCGAGCTGGAGCGGTTCCTCGACACGGGCTTGGCCCTGGCGGCACCGGAGAGCACCCACCCGGTGACCTCGCAGCCCGGGGACGACCTCGTCGCGCGCACTCAGAAGACCGTCCTGGCGCGTCTGGTCCTGGCCCGGGCCCGTGTGGCCCAGGGGGACGCGGGGGCGGCCCAGGTCGTCCTGCGCGCCGCCGCGGAGCAGCTGAGCGCGCTGCCGTCCGGCCGTCCCGTGGCGCAGCTCTACCGTGAGCTGGGTGAGCTGTTCGAGCTGGTGCGCGACGGTGCCGGCGCCGCCTCCGCCTACCGTCTGGCACTGGAGGCGATCGGGCTGCGGGCCGCCCGGCCGCAGGAGGCCAACTGCGACCTCGGACGCGTCTGACCCGGCAGGTCGTGTGTTTGGTCCGTGGATGACGCGGTGGACGGCGCAGTGGCCTCCACTCGCCACGAGCGGAGGCCACTTCAACCACGAACCATGTACACGCGGCAGGCCCCCGGCCGGTTGCGGGCAGTGGCCGGCCAATCGCCTGGCGCCGCCTCGACGCGCTCGGGTTCGTGAATCCGGTGCTGGTCACCAGCCGCGACCTGGGCGCCGACTCGAAGGGGACGGAAATAAAACCGGTTCGCGCGTTGTCCTATCATCGAGACATGGGATGACTGGCTGACCGGATGTCCCCCCGCGCCGACCGAAGAAGGACCGATGACCCTGCGCACCACCCGCCGCTCCTCGCTGGTCGACCAGGTGATCGACCAGCTCCGCAGCGAGATCGCCGAGGGCGTCTGGGCGGTCGGCGCGAAGATCCCGCCGGAGCCGGTGCTGTCGGAGACCCTCGGCGTCGGCCGCAACACCGTCCGCGAGGCCGTCCGCGCCCTCACCCACGCCGGGCTGCTCGACAGCCGGCAGGGCGACGGCACTTACGTCCGCGCCACCAGCGAGCTCTCCAGCGCCGTCCGGCGCCGCCTGGAGACGGCCGAGCTCGTCGAGATCCTTGAGGTCAGGCGCGGCCTGGAGGTGGAGGCCGCGCGGCTGGCGGCGTCCCGCCGCACCCCGGAGGACGTCGCCGCCATCGGTCTCGCCCTGACCGGCCGGGACGCGGCGTGGGCCGCCGGCGAGCACACCGCGTTCGTCGAGGCGGACCTCGCCTTCCACACCGCGGTCGTCGACGCCACCCACAACAAGGTCCTGACCGACCTCTACCGGGACTTCAGCGCCGCGCTGCGGGCGAGCATCGGCGCCGCCGGCACGCTCCTGGAGCATTCGGACGTCCCCCACGGCCCCATCGCCGCCGCCATCGAAGCGGGCGACGCGTCCGCCGCCGCCGGGGCCACCCACGCGTGTCTGGACCAGATCCTGGCTGTGTCTACTGCAAGCCCGGCCCACGGGCTCGCCTAGCGGCTCGCTCCGTGACCGTTCTTGTGCGAGCGCGAATCGCTTCGCGATCTTCCCGGCGGGGCTCGCCTCCGGCATTGCCCCGCCGGTCAGGGCGCGCGCTCGCGTGACGGCTGAGGCCACTTGAGGCAGGGGCGCAGGCACGTCGTGCACGTTTTCGTGCACTAAGACACCGACCACGACCGCCCAATAACGATCACCCTCGTCGCAGTTCGCGGCGAGGCTTCGCCGGGCCGCTTGCGGCCGCCACCGGTGATGCCGTCCACCGGCGGCATGCCCCGATCCCCATCCGGTTTCGACGCGCCCCGAGGCGCGAGACGAAGGCGACATGAACTCCTCGGCCCTGACCCCCGTCCCCCGCGCCCCCCGCGCCACCGCCGCCTGGTCCCTGGCCGGACTCGTGCTGCTCACCGTCAACCTGCGCGCCGCGATCACCGGGATCTCCCCGGTGCTCGGCGAGCTGCGCGCGGCGTTCGGCCTGTCCGGCGTGCAGGTGAGCGTCCTCACGACCCTCCCGGTGCTGTGCCTGGGCGCCTTCGCCTCCCTCGCGCCGGTGCTCGCGCGGCGGCTCGGCACGCAGGTCGCCATCGCCGGCTCACTCGTCATGATCACGGTCGGCATCGTGATCCGCGTCGTCCCGGCCGCGGTGACGCTCTACCTTGGAACGGTCCTGGCCGGGGCGGGGATCGCGATGGGCAACGTCCTCATGCCCGCCGTCATCAAGCGCGCCTTCCCGTCCCGCGTCGGCTCGCTCACCGGCCTCGCGATGATGCTCATGGCAGCCAGCGGCGCCGTCGCCGCCGGGCTCGCCGTCCCGCTCGACGGCGCGGGCGGCTGGCGGCTCGCGCTGGCCGTGTGGGCCGTCCCCTCGCTGGCCGCCGCGCTGGTCTGGGGCCCGCTCGCGCTGCGCGGGCGCCGCGAGGGCGACGTCGCGGCCCGGACGGCGCCTCCCGCCGCCGGGGGATCGCTGCTGCGCTCGCCCCGGGCCTGGTACGTCGCGGTGTTCATGGGCCTGGCGTCCCTGATGTTCTACGTGCTGATGTCCTGGCTGCCGGAGATCATGCGGGACGCCGGGTACGCCCCCGCCACCGCCGGGATGATGGTCTCCACCATGATGATCGTCGGCATCCCGCTGGGCTTCGCCGTCCCCGTCCTGGCCGCCCGGTCGCGCGACCCGCGCGGCCTCGTCGCCGTCGTCGCGGTCACCATGGCGGCCGGTCTCGGCGGCCTGCTCCTGGCGCCCGCCGCGGGCTGGGCGTGGATCATCGTCCTGGGGATCGGCACGGGCGGCGCCTTCCCGCTCGCCTACACCCTGCTGGGCCTGCGCTCGCCCAGCCCGTCGGTCGCCGCGCGGCTGTCGGGCATGGCCCAGACCGGCGGATACCTCCTGGCCGCCGCGGGCCCGTTCGCCGTCGGCGTCCTGCACGGCGCCACGGGCGCCTGGGACGTTCCGCTCGTCCTGCTGCTCGTCCTCGTGGTCCCCGAGGCCGTCTTCGGCCTGCTCGCCGCGCGCCCCGGGTTCGTCCGTCCGGTCGGCGGCGAGACCACCGTCGAGCACCTGATCGAGGTCAAGGAGGTGCCGGCCGCCCGGCCCGCCCGGACCCGCTGACGGTCAGCCCCGCATGTCCACCGCGTCGAGGTCGAGGACGCGGGCGTGCAGCACCAGCCGCTGGTGCAGCGCGGCGCGCAGGGCGCGATGCAGGCCGTCCTCCAGGTAAAGCTCGCCCTGCCATTGGACGACGTGGGGGAACAGGTCGCCATAGAACGTGGAGTCCTTCGAGAGCAGGGACTGGAGGTCGAGTTCCCGCTTCGTGCTGACAAGTTGATCAAGGCGGACCTGGCGAGGTGGAATCCGGGCCCAGTCCCGGGACGAGAGACCGTGCTCCGGATAAGGCCTTCCGTCACCTACCGCCTTGAAGATCACTCCTTGAGTCTACGGTGTCCGATGGGGCCAGAGAAATCGGCGCAACTGGATGGGTCGCCGGACTCAGTGGCATAGGTAAACCGCTGACATCGGCCGACCCGGACGCAGTGATTAATTCACCGGGGGCGTCTCCCGCCGACGCCTCGCGCGTGTGAGCGCGCCGACCGGAACCGCACCGCCCGGTGCCAGGGTGCGGCAAATTTTTCCGGTCATAGAACAAGGGTGCCGAGTACGGAACAATCCCTGCCGAGCAATGGCCGGACACTTGCCGTGCCTGCATTCGCGAGATACAACTCGACTGAGGAAGGCAAAGCGTCGATCGGGGGCCCGTCACCGGAGGAGGAACAGCAGAGACCACCGATATGCCCCGTCGCTCCCCGCAGGCCTTCCCGTGCCTCCGCCCGGCCCGCGGTCGTCCACCGAGGGCCGATTGTCAGGCGCGATACCAGAAAGTGTGCCTCCCCGGTGCCGTCCGCTTCCGGGGAGCGACGACGAGAGGGTGCGTGATGTCGGCTCCTGATTGGTCTCATGCGGTATGGCGCAAGAGCGGCCGCAGCAACGGCAAGGGCAACTGCGTCGAGGTGGCCGCCGCCGGCGCGGTCATCGGCGTCCGCGACTCCAAGAACCCGGCGGGCCCCGTCCTCGCCCTCGCCGCCACGGACTGGCACGCCTTCATCACCGCCGTATTGACCGCAAGCCCGGCCCGCGGTGCCGGCTAGCGCTCGCTTCGCGACCGTTCTTGTGCGAGCGCGAACCGTGCGCTCGCGTGACGGCTGAGGAGCACTTTGCCGCAGGCCCGAACTCGGAACGCACGAACCAGCCCCGTTGCGACGTTGACGAGTGGTGCCCCTCCCTGTTATCCCGGTGGCCCGCCGAATGGCTCGCCATCCGTATTCCGGTGCGGCTGATACGACCGTCGCGCCTGGGTAAGTGATTATCGTCGTCGCTTTCCAAAGCGCGGCGGCGGCCCGCGCGCGATGCTCGGGGGCAACTGCGCAGGGGTCTTATCACCATGGTCCGCACCGCGCGGCGACCCCACGGCCGGGGCTCGGCCGGGGCCGGCGGGCGGGCGCGGGAACGACTGAAGGGCGGCACCCGCGGGTGCCGCCCTTCGATGTCGTCCGCCCTGCCGGGCGAGCGGAGGATGCGAGATTCGAACTCGCGAGGGCGTGAACCCAACACGCTTTCCAAGCGTGCGCCCTAGGCCACTAGGCGAATCCTCCGCCGACGAGCTTACCGGGTCCCGGGCAGTGGCCGCGCATCAATAACCGCGGAGACCGGGATCGGGCCGTAGACGTGCGGGAACAGCTCGTCCCCGGCGGGCTCGTGGCGGACGGGGGAGCCGAGCGCGTCGGCGTCGATCACCAGGAGGACCAGGTCCGCCCGGTCGACGCCGGTGTAGAAGCGGCCGAGGACCCCGTCCACTTGGGCCATGTCGGACGAGCAGTGGATGAAACCCTCCTCGTCCAGTGTCCTGCCAAGGGTCGACATGGTGTACGACACACCGGAGTCGCGCGCGGCTTCCCAGTGGTGGCGTTCGGCGATGTGCAGGAGCGTCTTCTGCCGGGGATCGGGCATGAGGCGGAGCCTACGCGAGCAACCGTGCCAACCCGGGACGCCGGATGCCATAGACTCGTGGCCAGACCCCTCGCACGGCGTCACCCTGTGAACCTCCCCAGGGCCGGAAGGCAGCAAGGATAAGCAGGCTCTGGCGGGTGTGCGGGGGGTCCTTTTCGTTTCTGACGCTCTGCTTCTCGAGGGAGGGCGGACCCCCATGAGTCTGGCTCTGTACCGCAAGTACCGACCGGCGACGTTCGCCGAGCTCAAGGGGCAGGAGCACGTCGCGGAGCCGCTGCAGCAGGCGCTGCGCAACGGCCGGATCAACCACGCGTACCTGTTCAGCGGCCCACGCGGCTGCGGCAAGACCTCCAGCGCCCGCATCCTCGCCCGCTCGCTGAACTGTGAAGAGGGGCCCACCCCCGACCCGTGCGGCAAGTGCGACTCGTGCGTCGCGCTGGGCCCGTCCGGCACCGGGCACATCGACGTCATCGAGATCGACGCCGCCTCGCACGGTGGCGTCGACGATGCCCGTGACCTGCGCGAGCGCGCGTTCTTCGCGCCCGTCTCGGCGCGCTTCAAGGTGTACATCATCGACGAGGCGCACATGGTCACCCGCGAGGGCTTCAACGCGCTGCTGAAGCTCGTCGAGGAACCGCCCCCGCACCTGAAGTTCGTGTTCGCGACCACCGAGCCGGAGAAGGTCATCGGGACGATCCGGTCCCGGACGCACCACTACCCGTTCCGGCTGATCCCGCCCGGCGTGCTGCAGGAGCTCGTCGAGGAGATCCTGCGGGCCGAGGACGTCCCCTACGAGACGTCCGCGCTGCCGCTGGCGGTGCGGGCGGGCGCCGGTTCCGCCCGCGACACCCTGTCGATCCTCGACCAGCTCCTCGCCGGGTCGGACGAGCAGGGCATCACCTACGCGCGGGCCGTCTCGCTGCTCGGCTACACCGACTCCGCGCTGCTGGACGAGGTCGTCGCGGCGTTCGCGGCCCGGGACGGCTCCGCCGTGTTCGCCGCCGTCGACCGGGTGGTCGAGAGCGGCCAGGACCCGCGCCGGTTCGCCGCCGACCTGCTGGAACGCGTCCGCGACCTGGTGATCTTGTCGAACGTGCCGGAGGCCGGCGGGTCCGGGCTGCTGAACGTCCCGCCGGACGAGCTGGAGCGGATGCGGGCGCAGGCGTCCTCGATGGGGCCGGGCGAGCTGACCCGCGCCGCCGACCTGCTGCACACCGGGCTCACCGAGATGCGCGGCGCCACCTCGCCGCGGCTGCTGCTGGAGCTGATCAGCGCGCGGATCCTGCTGCCCGCCGCGTACGAGGACGAGGCGTCGATGTTCGCCCGCCTCGACCGCCTTGAGCGCCAGGCCGCGCAGGGCGGGTTCGGCGGCGGCCAGGGTTCCGGTGCGGGTCCGGCCCCCGCGTTCTCGCCGCCCCCGGCTCCGGCTCAGCAGGCCGCCCCATCACAGCCCGCGCCGCCGCAGCCCGCCCCCGCGAGTCGGCCGCAGCCGGCACCCGAGCG
>NZ_CAACVB010000027.1 GCF_900659635.1 Actinomadura roseirufa | reverse complement strand
GGGATTCGGCGGCGGATCCGGGCCGGCGTCGCCGCCGCCCGCGCGGCCCGTCCAGGAGAGCCGGCCCCCCGAGCGGCCGCCCGCGCGGCCGCAGAACGACCTGGGGCCGCTGCCCCCGCCGCCGGACGAACCCCCGCCGCCCGACCCCGGACCGGTGGACGAGAGCGACGAGGTCGACCCGGAGGGCGACGCCGACGCCGACGGCAGCGAGGCCGAGATGAGCGGGATGGCGCTCATCCAGCGCGAGCTGGGCGGCCAGATCATCCGTGAGATCGACAACACCTGAGCGGAGTCGGCGCGCGGGACGCCCGGACGTACCGCATCACCGGCCGACCCCGTAGTCTCGGGAGGACGGACGTCGTCCGGTGGACGGCGTTCCGCCGGACAGAAGGCCCGCGACGGGGCCGGACTAAGGAGTGCACCGTGGAACCCGGTGGTCAGTTGAACATCCAGGAACTGCTCCAGCAGGCCCAGGCCGTTCAGGAGCAGCTCTTCGCCGCGCAGCGCGAGCTGGCGGAGGCCGAGGTGAAGGGCTCCGCGGGCGGCGGGCTCGTCACCGCGACGGTCAACGGCGAGGGTGAGGTCACGGGTTTGACGATCGACCCGAAGGCCGTCGACCCCGACGACCCGGCCGACACGGCCGAGACGATCGCCGACCTGGTGCTCGCCGCGATCCGCGACGCGTCCCGGGAGGCGCGCGAGCTGCAGCAGGAGAAGATGGGACCCTTCGCCGAAGGTCTCGGTGGTCTCGGCGGCGGTGGGCTGCCCGGCCTCGGCGGCGGCGGCCTGCCCGGTGGGCTGCCGGGCGGTTTCCCCGGCCTCGGCGGGCCCGGAGGCGCGCCGGGCGCCTGAGCGCGGCCACGCGGTGGCTCGGAGCGGTGAACATCGAGTGAAGGGGAGGGTCCGTTGTACGAAGGGGTGGTCCAGAACCTCATCGACGAGCTGGGCAGGCTGCCCGGCGTCGGCCCCAAGAGCGCGCAGCGGATCGCCTTCCACCTCCTCGCCGCCGACCCGGCCGACGTCGAGCGTCTGGGCAAGGCGCTCAAGGAGGTCAAGGACAAGGTCCGCTTCTGCAAGACCTGCGGGAACGTCGCGGAGGAGGAGGAGTGCCGGATCTGCCGTGACGCCCGCCGCGACCCGCAGGTGATCTGCGTGGTGGAGGAGTCGAAGGACGTCGTCGCGATCGAGAAGACCCGGGAGTTCCGCGGCCGTTACCACGTGCTGGGCGGCGCGATCAGCCCGATCGAGGGCGTCGGACCGGAGGACCTGCGCATCCGCGAGCTGATGCAGCGGCTCGCCGACGGCACGGTGACCGAGCTGATCCTCGCGACCGACCCGAACCTGGAGGGCGAGGCGACCGCCACGTACCTCGCACGGCTGGTGAAGCCCATGGGCCTCACCGTCACCCGCCTGGCCAGCGGCCTGCCGGTGGGCGGCGACCTCGAGTACGCCGACGAGGTGACGCTGGGCCGCGCATTCGAAGGACGGAGGCTGCTCGATGTCTGACGCCAACAGCCCGCAGGACTGGAACGTCCTCGCCGAGCGTGTCGCGTGCCACGTGGACAACTACCTCGACGGCCTGGAGGCCGTCGCGCGCGGCGACGGCGGGACGCGGACGGTCCCGCTGCTCCTGCTGGAGGTGTCGCAGGTGATCCTCGCCGGGGCGCAGCTCGGCGCCAGCCCGGACGTGATCCTGCCGGACAACTGGGAGCCGGAGATCGGTGACGACCCCGACCTGGACGCGGTCCGCCAGGGCCTGTCCGAGCGGCTGGCCACCCTCGACGAGTACGTCGAGGTCTTCGATCCCTACAAGGACACCGAGCCCACGTCCTACCGGCTGTCGGACGATCTCGTCGACGTCGCGAGCGACCTCGTCCACGGCCTGCGCCACTACAACCAGGACCGTCCCCTTGAGGCGCTGTGGTGGTGGCAGTACTCCTACTTCAACCACTGGGGCAACCACGCCGGAGCCGCGCTGCGGGCGCTGCACGCGATCGTCGCGAACGCCCGCCTGGACGTCTCCCAAGAAGCGGCCAAGGCATAGGGCGCGAGTCGGCCGAGGTGCCGTACGGAGGTCACGGCCCGGTCCAGACGACGGCACCGCCCGCCTCGTCCCGCCGGGCCTCCGCGCACACCCAGCTCACCCCACAGGGGCGGTTCCCTCCGTCCACCCCCACCACATTCCACGAGAACAGCTCGTTCGATGCGCTCCGCGTATATTCAATGACATTCGGTGACTTCGACATGGCGTGCACAATGCCGCCCGGCGCCGCTCCCGGGTGTTCCAGTACGGAACACCCTGAGGCTTGACCACGGATCCGGCGGTGGGCTACCTGGCCATTCTCGTGTGCAGGCGGCGTAGCGGGTCGGGGACGGTGCGGTGCACGTCGACGAGGCGGTCCACCACGGAGTGCGCCGTCGGGTGGAAGCGGGCCATCTGCGGCGCGGTCTTCTCGGCGCTGAGCAGCCGGTCGAGTGCCCTCCCATAAGCGCCGGTCTCGACATGGACACGCGCCATGTCGAGCTCGTGATGCGCGCGGCGTTCGGCGGCCAGCCCCGCCAGGGTCGTCCGGACGATGGCCCGGTCACGGCGCGCGGCCTCGTCGAGGTCGCCCAGCTCCAGCGCGATCGCCGCGCCGTGGACGGCGATGTTGCCGGGGTTGAAGTCGGTGCCGTGCTCGTCCAGCGAGGGAGAGCCCGCCGCCTTGCTGATCTCCGTCGCCTGGGCGTAGTGGTCCCACGCGGCACTCGCCCGGCGGTTCCGGGCGCAGATCACGGCCGCACGGAGGTGAAGCGACCCCGCGACCTCGGCCGCGTCGGGGCGCCGCTGATCCACCTGGTCGACGGACCTCTCCAGCAGGCGCACCGCCGGTCCGCACACGGCGACGTTCATCATGAGCAGCGCGCGGCGGTGCGTCATCATCAACGGCAGGTGGGGGTCCTGTGAGTTCCGCGCGGACGCGGCCGCGCGTTCCATGATCTGGGCGGCCAGGTCGTTGTAGCCCAGGCGGCGGGTCAGGGAGGCGGCCAGGCCATGGGCCCGGTTCAGCATCCTCCAGGCGTCCGGCCGCTCCGTCTCGTAGGCGTGCCAGGTCAGTTCCTCGATGACGGACGGCAGACGCGCCGCGAGTTGGGCGTGGCGGGCCGCGTGCCGCAGCCGGAGCGCGACGCAGATTTCCGCCTGGAGCCGTGCGAGGGTGCGGGGCGGCCCGTCGAGGTCCGGGCCCACGTCGAGGTGCGCCATCGCCCGGCGGATCGCCGTGATCGCGGTGTGGACCCCGGTTCGGCGCGGGTCCTCCATATAGGGCTGCCCATAGAGCTCGGACGGGTCGACGCCGAGGGCGGCGGCGACGGCCGCCACGAATGCCGGGGTCGCCACCTTGTGCCCGACCTCCACCTGCGCGATGTGGGAACGGGCGTAGTTCGCCCTCTGCGAGAGGCCGTGCTGGGTCAATCCCCGCCGTTTGCGTATCCGCGCGAGCCTGACACCGATGGTCTCGTGGGTCTGGTCAACGGACATGGCCCCGCCTCTCCCTGCCGGATCCGCCTCCCAGGCTAGGATCCGCCCCCGCTCGATGTGAGGGCCTTCGAGGAGGTGGGTGGGGACAGGTGGGAGTTACCTGCTCGTGATGCAATGTGTCGGCGTCGGTAGACTCGACGCCGAGTACGCCTGACCCCGAACCGAGGAGCGCCCACCCGTGGCCCTTGTCGTGCAGAAGTACGGTGGCTCCTCCGTCGCGGACGCCGAGTGCGTCAAGCGGGTCGCCCAGCGCATCGTCGCAACGAAGAAGGCGGGCAACGACGTGGTCGTCGTCGTGTCCGCGATGGGCGACACGACGGATGATCTCATCGATAAGGCCAAGCAGGTCAGCCCGCTGCCGCCGGCCCGTGAGCTGGACATGCTGCTCACCGCCGGTGAGCGGATCTCGATGGCGCTGCTGGCCATGGCCATCGCGAACCTGGGCCACGAGGCCCGTTCGTTCACCGGTTCCCAGGCCGGTGTCATCACCGACGGCTCGCACGGTAAAGCCAAGATCATCGATGTGACGCCGGGCCGGATCCGCACGGCGCTGGACCAGGGCTCGATCTGCATCGTGGCCGGGTTCCAGGGCGTCTCGCAGGGCACCAAGGACATCACCACGCTCGGGCGCGGCGGCTCCGACACCACGGCCGTGGCGCTCGCGGCGGCGCTGGACGCCGACGTCTGCGAGATCTACTCCGACGTGGACGGCGTGTTCACCGCCGACCCGCGCATCGTCCCCCCGGCGCGCAAGATCCCGCGGATCTCCTATGAGGAGATGCTGGAGATGGCGGCGAGCGGCGCGAAGATCCTGCATCTGCGCTGCGTGGAGTACGCGCGCCGCTACAACATCCCGATCCACGTGCGGTCCTCGTTCTCCCAGAAGGAGGGCACGTGGGTCGTCGACAGCAGCGACATCGAAGGACACGACATGGAGCAGGCGATCATCTCCGGCGTCGCGCACGACCGGAGCGAGGCCAAGATCACCGTGGTGGGGGTGCCCGACAAGGTCGGTGAGGCCGCCACGATCTTCACGGTGCTCTCCGAGGCCGAGATCAACATCGACATGATCGTGCAGAACGTGTCGGCGGCCTCCACCGGGCGGACCGACATCTCGTTCACGCTGCCGTCCACCGACGGGCAGGTCGCGCTGACCGCGCTGAACAAGCTCCAGGAGCGGATCGGGTTCGAGACGCTGCGCTATGACGACCGGATCGGCAAGGTGTCGCTGATCGGGGCGGGGATGCGCTCGCACCCGGGCGTGACGGCGATGTTCTTCGCCGCGATCGCCGACGCCGGGGTGAACATCGAGATGATCTCCACGTCGGAGATCCGCATCTCGGTGGTCGTGGCGCAGGACGACATCGACACCGCGGTCGCCGCGGCGCACCGGGCGTTCGACCTGGACGCCGAGCAGGTCGAGGCCGTCGTGTACGGCGGCACCGGCCGCTGATCCGTAGAACCTCGCGGGCCGTGCCCGGACGGGGAGGGTCTTCCCTCCCCTCCGGACGCGGCCCGCTTTGTTGTGTCATGTGGCGCTAAGTCGCTCGCCCTTTGGGAGCAGGGTGGAACGTGCCCCGCGCGGGAACCGGCGGCGTCCGGCGGGAGTTCAGTGGATGGACGTGCGGACGCGGCTCGATGACGAGAGGTGAGTACGACCATGGGCTCCACTGCCGAGCCGGCCGGAGGGACGACCGGAGGGGGCCCGACCCTCACCGTCGTCGGCGCGACGGGCGCCGTCGGGACGGTGCTGCGCGGGCTGCTGTCCACCCGCCGGGACGTGTACGGCGAGATCCGGCTGGTCGCCTCGCCGCGGTCGGCCGGGCGGACGCTCACCGTGCGCGGCGAATCCGCCGAGGTGGCCCCGCTCACGCCGGACGCCTTCGACGGCGCCGACATCGCGATGTTCTGCGTCCCCGCTGCCGTGGCGGCGGAGTGGGCGCCGGTCGCCGCCGGGCGCGGCGCCGTGGCGGTCGACGGGTCCGGCGCGTTCGGCGCGGCGCCGGACGTGCCGCTGGTCGTGCCGGAGGTGAACCCCGCGCGGGTCCGGGACCGTCCCCGGGGGATCGTCGCGAGCCCGGGGTGCACGACGCTGGCGATGATCGTGGCGATCGGGGCGCTGCACCGCAGGTACCGGCTGAGGGAGCTGGTCGTGGCGTCCTACCAGGCGGCCTCCGAGGCGGGCCGGGACGGCATCGACACCCTGTACGCGCAGATGGAGAAGGTGGGCGGCGACCGCGCGCTGGGCAACCGCGCGGGTGACGTCCGCGGGGTGGTGGGCGAGTTCGGGCCGTTCCCGGCGCCGCTGGCGATGAACGTCGTCCCGTGGGCGGGCGCCCCGGCGGACGGCGGGTGGAGCTCGGAGGAGATGCGGATCCGGCACGAGGCGAGGAAGGTCCTCGGCCTGCCGGACCTGCGGGTCGCGGCGACCTGCGTCCGCGTGCCCGTCGTCACCGCGCACTCGGTGGCGGTCCACGCCGTGTTCGGCGAGCGGGTCGACCAGCGGGAGGCGCAGGCGATCCTCGCGGGATCGCCGGGGGTGGTGCTCTGCGACGACCCCGAGCGGTGGGAGTTCCCGACCCCGGCCGACGTCGTCGGGACCGATCCCACCTGGGCGGGCCGCGTGCGGCGCTCCCTCGACGACCCGCACGCCCTCGACCTGTTCCTGTGCGGCGACAACCTCCGCAAGGGCGCCGCGCTCAACTCGGCGCAGACCGCCGAACTGGTCGCCGCCGAGCTGCACGGCTGACCGCGGCGCCGGGCGGACGTCGGGCGCGCCGGTCAGGCGAGGAGAATCCCGCCGGTGATCGCCCGGTCGTGGGCGGGGAGGTGATGTGCGCGGTGACGGGCACGCGCCGTGGGCGGCACGGGGCACCGGGCTTTAGGCTGGCATGCGTGACCGAGACGAAGGCCGTGAAGTCCGAGCAGACGCGGGCCCTGATCGTCGAGACCGCGCTGCGGCTGTTCCGGGAACGCGGCTACGAGGCGACCACGATGCGCGTGATCGCCAAGGAGGCGGGCGTCTCGGTCGGCAACGCCTACTACTACTTCGGCTCCAAGGAGGAGCTGATCCAGGCGTACTACGACGAGCTCCAGGAGTCGCACGTCGCGGCCTGCCGGGCGGTGCTGGACGCCGAGCGGGAGTTCGCGCCGAGGCTGCTCGGGGTACTGAAGGCCCGCGTCGACACGATGGTGCCCTACCACGAGTTCGCCGGGAAGTTCTTCAAGTTCGCGGCCGAGCCGACGTCCCCGCTCAACCCGTTCAGCGCCGAGTCGGGGCCCGCGCGCGACTCGGCGGTCGCGATCTACCGCGAGGTGGTGGAGGGCTCCGACCTCAAGATCGACAAGGACTTCCGGGCGGAGCTGCCGGAGCTGCTGTGGATCTACTCGATGGGGCTGGTCCTGTACTGGGTGCACGACAGCTCGCCCGGCTGCCGCAAGACCTACCTCCTCGTCGAGCGGACCGTTCCGCTGGTGAGCCGGATGGTGTCGATGTCCCGGCTCCCAGGCTTCAAGTCCGTAACCAGAGAACTGGTAGGAATCATCAGAGAAGTCCGAGCCTAGGGGCGGGCTGGACGGGGGCCGTCACGCGAGCGAAGCGATTCGCGCTCGCACAAGCACGGTCAAGGGCGCGAGCCGCCAGGCGAGGGCCCTTGGGCCGGGATTGCAAATCAACGCAGCCCGAGGTGCTTGCAGGCGAAGTCCAGCTCCGCCGCCATCTGCGTGATCCGCTCCTCGACGACCAGCGAGCCGTGTCCCGCGTCGTACCGGTACACCTCGTGGGGACGGCCCAGCTCGGCGAGCCGCCCGAGATAGTTGTCGATCTGCCGGATCGGGCAGCGCGGGTCGTTCTCCCCGGCGAGGATCAGCACCGGCGCCCGGACGTGCTCCACGTAGGTGATCGGGGACGACGCGCGGTACAGCTCCGGGACCTCGTCCGGCGAGCCGCCGAACAGCGACCGGTCGAACGCCTGGAGCCCCTCCATCTCGTCCTCGTAGGCGGCGACGTAGTCGGCGACGGGCACCGCCGCGACCGCGACGCTCCAGTCGTCCGGCCGCGTGCCGATGCCGAGCAGCGTGAGGAACCCGCCCCATGACCCCCCGGTCAGGACGAGGCGCGCGGGGTCGGCGAGCCCGCTGGACACCGCCCAGTCGCGGACGGCCGTGACGTCCTCCAGCTCGGTGAGGCCCACCCGCCCTTCGAGGGCGTCGCGCCACTGCGAGCCGTACCCGGTCGACCCCCGGTAGTTGACGCGCACGACGGCGAATCCGCGGTCGACCCAGGCGGCGGCGGACGGGGTGAACGAGTCGTCGTCCTGCGCGGTCGGGCCGCCGTGGACGTCGAACACGACGGGGAAGGGCCGCTCGCCCTCCGCCGGGGCGCTGACCAGCGCGTGGATGCGGCCGCCGGGACCGTCCACCCACACGTCCTCGACGGGGACCGACGGCGGCGCCGGCGGGCCGGGCGGTGCGAGCACGACCGCGCCGGACGACGAGCGGACCACCGGCGGCTCGGCCGCCGACGACCACGAGAACTCGACGGTCCCGTCGGGGCGGACGGCCGCGCCGGAGATCACCCCGCGGGGGGTGTCGATCCGCCGCAGCTCGCCGGTGCCGAGGTCGTGGCGGTACAGCTCGTCGCGGGCCTCGTGGGAGTGGGAGATCAGCAGCGCGGATCCGTCCGGGTACCAGCTCGCGCCGATCTCGCCGGGCAGGTCGAGGACGATCTCTCGCTCCGTCCCGGCGACCGGGTCCCAGATGAGGGGCTCGTCGCGGCCGCGGCGCTCGTGCCCGACGAGCAGCCGCGGGTCGCCCGGCACGGGCGAGAACCCGTGGCCGTACACGCCCCGGCCGGGCCCGTCCCACAGGTCGGCGACCGTGCGGCCGTCCGGGCGGACGACGCGCAGCGCCATGTGGCGGCTGTCGCCGTGCTCGCTGTGCCCGATCGCGATCAGCGTCTCGTCCCGCGACATCGCGGCGATGTGCGCGTCCTCGGCGTGGTGGTAGAGGACCTCCGGGGCCGCGCCGGGCCGGCACAGGTGGACGGTGTTGCCGGCCTCGGTGGTCCGGCCGACGACGGCCAGGCCGCTCGCGCCGAGGGCCAGCCCGGCGGGGTAGGACGGCTCCAGCCCGGGGACGGCCGGGACGCTCTCGGCGCCCTCGGCCGCCTCGAAGGGGACGCGCCGCCACACTCCGAACTCGTCGCCGTCGGTGTCGGCGAACCACCAGAGCGACGTGCCGGCCGGGTCGAGGACGCCCATCGAGGTGCCGTTCGGCCGCCGCGTCACCTGCCGCCGCTCGCCCGTCTCGCGGTCCCAGACGTAGAGCTCCCAGGTGCCCGTGGCGTTGGATCGGTACATGCTGCGGTGGGGGGCGTCCCGCGCCCACCGGGGGAGGCTCATCCGGGCGGCACGGAAACGCGCCTTCCAGCGCTCGTCGTCGACCATGCCCCCAGTATCGCGGCTCGCCGGGGCGCGTCGCGGCCTCAGCGGCCGGGCGGCACCGAACCGTCGGACGCCGCCGGGACGCCGCCGGGCGCGGCACCGGCCGCATCGTCGCCGATCGCCGCGCGCATGCCGGGGTTGAGGGTGCGGTGCACGGCGCGGGCGACGCGCTCGATCGTGGTCACGCCGTAGGCCATGGACGGCGTGTCCCGGGTCAGCACCACGATCGTGTAGGACCGGCCGGGACCCTCGAACGCGCCGATGCTGTGCACCCGCCAGAACCGGCCGTGCCGCGGCAGCCAGCCGTTCTTCACATGCGCGGTCACCCCGTGCGGGCAGCCCGCGGGCGTGCCCCAGCCCTGCGCCGGGACGACCTCGCGCAACAGCCGCAGCGCGTAGGCGCGGGCCCGGTCCGGCAGGAGGTCGTTGTGCCGCGTGAAGCGGGCGAGCAGTTCGAGCTGGTCGTGCGCGGTGATCTGGGTGAGTCCCCAGTAGCCGCCGGGGCCGAGCACGGTGCGGGACATCCCCGCGCGCTCGGCGAACCGCGCCAGGCGCTCCCGCCCGAGCGAACGCCACAGCGTGGACGCCGCGCGGTTGTCCGAACGGGTGATCATCGCGTGGGCCAGGGACCGTTCGGCGGCCGTCGGCGCGCGGTGCTCGTCGGCGGCCCGCCGCAGCAGCGCGCCGAGAACGGTCGCCTTCACCACGCTCGCCGAGTCGTAGCGGCGATCCGCGGCCAAAGCGCAGCGAAGGCCGCGGCCGTGGTCGGCGACCGCGACGGACACGGTCCCGGCCCGGCCCGCGAGCGCCGCGCGGATCCGCGCGCCGAGCCGCTCGGCGATCTCCGGGTGGTCCTTCGACCGGCACGGGTTCCGTGGCCGGGACGGCTCGCCCGGCACCTTCCCCGGGACGGACGGCATCCGCGGACCCCCCTCGGCTCCGGCGCTCGCGGGGACCGGCGCCGACAGCGCGGCGCCGGCGGCGAGGACGATGAGCGGCATGGTCGGGCGGCATCCGGACACGGACACCACGCTAATGATCGTCCAACGCCCCCCAGGCCCGCGACCCGTCATGATCAGGTAGGCAGTGGTTTACCTGGGCGCAGGGGACGCGTGACGCCGGCTCCGGCCCGTACTCGCGGGTCAGGGGGTGGCCAGGCGGCCGGGGAGCTGGTCGATCACGGCGCGGACCTGGCGGTCCAGGGCGCGCGCGAAGCCCGCCTCGACCGTGAGCTGGGCGCCGGGCCGCAGCCGGGCGAGCGTGTCGGTGAGATCGCCGGGGTCCTGGCCGCCGCGGTCCCGGGCGACGTGCGTCGCGATCAGCCGGACGAACAGCGCGGCCAGGTCGTCCATGCGGCGCTGGAGCTCCTGCCCCGCCGACAGCAGGTCCCGCAGCGGCACCCCGGCGCCGGCGAGCGCCACGGCGGCGTCGAGCTGGCGGCGGCTCCAGTGGGTGACGCGGTCGCCGTCGACCTCGATGAGGCCGAGCGCGGCGGCCCGTTCGAGGGCGGCCGGGTCGATCTCGTCCTGGAACAGGCCCGCCAGCTCGTCCAGCGTCAGCGTGACCGGGACCTCCCTCGACCAGGGCGCGGCCCCCGCCGTGTCGACGCCGAGCACCGCGCCGATGTCGCGGCCCTGCTCCCACGCCGACAGCAGCTCCCGGATGCCCTCCAGGGTGTGGCCGCGTTCGAGCAGGTCGCCGATCACGCGGAGCCGGGCCAGGTGGCCGTCGCCGTACAGGCCGACCCTCCCGGCGCGCCGCGGCGGCGGCAGCAGCTTGCGCTCCTGGTAGTACCGCAGTGTCCGCACCGGGACGCCCGCGGCGCGCGCGAGCTCGACGATGCGGTACTCGCGGCCCCCGGCGCCGTCCGGGGCCGTCCGCGCGGCGGCCGAGCGCGCCGTCCGCCGGCGGGCCGTGCCGCCCGCCCCGCCGTCCACCGTGCCGTCCTCGTCGCGGGTCGCCTCGCCGTCCGGCCGGCCGTTCACGGGCACGCCCTCTCGCTCACGGCCGCCAGCATAGTTCGCGGCCCGCTCCCGCGGCCCGGGCCGGCGCGGACCGTCCCGTCTGGTCAGCGGCGGCGTGGGTTACCCTCGGCCGGTCGCGGATTCCGCATCGGGAGAGGCCGATCATGTTGAAGACCCGTTCCGCCGTGCTCGCGGTGACCGTGCTGGTCGCCGGGCTCGGGCTCTCCGCCTGCTCAGAGAAGCGGTGGTGCGAGCACGACGCCACCGACACCAGGGTCAGTGACCGGTACTGCAAGAACGGGACGCCGGGCTACGAGTGGGAGTCGGGCGGTCACAAGAAGCGCAAGAAGCCCAAGAAGACCAAGACCAAGTCGCACTGAGCCGCGGTATCGGACACGGCGGTATTGGACTCGCCGGTGCCGGACACGGCCGCGCCGCCGGTCGGCCGTGCCGTCCGGCGGCGCGGGCGCGCCTGGAGATCGGTCATCACGTTCTGCGCCGCAGGGTCATGATCTTGCGTGAGCGCTGGCGGCGCTTCTCGTCCGCGGACTGGGCGGCCTCGGTGGCGATCAGGTCGCGGAGCGAGCGGGGGACGATGTCCTCGCGCCTTTCGGTGAAGCGTGAACGCATCGGAGCTCTTCCTTTCCCCTCGGGTGGCCGGTGGTGGCCTTTCTTCCTCGTGGTCCGTGTGGTCTTGAGCGGTGCGGTCCGCCTCAGGCCGCGGTCGCGTACGCCTGGGACACCGTGGAGAGCGCCCAGCGCATCCGCGGCGCGTAGGTCTCGGGGTGGTCCCCCGCCTCCTGCGCGACCAGGCCCGTGCAGACGGAGCGGTCGCCGCCGCAGGCGCACAGCCGGGCGTCGATGGCCAGGCGCACCTGCTCGGCGGACGGATGGTCCGACGCCTGCAGACCCGAGCTGAAGAGGATCTCGGCCAGGTCGGTCGTGGTCAGTGTGGTGAGGCTCAACGTGTCTGACATCGCGTGCCTTCTTCCTGAGGGGCCCTCTCTCCCCCTTCTCCGCTATCTACGACTCTGCCGACCGGACGAACTCATCGCCATCAGGGAAAACCCCCAACCTTGGTGGGGTCTTCCCGTAGCCGACCCGTAGACCTCCCCCTACCCCCTGGGCGGCGAAGATGAGGCAGGAGCGGATCATTCCAGGTCAAAGGGGATTTCAGGGAGAAAGGGGGTGTTGTAGACGAGGCTAGCTCCGGCCTCCAAATGCCGCGCTCAGCGCCTCCCGGCAGGCCCGCACGGCGGGATGGGCGCCCCCGCCCCGGCGTGTCGCGGTGAAGATCCGGCGGGCGCGCCGCGACACGGGCAGCGGCAGGACGGTGATCCCCCTGGGGTCGCCGGACCACACGAGGTCCGGCAGCAGCGCGGCCGCGTGGCCTCGCTCCACGAGGCGCAGGTGCAGCAGCAGGTCGGTCGACTCGAAGCGGACGTCCGGCTCGAACCCCGCGTCCCGGCACAGGCCGGTGGCCCAGCGGCGGGCGGCGGTGCCCGCGGGCTCCATCACCCACGGCTGATCGGCCAGCTCGTCGAGGGCGACTCCGGTACGTGGCGGCACGGACAGGGAAACGGAGAGCTCCTCCGGAAGTGCGAGGCGGATCTCGTCCTCGCCGAGGGCCTCGTACTCCACGCCCGCCGGGCGCGGAACCGGGTCGCCGGGGTACTCCTCGGTGACGACCAGGTCGAAGTCGCGGGCGAGCAGCGCCGGCAGCGCGCGCTCGGACTCGTGCTGCGCCACCTCCACCCGCAGCCTCGGATGGGCCCGGCGCAGACTGGTCAGCGCGGCCGGGACCAGGGCGAGCGTCACGGTCTGGAACGCGGCGATCCGCAGGACGCCGGTGATCCCCGCCAGGGACGCGGCGAGGTCGGCCTCGGCCCGTTCGAGCCGCTCCAGCACGGCCTCGGTGTGCGCGACCAGGATCTCGGCCTGCGGCGTCAGCCGGACGCGCCGCCCCACCGGCTCCAGCAGCGGCACGCCCGCCTCCCGCTCCAGGACGGCGAGCTGCTGCGAGATCGACGAGGGGCTGTAGGACAGCGCGGCGGCCACGGCGGCGAGCGTGCCCCGGTGCTTCAGCTCGCGAAGCAGCCTGAGCCGGTGGAGATCGAGCACGGCCGGCCTCCCGAATCATCGGGTTTGTTCATGATTATCGCTCGGAAAGTTGCGCTGGACCGATGAGTGGCCGATGGGGCAGCGTGGCCGTATGGCCACAGCCTCCTCGCTCGCCCTCGGTACGCCCTTGGCCGGACGGTCATGGTTCGCCCGTCCCACGGCTCGCGCGTGGACGTGCCCGCGCCCGCCCCGCGCGGCCGCCGCCTTCCACGCGGCCCTCCCCGGCTACGCGCCGACTCGGCTCGCCGAGCTACCGGCCCTGGCGGACGAGCTCGGCGTGGACCGCGTGTTCGTCAAGGACGAGTCGCTGCGCCTCGGCCTGCCCGCCTTCAAGATCCTCGGCGCGTCCTGGGGCGTGTACCGGGCGCTGCTCGACCGTCTCGGCCTGCCGCTGCGCCCGGGCGGCGTCTCCGGCGGTGACCCCCTCGACGACCTGCGGGAACGGCTCGCGGCGGCGCCGCCCGTCCGGCTGGTGACCGCCACCGACGGCAACCATGGGCGCGCCGTCGCCGCCGTGGCGCGCCTCCTCGGCCTCCCCGCCGAGATCCTGGTCCCCGAGGGCGTCCACCCCGCCGCGCAGGACGCGATCACGGCGGAGGGGGCGCGGCTGACGCCGGTCCCGGCGCCCTACGACGAGGCGGTCCGGCGCGCGGCCGCGCTCGCCGCGTCCGATCCGTCCGCCCTGCTCGTCCAGGACACGGGCTCCGCTCAAGACACGGGCTCCGCTCAAGACACGGGCTCCGCTCAAGACATGGGGGCGCCGGGCCGGGACCGGGTGCCCCAGTGGATCGTCGACGGCTACTCCACCCTGTTCTCGGAGATCGACGACCAGCTCCGGGCCGTGGGCGCGGCCCAGACGGGTCTCATCGCCGTACCCGCCGGGGTGGGGTCGCTGGCCCAGGCCGCCATCGTCCATCACCGGTCCGGAGGAGGCGCGCCGACCGTCCTCGCCGTGGAGCCCGAGGCGGCGCCCTGCGTCCTGACCAGCCTGGCGTGGGGCCGTCCCGTCACGGTCGAGACCGGCCCGACGGCGATGGCGGGGCTCAACTGCGCCACCCCGTCCGGCCTGGCCTGGCCCTACCTGCGCGCGGGGCTCGACGCGGCCGTGTCCGTCTCCGACGCCGAGGCCGCCCGCGCGGCCCGTGATCTCGCCGGGCTCGGCGTCCGGTCGGGCCCGTGCGGCGCCGCGTCCCTCGCGGGCGCCCGCGCGGCCCTCGCCCCGCACCGCCGGGCTTCGCTCGCACCGGAGCATCGGGGCACGCTCGTCCTGCTGAACACCGAGGGCCCGGCCGCCAACCCCGCCCTTTTCTAGAAGGGAGCTCTAGAGGGAGGCGAGAAGCTCGTCCAGGAAGCGGCGGCTCGCCGCGGGAGGAAGGCACTGCGCCGCCAGACGGTCCCATATCCGCTCGTAGGCCCGCCTTTCGGTGGGTTTGTCGAGGTAGAGCGCCGTCGTCAGCATGTCGACGTACACGACGTCCGGGACGGCCTGCTCCTGGAAGCGCAGCACCGTGAAGGCGCGGGTCGCGGTGACGACCGGCCTGCGCAGGGCGGGCATGATCCGCACGTCCACCCGGTCGGACCCGCTCAGCGAGGCCAGGTGCTCCAGCTGCCCGCGCATCAGGTCCGGACCGCCCAGGAAGCGGCGCAGCGCCGCCTCGTCCACCACGGCCGAGAGCGTCCGTCCCGTGGACCGCTTGAACAGGCGCTGGCGCATGAGCCGGGCACCGATCCTCTCCTCCATCTCCAGGACGGTCTCGCCGCTGCGGATCCCGTCCCGGATGGCGAGGCTCGCGCGCGCGTACTCCTCGGTCTGCAGCAGGTCGGGGATCTGGCAGGGGTCGTAGACGCGGATGGAGGCGGCGGCCTCCTCCAGGTCCAGGTACTGGTGCGTCCAGGCGGGGATCACGTCGCCGTAGCGGTGCCACCAGCCGCGCGCGTTGCCCTCGCGGGCGAGCCGCAGGAGGGCGCCGCGCTCGGCGTCGTCGGTCACCCCGTACAGGACGAGCAGGTCGTCCAGGTCGCGTTCCTTGACCGCCGTCCGGCCGAGCTCCATCCGGCTGATCTTGGAGTGGCTGCCCCGGATCGCGTAGCCGGCCTCCTCGCGCGACAGCCCCTTCAGCTCGCGCAGCCGCCGGAGCCGGGCGCCGAGCAGGATGCGCCTGATCGCGGGTGTGCGGACGCGGACGGCGGCGGACCGCGCGGCCTGGCCCTGTCCTGCGGTCAACGACGCTCCTTGGAATCCGCGGTCGGCCCGGTCCATTTGATCGTATCGGCAAGTGCAGATGCACGTGCACGTGGTGGCCGGAAACCGGGGTATGGGAGGATTCGGCCATGCATCGTGTGGTCGTGCTGGCGCTCGACGGCGTCTATCCCTTCGAGCTGAGCATCCCCGGCCGGATCCTCTCCACCGCCGTGAGCGACACCGGAGAACCCCTGTACGAGGTCGTCACCTGCGGCATCGACGGCTCACCCGTCCGGACGAACGCCGACTTCGCCGTGGCCGTCGAGCACGGTCTGGAGGCGATCCCGGCCGCCGACACCCTGGTCGTCCCGCCGTTCGATTACGGCCCCGACGACCGCGAATGGTTCCCCGCCCCGCTGGCGGCGGCGTTCGCGACGATCCGCCCCGGCACCCGGATCGTCTCGATCTGCACCGCGTCCTACGTGCTGGCCGCCGCGGGCCTGCTCGACGGCCGCCGCGCCACCACCCACTGGACCGAGGCCGAGCGCTTCCAGCGCATGTTCCCGCTGGTCAACGTCGATCCGGACGTGCTGTTCGTGGACGACGGCGACGTCCTCACCTCCGCGGGTGTCGCCGCCGGCATCGACCTGTGCATGCACCTGGTCCGCAGCGACCACGGCAGCGAGGTCGCCAACCGCGTCGCCCGCCGCTGCGTCGTGCCGCCGTGGCGCGAGGGCGGCCAGGCCCAGTTCATCGAACGGCCCGTCCCGAAGCCGTCGGCGGCCACGACGTCCGCGACGCGCGCGTGGGCCCTCGAACACCTGGAAAGGCCCCTCACGCTGGCCGAACTCGCCGGACACGCGCGGATGAGCGTCCGCACCTTCTCACGGCGGTTCCGGGACGAGGTGGGGATGACGCCCGTCCAGTGGCTCACCCAGCAGCGGGTCGAGCTGGCGCGCCGTCTCCTGGAGAGCACCGACCTGCCGGTGGACCGCATCGCGGACGAGGCGGGCTTCGGGACGGCCGCGTCGCTGCGCCAGCACCTCGTCGCGACGATCGGCGTCCCGCCCTCGGCGTACCGGCAGACCTTCCGCACCGGGACGCGCCTTCTCGCCGACCCCGCCTGACCACCGGGGGCCCTGGCCGCCAACGTGGGGGAGGGGGTCTGACGATCATGGCCGGCCGCGCCCGGTCATCACCGTTCCGGGCGCGACCGGCGGCCCTCAGGACACCCGGCGCAGCATCACGCCGACGAGGCTCTCCCTCGAAATGAAGCCGAAGTGCCGGGAGTCGAAGCTCGTGGGGCGGTTGTCGCCGAGCACCACGTAGGAGCTGGGTGGCACGGTTCGTCCAGATATCTGCTCGATGTCCGGGAACGACCATTCTGTGGGCAGCCGATCTCCCTGGACGGCCACGGTCCGCTTGAGGAGCAGCACGCCCTCGTCCTTCGGGTTCTTGAACAGGACGATCTGCCCGCGCCGTACCCGCGTCGTCTTCCGCACCAGCAGGCGGTCGCCCGATCGCAGGGTCGGCTCCATGCTCGGGCCGTCCACGGTGGTCAGCGTGAAGCGCCGCCGTGCCACCAGGACGGCCCCGGTCGCGGCCACCGCCGCGGCCCCGGCCGCGACGGCGGCCGCCCGAAGGGCGATCACCGCCCGTCCCGGTCGAGTTCGGGCAGCTCCTCGAACCGCGCCCCCGACGCGACGATCCGCCGGTCCTCGCCCACCATGTACAACGACGGCGTCCAGACGTTGCGGAACGCGCGTGCGACCGGGCCGCCGTCCGGCTCCGCCAGGATGACCCGCGCGACCGGGGTCAGCGTCGCAACGGTCTCGGGGTCGTGACCGCCGATCACCGCCAGCACGTTCTCCGCGCCCAGCGCGCGCGCCCGCTCGACGAAGCCGGGCAGCAGTGCGTGGCAGGCGTCGCAGTCGGCGGAGAAGAATCCGACGAGCCCGCTCAGCGTCTCGTCCGACACCGGATCGCCCGCACTCGTCACGGCCGTGAACTCCCCGACCGGCGCCCCCGGACCGAGCGCCGGCGACGTACCGGCCGACGGCATCCCGCCCGGCGACGTTCCGGCGCGCGCCCTCAGCCGGCGCAGAACCCCGAGCGTGAGCAGCAGGTTCAGCAGGCCCAGCGCGCCGACGAGCACGACGGCGGCCACCAGGAAGGGCATCGGAAACCTCCAAAGGGGGACAGAGCGGCGCCGGGCGGCGGCGCGAGGCCACCACCCGGCTTCGTTGCCGCGGTCAGATCAGCAGCCGCCGACGTAGGTCCACTCGCAGCCGGTCTGCGTGCAGCAGAACCGGAACCAGTAGCCCGGGTGACCGGCGGCGTTGCAGAAGTAGCCGCTGCTGCAAGCAGAGCCGGTCGACTTGGGGGCGATACGCTCGACCAGACGATCCATGAAACGGTTCATGATGACTCCTTTTTTGGCGCATGCCAGGAAATGATTCGGGGTGGGTTGGTCGTTATGACCGCACATGCCAGCGGGGCTATGGCATCACTCCCTTTACGGCCATCCGGTACTCGGGCCGGAGTACCTGGCGCCAAGTATCGCCCGAGCCGTCCTGCGCGGCGCAAGGGCTGGATATGGACAAATGATCTTTTGTGAAGTTCTGATGAACGGGACCGATCTCGTGATCAACCTTGTCGTGTTCGCCCAGGACGGCCGTCGGCCCGGTGACCCAGAGCCCTTGTGGGGAAGGGTTTTCGTGACCCACCGTGGCGGGTAAGGGACTCGAGCCCATTCCGCTAGCCATAAAGGGTTCGGCAAAGTCAAGGCCCCTTGCGGGGCCGCAAGACGGTCACCTGAATCTCATTCGGATTCCGCATCGCAGAAACGCGGAGGGCGCCTCCGAATTGACGCGCCCGGCACCGGGCTCGTCGGCCTTCGAAGTGCCTTGCCAAAGAAAAGGGACCGCCTGGTGGGGGTGAATTCGCCGGAGCGAGGGCCCGCCTCCTCGCGGCGAGCCGTATCCGAAATGCACTTGAGTCGAATGGAATGATCCGGGTCGGGATCGCTCTTTTGCCTGGGCCGGGGCGTGCCGTCCCGTGGCGAGTCCGGCCGCACGGCGGTGGACGGCGTCGCCCGTACCGCCCTGGCCTGCGTGATCTTCCTCGGACGCGCCGGGAGGCCGGACCGATCGCTCGCTCCGCGCCGGAATGAGCCACGGGCCCCGGCCCCGGCGAGATCCGGCGCGAGCCCGGAGCGGCCGTCGCGGCGATGATCATGCGCGAATGAAGATCGTTTTATCGTCGGAGCGCACCGGTGAGCGTGATCGAGAACGCCATCGAATCCCCGGCGGCAATTATCGGAACGGGCCGTCCTGGCGGCGGCGGGCCCGGAGCGCCCGCGCCGGGCGGTCCCGGACACGCGTGCGCACCCGGGCAGGGCCAGGGTAGATGCATAAGCAACTGATATAAATTGGCCCCATGACCGTACAGAGCCCGATCCACGTGCCCGACGACGTCCTCACCGACCTCCGGAACCGCCTCGCCCAGACCCGCTGGCCCGACGACGCCGGCAACGAGGACGAGTACTACGGCGTCGGCCGCGCCCGTCTGGGCGATCTCGTCGACCACTGGCGCACCGGCTACGACTGGCGCAAGGCCGAGGCGGCGATCAACGCCTACGAGCACCACCACGTCGACGTCGAGGGCGTCCCGGTGCACTTCATGCGCCGGCCCGGCGTCGGCCCGTCCCCGACCCCGCTGATCCTCACGCACGGCTGGCCCTGGACGTTCTGGCACTGGTCGAAGGTCGTCGACCCCCTCGCCGATCCCGCCGCCCACGGCGGTGACCCGGCCGACGCGTTCGACGTCATCGTCCCCTCGTTCCCCGGATTCGGGTTCTCCGGCCCACTTCCCGACCACCCGGACATGAACTACTGGAAGGTCGCCGACCTCTGGCACGTCCTCATGACCCGGATCCTCGGCCACGCCCGCTACGCCGCCGCGGGCTGCGACGTCGGCGCCCTCGTCACCGGTCAGCTCGGCCACAAGTACGCGGACGAACTGGACTTCATCCACATCGGCTCGGGCCAGAAGCTCACCCTCTTCAACGGCGACCGGGGGTGGGACCTCAGCGGCGGCCGTCCCATCCCGGACGGCCTGCCCGCGGACGTCCACGCCCGGCTGCTCGCCCTGGAGAAGCGCTTCGCCGTGCACCTCGCCGTGCACGTCCTCGACCCGAGCACGCTCTCCTACGGCCTGTCCGACTCGCCCGCCGGCATGCTCGCCTGGCTCCTGCGGCGCTGGACGACCTGGAGCGCCCCCGAAACCCTCGGCACCAGGGACGACATCCTCACCCACGCCACGATCTACTGGGCGACCAACTCGATCGGCACGTCCATCCGCACCTACGCCAACAACAACCGCTACCCCTGGACGCCCTCCCACGACCGCACCCCCGTCGTCGAGGCGCCGACCGGCATCACCTTCGTCGGCCACGAGAACCCGCCCGGCGTCACCACGGACCAGCGCGTCCAGAACTTCCTGGACGGCGACCGCGCCCCCTGGTACAACCTCGTCAACCTCAAGGCCCACGAGAAGGGCGGCCACTTCATCCCCTGGGAGATCCCCGCCCAATGGGTGGACGACCTGCGCCGGACCGCCCGCAGCCAACGCTGACGAGAGCATCTGGCCATCAGCGGACACCCTTCCCCGGGAGCCGCGACGGAGCGCGCACCATCGAAAGGAGGAACGGCAGGCCGGAGGCATGGGATGTGGCCGAGCAGGAAGTCCCGCTGGAACGACGCCCGCGGACACTGGATGCAGATGGGAACCGCCGACGGCACGGAACTCCCACCCCTCGTCACGCAAGAGTGGCGTTGGTATGCCCGCTCGGCCAAGAGGGCCCGGAACGCCTACTTCGCCTTCGAGTCCATCACCCTCTTGACCGCCGCCGCCGTGCCGGTCGCCGCCGGCGTCTGGAACAGCGCGACCGTCGCCGCCGTCCTGGGCGCCGCCCTGGTCGTCCTCACCGGCCTGCGCCAGATCGCCGACCTGCACCACTACTGGGTCAGCTACACCCAGGTCCGCTACGCGATCGAGCATGAGGTCGTCCTCTACAGCACGAACACCGCCCCCTACTTGGACAGGGGCACCAGCGCGGGCCTGCTCGCCTCGACCGTCCTGACGATCGTGGCGAAGGAGGGCCAGAGCTGGAGTAGCAGGAGAGCCCAGATAACAGCCACCAGCCAACCCCTCCTGTCCCCACCCCAGGGCCCACCCTCCTGACATGGAGAACCGCCCAGGACGACGCCAGGGGTGACGGATTGCTGATCCTGCGACTGAAGCGCTCGTTCCGGTACGTACACGAGCCCCTCCGCACCGGTGAGACCTCCATCCCGCTGCTGGGCAACGAGAACCTGGCGGACGACCTCCGCGACCGCATCGTCTACTCGCGGGGCGGCGCCTTCCTCGTCACGGGCTTTCGCGGCGTGGGCAAGTCCACCACCGTCCTCCGGGCCCTCGACACGCTGCTCCACGACGCAGGGCGGTCCGAGGCGGTCCTGCCCGTCGTGCTCAGCGTCGCCCGGTCCACCGACACCGACCGGCTCCTGTTCGCGATCGTCCGCCGGATCTTCGAAGCGCTCCACGACCAGGGGCTCCTGGCACGGCTCCCGCGCGAGACCCAGCGGTCACTGCTGCTCGCCTACATGCGCACGTCGCT
This sequence comes from Actinomadura roseirufa, assembly GCF_900659635.1. Classification (GTDB taxonomy): domain Bacteria; phylum Actinomycetota; class Actinomycetes; order Streptosporangiales; family Streptosporangiaceae; genus Spirillospora; species Spirillospora roseirufa. Next base: position 33,689 of record NZ_CAACVB010000027.1, on the reverse strand, counting down.
GTCCTTCAAGGAGACCAGATCGGACGCGGTCGAACGCACCGTCGGCGGAGAAACTGCCGGCGGCTCCGTCCTCAAGGCCATCGTCCCCAAGCTGACCATGTCCGCGAAACGGACCCGCTCCCTGGCGACCGAGGCCCAGTTCCTCGCCTACTCCGAAACCGACGTCGAGCACGACATCATGCGCATCGTGTCGCTGCTCGACCTCAACGGCTCCGTCCCCTCCCCGCCCCGGAGCCCCCTACGCCGCATCTGGCCCTGGCCCAGGGCCACGATGCGGCGGCTGCGGCTGGTCGTCGTCCTCGACGAGGCGGACAAGCTCAGTGAGGGCGAGGCCGGCCTCGTCGCCGTCGAGAAGCTCCTCGGCGGCATCAAGAACGTCCTCACGATGCCGGGCGTGCACTTCCTCGTCGTCGCCGGCCCCGACCTGCACGACCGCGTCATCAAGGACGCCTCACGCGGGAACAGCGTCTACGAGAGCGTCTTCGGCTGGCGGATGTACGTCCCGTGCGCCTGGAACGCGGTCGAACGCCTGCTGGCGGGAACCGTCGAACCCGGGCAGGAGGACCAAGCCGACCAACTGCGCATCTTCGGCGACTACCTGCGCTTCAAGGCACGGGGCGTCCCCCGCCGCCTGTTACAGGAGTTCAACGAGTTCGTGTCCTGGCAGCACCACGCGCCGATCCTTGAGGTCAGCCCGCGCGACGCCCCGCTCATAGGCTTCTACGCCCGCCTGGAGAACATCCTCCGCGACTTCATGACGGGCACCGACGGCGCCCCGCTGTTCCCGATTCCCATAGACGAGGACCGCCGCCGCCTCAGCGCCTACTACGTCGTGGACTGGGTCCTCCGCAGTGAGGGCGAGCCGATCCGGGCATCGGACCTCTTCCAAGAAGAGCGGGACGCCGAGTTCGACCCCCTCCTGCAAGTCTCCCGCCGCTCGGTCGACCGCCTCCTCGCACACCTGGCCGACCAGGGCGTGGTCGAGACCCTGCGACGCGGCGACGGCCACGCCACCATCTACGGCGACGTCTCCGACGCCCAGGAAAGCGTCTACAGAGTCGCCAGAGACGTCCGCCAAACCCTGCTGAGCTTCGCCCTGCGATACGAGAGCGAACGCGCCGCACTGGACGTCACCACGACCGGCGTCCACACCAACCCGGCCACCCCCGTCATCGGCGGCCGCTACGAACTGGTCTCGGCACTCGGAGCCGGCGGCATGAGCGAGGTGTGGTCCGGCCACGACCGCCTCCTCGGCCGGACGGTCGCCGTCAAGATGCTCCGGACCGCGCTCCGCGAGGAACCCGGCATGCTGGCCCGTGCACGGCGCGAGGCCGAGATAACCTCCCGCCTGGAACACCCCAACATCGTGCGCTGCTACGACGTCGTCTCGACCGAGGATCTGCTCGCTCTGGTCCTGGAGTTCGTCCCGGGCATGAGTCTGTCCCAACACGTCACCGAGAACGGCCCGCTGACCGCGGCCGAAGCCGCTCGAATGGCGATCGGGCTCGCGGAGGCATTGGAATACCTAGAACACCACCACATCTTCCGACTGGACCTCAAACCCAGCAATGTGATGCTGCACCCCGAACGGGGCCCCGTCCTCATCGACCTGGGCATCGCCAGGACGATCAACTCACCCCGCCTGACGTCGCCCAGCATGGTCATCGGCACCCCGGCCTACCTCGCCCCGGAAGCGCTCACCGGCGACGACCTGGACCACCGCGGCGACATCCACGCACTGGGAATGACCCTGTGCTACAGCCTCAGCGGCCAGGACCCACTGGGACAGGGACCAATCCAGGTCGTCGTCGCCAAGCTGATGAACGAAGACATAGACCTCTCCGGCCTACGCATCTCCCCCGAGTTCCGCGAAGCCCTCTCCCTGACCCTCCGCAAGGACCCGGACGACCGCTTCCAAAGCGCCTCAGCCCTCCTAAAAACCCTCCGCAGACTCCCCGAACAAGTAGAAGCCCCAACAGTAGAAATACCAAGACCCCCCGCCCCCGCCCACAACACCACCCCCGACCCATAACACCCATTCGCGCACGACAGTGAACGATGTTCCGCACGGCGATCCCGGCGTCCCAGATCACGGCAAGGCCCTGCCGCACGACGGGCTACTACAGGTCGACCCCGACCGCTCGTTGACCTGATCAGCTGCCGCTTATGTAAGTGAAAGGCGGAACGTGTCCGGGCATGCACACACAATCGTCGGACGTGCATCCGGCCTCGACCAGGCTTCATCCGTTTTCGGATGCCGACTAGGCGGATGCCGAGCCGATCAAGGATGAAGTAGTTCTGGCACGCTGTTCTCAAGAACGGGCCGGGGATTCCCAGGCGGTGTGGCGAGAACGGGCCTCGGCGAGGAGGAGTTCGCGCAGCTGGTCGCGGGTCCGGCCGCGGGTCTTGATGGCATGGCAGTTGGGGCATAGCGCGATCATTTGGCTGGGGTGGTCGCGGCCCCAACTCGCGCGGTCCTCGATGTGGTCGACTTCGAGGAGGGGCTTACCGCGGTCGGTGACGTCGTCGGGCTGCCCAGCGCACACCGGGTTCTCGCACCGGCCGAGGCTGCGCAGGAGCACTGCCTCGACGGCCGACGCGGAACGCACGGGCCTTTCGCTGGTCGTGCGACTGGTGCGGTCGTGATCGCCGCGACTCTCGGCGTCCTCGACACTCCGGCAAAGGCGCTGATAGACCTCACGGTCGCCGACGTCCTGCCGCGTGAGGCGGTTCGCCCGCACAGGCCGAAGACCTACTTCATGAAGCAGCGCCCGGGGAACCGTGCCGCCGAAGAAGCGACGGCCGATTTCCGCAACGGCTTCACCGCGCGCCTCCTCCGAAGAAACGGTCAGCTCATACACCCAGGGTGAGAGACCACTGTGCGGGTCGTGTTCCTCCATCCAGCCGAGGGGTTCGCCGTGAGCCGCTGGTATGTCCCCGGTATGGCCATGCATCTCCCACAGCTCGGTGTGCGCCAAGGCGATAATCGGGAACTCCGGCCGAGGCCTTGAACGCGGCTGGCCGTACTCACGCAGGAGCCCGCGCAATTCACTGTGAGCCGCGTTCCAGGGAACCAGACGAGGTTTGCGGTGAGCGGCTCGGCCCAGCGCCCACAGTAGTGTGATCGGCTGATGTCTCGCCGGTCCATCGGCCGTACTGTCGACGCGCAGCGCTTGCAACTGTGCGATGAGCCGCTGAAGAGGTGGGAGGGGCTCATCATGGATCACTTCGAATCCAAGCCTGGTAAGGAGTCGCCCGACGGTCTGGCGTCCACCGGAGAACTCCCGGGCGCTCAACGGCCGTCCGGCGACGGAGCGATAGGCCACCCCCACGACGGCCTTGGAGTCGTAAAAGACACCGTTGTAGTGCAGCGAGTACCGACGCGCAGGGTCGAAGCCGTACTCCTCGAGGAAGCGCCCCCGCCCCAGGCGATCGCACTCGCCGATCGCCTCCAGCACTGCCTCACGAGTGATGGCCGAGAGATCCACAAATGGATGATAGGTCCGAGTAGGGCCGGTGTGTTGCACCTTGCGCGACTACCCGCAGGCGTGCGGCACTGGCACTGCACACGCCGGCATACCGGTGGCGGCTGACGCGATGGAAGATCACGATCGGGTTTCGGGGGACAACCCGGCCGCCGGGCCGGACGTCTTGATCAACACCGATCATCGCGCCCACTCAGAGGGACACTCGTGCTTCGTATCGCCACCACCGGGATGGCGGCCGCGCTCTTCCTCGGCACATTCACGGCCGCTCCCGCCCTCGCCGACGGGGCGGCGTCCGTCGTACTCGCCGCCCAGCCCGCTTCCGTCGACCCTGACAACCCCACGACCACGATCACCGGGAAGGTCCTCGCCGCGGACGGAACCCCCGCCGCGGGCACCCCGGTCGACCTGTCCACGAACCCTGGATGGGGCGCGGTCACCGACGCCACCACCACCGCCGACGGCACCTTCACCGCGACGCTGAGCCCCAATGGGGAAAGCGACGCGGTGAGCGTCTGGGCCGATGTGGCGTCGCTCGGAATCCACTCCGACTCTGTGACCGTCCAGGTCGTCCATGGGAAGACGCAGACGACCCTGACCGGGAGCCGAACCGGCCTGAACGAGGGCCAGCCCCTCACCCTCAGTGGTCAGGTCACCTACCAGGGCAGGCCGCTGTCCGGACGGACGGTCGTCATCGACCCCGCCGTCGAACCCGGCCACTGCACCGCGTCCATGTACACCCTCCGGGTCCGCACGGACGCCGAAGGCCGGTTCAACAGCGAGATCAAGCCGTCCTGCACCGCGACCTACGTCGCGCGGTCACCCGCCGCCGGTTTGTACGAAGGCTCCACCGCGAACCTTTCCGCGGTCAGCGTCCGGCCGGCCACGACGACCTCGCTGTCGGCGACCATGGACGCCTATGGACGTTTCCAGGCGCGGGGCACCCTGTACGCCCCCTCCGCCGGCGGAGACTTGAACGGCAAGCAGGTGCTCCTCGAATACTCCCCCGACGGCCGCACCGCCTGGCAAACCGCCCTCCGGATGAAGACCAACTACGGACAGTTCAGCGCCTCGTTCAACACCAACAGCTCCGGCTACTGGCGGGCTCGCTTCGCCGGGGACGCCTCCGCGGCCCCGTCCGTCAGTCCCGTGCGCAAGACCTGGCGCTGGGCGACCACGATGTCCAAGCTGAAGGCGTCCCCCACCAAGGTTCGCAAGAACCGCTACATCACCGTCTCCGGAACCCTGAGCCGCTACTACAGCAGCAAACACCGTTTCGGCGCGTTCCCCGGCCAGAAGGTGCGCATCATCTTCCGGTTCCGCGGCCAGAAGACCTGGTACCACGTCAAGTGGGTGAAGACCGACAGCAAGGGCCGCTACAAGGCCAAGGTCCGCGCCTACGGCAACGGCTACTTCGCCGCCACTTTCGCGGGCACCAGCGACACCTGGGCCACCAGCACGCCCAATGACGCCCGCGTCACCACCTACGCCCTCCCGTCCCCCGGCAGCCGTTCCGGCCCGCCGCCCGTCACGAACGTCCTCCCCTGGCGAGGCGACCAGTAGCCCTCACCTCAAGCCACAACCGCCGCTGAACGCTCCTCCACCCTTCATCCTTCGGACACCAGCCGACACCTCGGCTTCGCAGCTCGATGGCGGGGCCGGTTCTGTTCCGAGTTGACCACACGCGATCGGCAGGGCCGACGCTTGAGCATCGGTCCTGCCGACCGTCGGGCAGGCAAATCCATCTCTGTGTGCGGGCATGGCCCTCGCTGCGGGCCTGAGCAGGGATCATGTCCGTCCTAGGACGAAGCCGGGCTGGTGCTGCCATCCCACCATCTCGATCACGGCCAGTATTTGGCGTGGGACGTTGTCCAATACCAGTGGTGCGTGCTTGGGCAACTGCCTGGCGTGCTGCGCGAGAACATTGAGCCCCCCTAGATCAATGAATCCGAGCCGCGAGATGTCGAGGTGTGTTGGATCGTCCGAGGTGGTGGTTTTGAGCAACTCCTTGAGGATCGCCTGCCGCGCCACGTCTATTTCTCCTTCGAGCCGCAGTCCCGGAGGTTCGAAGGTGCGGACGATACGCAAGATCCCATCGTCGAACTCGGGGTTCGCCTCCACCACGATCTCGTGGGAGTCCCCTAGCGCGGCCAAGTCCTCCTTGCTGCAACAACGCCTGTCCACCTGGCAGATCGCCATGGTCATCGACGTCGAGAAGACGTTCTCGCCTAGACGGTGCTCGCAGCCGAGCATCTGATTGAGGGTGGGGCGTCCGGGTTCTGAGAGCGCCCAGGTGAGGTCGGTGGTCATCCGGACCGCTCGAAAACCCTGGTCGAAGGCCTCATCTACTTGTTGCGCCAGTGTCTGGAGCATCCGGCCGGCGTCGAATCGGCCTCGTGAGTCCATGCAGGCCTCTTCCCGCGGAATGAAGCTCAACTGCCCGCCCCGCATGAGTGCAGGGAGGTCATAGCCGTGACGGGGAAGTACTCCGAGAAGCTGCCGAGCTTCGTCGTCGGCGATGTAGACCATCTTCTCGTTCATATCTAGGCCGTCACGGACGAACGCTCCGATCACACGGTCACGCTCCGGTTCGCCGCTGAAGGCCAGCCACGCGTGGTCGCCCGGCCGGATCGTGCTGACCGGATGCCTCGCATGCCGTGGATGCTCCCTCCCCGGGCGTACGGGCGCGGACTCTTGCAGCGCGTCGGAGAGCCGCTGTTGCGCGTTGATCGTCCGGCGGAGCCCTTTCTCCAGTCGATCACGCGTGGTCGAAAGGAGTATGTCGAGCTCGGCGTCGGTCATGGGGTGGCTGGATGCCGCCGTCCCCGGTGCGTTGTCGGTCACTGGCGCTTCCTCTCGGCTTGCGCCTCCAGCATGCCCTTTAGGCGCTCGCGAGCGCGCTGGAGCGACTTGCGGACGTTCTCGGGGGTGGTCCGCAATTCCAGAGCGATCTGCTCGGGTTTGAATCCGTCTATGGTCCAGGCCATCACCTCCCGCTGGCGGGTCGGCAGGGTCCGCAGGGCCGCCAGCACGAGATCGCGTTCCACGATCCGGTCGGCGTGGTCGTCGCCGGCGTGGATGACAACACGGTGAACCGACTGGTTTGTCGCCCCTGTGGCCTTTCGGGCGCGAAGAAGGGCGCGGGTGGCCACCGTGCGAACCCACGCTTGTGGCCGGTTGATCTCCTCCCAGTGTGTGTACGCCTCGGCATAGGCCGTCTGGGCGGCGTCCTCGGCGGTGCACTGCTCAGCCCCCAACCTCATGAGAAACCCCACGAGGCGAGGGAAATCCTGTTCGAAGCATTCGCTGAATTCACCGCACACGGCGGCGGTCCCGCCGCCTTGTGGCCGAGCGCGGGCCGGTCGGCCATCGCGGGACCTGCGGCGCGAGGTCTGTCTGTGACGCGCCGAGGGCACCGGAGATGCTGTCGGTCCCGTGGCCGACCTCGATGAGGACGGCGCCGCCGTCGAGGTCGATGAGCCGGCTGCCGGGCGCGAGGATGCGCACCACCTCGCTTCGTCCCTTCACCCGGGTCTGATGGAGTCTTTCGAGGGTCCGTCCGCGAAGCCAGGTGCCGACCAGCCCCGCCGCGATGCCGAGGGCGCTCACAGCTGCCGCTGTCAGAGTCGGGTCCGTCATTGACTGACACTCCTGTTTCCTGTGTGTCGGCTCCGCCGGCGAGCCGGAGGGTGTGGTTGCCGATGCTGATTCAGCCGTTACCTGTGAGTGCAGGGTGAGGAGGCATCGCGTGACTATGAGATCAGCGGTTCGCTGGCGGGGAGGGGTAGGGAAATAAATAGGCTCAGGTCATGGGGATGTGACGGCCGGTAGCGGTCATGTGCTGCCGAGTGACCGCGTGCTACCCCAGGGTCGTGTACGTCTGCCGATACCGCGAGGCCTCGTTGAGGGAGTGGGCAGTGCCCGAAGGTGGAGGGGGAACGGGGGACGTCCAACCATCTGCCGTGATCTGATCATGCTGCTAGGGCCCGGCAATGGTAGAGACGCCGTGGTCGGTCTGCGTGCCGCCTGTGCTGCCGGACCCTTTCCAATACGTGTCGCTTCAGTTCCGCGTGGCGGACGCGACGACCGGGGGAGAACGTGGGCGTGAACACGGCGTCCACAGGTTGGGTGCGAGGCGGCCGAGGTCACGGTCAGCAGCGCCGGCGACCTACAGGAACTCTCCCTAGGGCTCGTCATGCCGAGGGTCGGGCTCATAGCGGCCCCGGATCAGAGGAACGAGCTCGGGAGGTTCGCCCGTCGAAGGACTCGACTCGTCCCAGTCATGGTGAGGTGGCCGCGCTGAGCCGGACACGTCGTCCGGCCAAAAGAGTTCGAGGCCGGTCTCCTTGGTGGAGAACCGGCCTCTGATCTGGCGTTGGCTGTCGGGGTGGCGGGATTTGAACCCACGACCTCTTCGTCCCGAACGAAGCGCGCTGCCAAGCTGCGCTACACCCCGGTGGTGGCTGCCCGGGAGTCGTACGTGCTCCCGGCGCCTTGACCACTCTAGCGGACGCCGGGGAGTGGTGCGTCCCCAATATCGGGCGGCTTGCGGGCCGTGAAGCCCGTCACGGCGCCGCTGGGGGTGAGGGTGATGTCGGTGAGACCGGCTGCGGTGAGCCATCGGTGGAGGTCGGTGCGGGTTCCGGTGGGGCCGAAGGTGCCGTTGTGGCGGAAGAGGGCGATGAGGGCGTCGTGGCGGCGGCCGGTGCCGCGGACGATCGTGGTGCCGCGGAGGGTGCCTCCGGGGCGCAGGACGCGGGCCAGTTCGCGGACGGCGCGTTCGGGGTCGGGGAGGCAGTGGAGGCCGTTGTAGGTGACGCAGGTGTCGAAGGTGGCCGGGGCGAAGGGCAGGGCGGCGATGTCGGCCTGGACGAGGGCGGCGCCCTTGCGGCGGGCGCGGTCCAGCATGGTCGGGGAGAGGTCGGCGGCGACGTGGCGGGGGTTGCCGCGGACGGCGATCCCGCCGCCGCACGGGACGTCGAGGACGGTGCCGTCGCCGATCTCGTCGATGCTGCGCCACAGGTGGGAGATGTCGTAGCTCCACAGGGCGCGGGCGAGGAGGCGGGAGAGGGTTCTGCTCTGGACGGCGCGGTCGTAGCCGGCGGCCTGGAGGCGGTTGGTCCGCCAGCGGTCGCCGGTTCGGGTCATCGGGGGACGAGAGTGAGGAGGGACGCCTCGGGAGGGCAGCAGAAGCGCATGGGGGCCTTGGGGGAGGTACCGAGGCCGGCGGAGACGTGGAGCCAGGAGCCGCGGTGGCGGTGCAGGCCCTTGACGCGGGGACGGTCGATGCCACAGTTGGTGGCGAGGGCCCCGTAGAAGGGGACGCAGACCTGGCCGCCGTGGGTGTGGCCCGCCAGGAGGAGGTCGTAGCCGTCGGCGGCGAAGCGGTCGAGGTTGCGGGGTTCCGGGGAGTGCATGACGCCGAGGTGGACGTCGGCACGGGGGTCGACGGGGCCGGCGACCTTGTCGTAGCGGTCGCGGTTGATGTGGGAGTCGTCGATGCCGCCGAACTCGATGTCGAGCTCGCCCACCTTGAGGCGGCCGATGCGGTTGTTGAGGTCGAGCCAACCGGCGGCCTGGAGGGACGAGCCCAGTTCGCGGTAGGGGAGGTCGGGTTCGCGGCGGCGCTTCTTGTAGTCGGCGCGGCTGGTCCGCCAGATGTAGCGCAGGGGGTTCTTGAAGATGGGCGAGTACAGGTCGTTGGACCCGTAGACGAAGACGCCTGGGCGGTCCAGGAGGGGGCCTAGGGCGTCTAGGAACGGTCCTATGGCGTCCCGGTGGGAGAGGGAGTCGCCGGTGTTGACGACGAGGTCGGGCTCCAGCGCGTCCAGGGAGCGGACCCAGTTGATGAGGCGGGTCCTGCCGGGGGTGAGGTGCGCGTCGGAGATGTGCAGGATCTTCACCGGGGGACGGCCGGGAGGCAGCACCGGCACGTCGAAGCGGCGCAGGCGGAACCAGTTCCGCTCGATCACCGAGGCGTATCCGAAGGTCGCGGCGCCCGCGCCCAGGAGGCCGAGGGGCACTGCGTAGATCTTTCGCACGGTTCTCCCTTCTCTGGTCTCCATGCTTCCAGACAAGGGCACCTCACGGTAATCCTGATGAGGCGTGCGCGTTCCTCCGGGCATGATGTGACCATGAGTGCCCTGAAGGAAAAGCTGGAGACCGACCTCTCCGCCGCGATGAAGGCCCGGGACGAGCTGCGCACCCGCACCCTGCGGATGGCGCTGACCGCGGTGAAGACCGAGGAGGTCGCCGGTAAGAAGTCCCGTGAGCTGTCCGACGACGAGGTCGTCCGGGTGCTCACCCGGGAGGCGAAGAAGCGGCGGGAGGCCGCGACCGCGTTCGGGGACGCGGGGCGCGCTGAGCAGGCGCAGGCCGAGCGGGACGAGGGCGCGGTGCTGGAGGAGTACCTGCCCGCGCAGCTCGGCGACGAGGAGCTGGCCGCGCTGGTCGCCGACGCGATCGCCGCCTCGGGCGCCACGGGGCCGCAGGCGATGGGGCAGGTCATGAAGGTCGTGAACCCGAAGGTCGCCGGACGGGCGGAGGGCGGCCGGGTCGCCGCGGAGGTGCGGCGGCAGCTCGCCACGTGACGGACGTGCGAAGGGCCCGGCGGATTCCGCCGGGCCCTTCGTCGTGTCGGTCGTCGCGCTAGTTCTTGGGTTTGTCGTCCTTCTTCTTGCCGCCGCCGCGGCTCACGTAGAGCATGACGGTGGTGCCGGGCGCGACCTCTGTGCCCGCGTCGGGTGAGGTGGAGACCACGGTCCCCTTCGGCTGGTCGGAGTCGACGGAGCCGGAGGCGAGCTGGGGCTTGAGATCGGCGGCCCTGAGCTTGGCCATCGCGGCGGCGACGAGGTCGCCCTTCACCTTCGGGACGCTGGTGGTGTCGCCGAAGTCGCGGGACGGGGTGTTGAACCCGGGGGCGGGTTCGCCGGACAGGGCGTCGCGCATGCTCTGCGCCCACATGGTCAGCGGCTCGTCCGCGCCGAAGCTGCCGTAGACCTTGTACTTGTTGGGGCCGCGGAAGTCCCAGTAGGCGGCCGCGGCGGCCAGGTTCGGGGTGTGGCCGGCGAACACGGCGCAGGAGTGCTCTTCGCAGGTTCCGGTCTTGCCGGCGGCGGGGCGGCCGATGCCGCCGATCCGCTTGGCGGTGCCCTTGGTGAGGACGCCCTGCAGGATCGAGTTGACCTTGTCGGCGACGGCCTCGTCCACGGCCTGGTGGCAGTCCTGCTTGGGCAGCTTCAGCTTCTTGCCCTCGGCGTCGACGACCTCGGTGACGGAGATCGGGGCGCAGTACTTGCCGCGCGCCGCGAATCCCGCGTAGGCGGCGGCGAGGTGCACCATATCGATCTCGTTGGTACCGAGGACCTGGGAGGGCACCTCGCGGAAGGACTGGCCGTCGGCGCGCTTCATGCCGAACTTCTGCGACATCTTGACGGCGTCGCAGAGGCCGACGCGCTTCTCGAGCTGGGCGTAGAAGGTGTTGACCGAGGACCAGGTGCCGGTCTTGAGGTTGTAGGCGCCGGCCTCGGCGGGGTCGGAGTTGCTGGGGCTCCAGGGCGCGGTGCCGCGGCCCTTGCAGTCGGTGAGGCCGGTGACGGTGGTGCTGCTGCCCGCGTTGATGGACGTGCTGACCGGGATGTCCTCGTTCAGGGCCGCGGCGAGGGTGAACACCTTGAACGTGGAGCCGGCGGAGACGCCGACGCCTCCGCCGTGCGCGCTGTCGGCGGAGAGGTTGAGGGTCGTGCGGCCCTTGCCGTTGCCGAACCGCTTGCTGACGCCCATCGCCCGGATCCTGCCGGTGCCGGGCTCGACCATGGCCTCGGCGCCGACGCGGTGGCCGCCGGGGGCGACCGTGCCGCGCAGGGCCTGGTCGACGGCGCGCTGGTCCCGCATGTCGAGGGTGGTGCGGATCGTGTAGCCGCCCCGGTTGAGCTTGTTGGTGATGCTGACGCGCTCGTCCGGCTTCAGCTGCCAGTACTTGCCGTCCGAGAGGATGTTGAGCATGTCGTACTTCACGTACTCGCAGAAGTACGGCACCGTGCTCGTCTCGCAGCCGCCGACCGGGTCGGTGCGGTTCAGCTGGATCGGCTTGGCGGCCTCCTGGTCGGCCTGGGCCTTGCTGATGTGGCCGAGCTGCTGCATCCGGTAGAGGACGGTGTCGCGGCGCTTGCGCGCGTCGTTCGGGTTGCGGATGGGGTCGTAGGCGGTGGGGTTCTGCGTGATGCCCGCGAGGAGGGCCGCCTGACCCAGGTCGAGCTTGGACGCCGGCTTGCTGAAGAAGCGCTTGGACGCCGCTTGGACGCCGTACGCGCCGGCGCTGAAGTAGGCGACGTTCATGTAGCCCTCAAGGATCTGGTCCTTCGTCAGCCGCTGCTCGATGTCGAGGGCGTAGCGCAGCTCACGGATCTTACGGCCGACGGTGGGGGCGGTGACCTCGTTGTACTCGTCCTTGGTCCGCGCGCTGTCGGCGAGGAGGTTCTTCACGTACTGCTGGGTCAGCGTGGAGCCGCCCTGCGTCTGCTCCGACTCGACGTTGGACGCCAGTGCGCGGATGGTGCCCTTCAGGTCGAGGGCGCCGTGCTGGTAGAAGCGCGAGTCCTCGATGTCGACCATCGCCTGCCGCATGATGGGGGCGACCTGGTCGAGGCGGACCGATTCGCGGTACTTGTCGAAGAACGTGGCGACGGCCTTGCCGGTGGCGTCGTACATCACGGTCTTCTCGGACGGTGGGCGCGTCTTCAGCTCGCTGTCCATGTCCTCGAAGTTGGTCGCGGCGTCCCGTGCGGTCAGCCCCGCGCTCCCGACCCCGGGCAGTGCGATGAAGGCGACCAGAACGCCCGCGACGACACCCGCTCCCAAGAGCCGGAACAGTGTGGACAGGGCCTTGCCCCGATCTGTTTTCACAACGCGCACGGGATCTAGAGTACGCGGGACGACCAGTGCATTCGGGACAGGTGCCCCGCACCGTGCATCTCACCTCGGCGGTGCGTCCGTTCTGTCCCCGTCGTGACAACCTGCGCCATGTCTGGCGCGTCAACTACAGGTAACTAGTCCGTTCCGGCGGTATGGCCCCGGTGGGCTATATCGAGAATGGGCCCAACGGGGACTGTTGAATCGTCCCTCGCTTCCGTAAGTTCTTCCCCACGGCTTTCGTTTGGCGGCCTGACGTCCGCGCCCGTCCGGCCAAGGAGCGCAAATCGACACAGACCCTAGGGGAGTGGGGCCAAGATGTGGATCACGGATTGGACCGCCCGCGCCGCCTGCCGTAACGCGGACCCGGACGCCCTGTTCGTGCAGGGAGCGGCGCAGAACCGGGCCAAGCTCATCTGCCGCGGCTGTCCGGTGCGCACGGAGTGTCTCGCCGACGCCCTCGACAACCGGATCGAGTTCGGCGTGTGGGGCGGGATGACCGAGCGGGAGCGGCGGGCGCTGCTGCGGCGGCGGCCGGACGTGCGGTCGTGGCGCGATCTGCTGGAGACCGCCAAGGAAGAGTACGAGCGGTCGGTGGACGTCGACGAGGAAGAGCTCGTCGCCAGCTGACCCGTCCGGTACAGGTTCACAGGTCAGGCTTGCGTAGCGCGGCTGCGGGCCCGCACCGTTCCAGGTGCGGGCCTGCCGCCGCGTCATGACCATCTGTACCGATTTCCGGACGGGCTGTCACCCGGAATTCGCCCAGGTCCGTAACGGGTTCCGGGTGTTCATCACCGGGTGGGGCAAAGCACGGCCGCACTGATCAGGACGCGTGCACCGGGGCGCGTCCGGCTGATCAGGACGGACCGCACCGAACGCTCTGTCCCTGCTCTGCTGCGGATGGTGCGATTCCGCAGGTCAACGCGCTGTGAGAACGTCCCCGGAAAGGTCGTGCCGGGGATGTTCAGGCGGCGGCGGGAGGGGTCGGCGCGGCCAAATCCCGCCCGACCTGGCGGAGACCGTCCAGGTCATGCACGTCCTCCGCCTGCGCGGGGACGGTCGTGACCGGGACGGTCGGATGCGCCGAGGCGAAGTGGTCGCGGAGCCGTTCCTCGCGCGCGGACAACTGCATGCGGCCGGCGTGCAGGCGCAGCAGCGCCGAGGTGAGCGTGTGCTCGCCGCGTTCCTCCAGCGTCTCGGCGGCGGCCTGGCCGCGCGCGGCCGACAGCGTGTCCGCCGCCGGCTCGTGCACGCGGTTCACGACGAGGCCGGCGAGCGGCATGCGCTCCTCGGCGAGCCGCTCCACGAAGTAGGACGCCTCGCGCAGCGCGTCCGGCTCCGGCGCGGCGACGACGAGGAACGCGGTGCCCGGGGTCTGCAGCAGCCGGAAGGTCTTCTCGGCGCGCTCGCGGAACCCGCCGAACATGGTGTCGAACGCGGCGACGAAGGTCTGCACGTCGCGCAGCAGCTGCACGCCGAGGATCTTGTTGATGACGCCGGTGAACATGCCGAACCCGGCGCTGAGGACCTTGACGCCGAAGCGGCCGCCGGACTTGGCGGGCGCGGCGAGGATCTTCATGAAGCGGCCGTCGAGGAAGCGGCCCATCCGCTCGGGGGCGTCGAGGAAGTCCAGCGCGTTCCGCGACGGCGGGGTGTCCACGATGATCAGGTCCCACGCGCCGGAGCGGTGCAGCTGGCCGAGCTTCTCCATCGCCATGTACTCCTGCGTGCCCGACAGGCTGGAGGACAGCGACTGGTAGAACGGGTTGGCGAGGATCTGCTTGGCCCGGTCGGGGTCGGCGTGCGCCTCGACGATCTCGTCGAAGGTGCGCTTCATGTCGAGCATCATGGCGTGCAGCTCGCCGTCGCCCTCGACCTCGATGCGGCGCGGGTTGTTGTCGAGCTCGGACAGGCCCATCGACTGCGCGAGCCGGCGCGCCGGGTCGACGGTGAGGACGACCACGTCCCGGCCCCGTTCGGCGGCGCGGACGCCGAGCGCGGCGGCGGTGGTGGTCTTGCCGACCCCGCCGGAGCCGCAGCACACGATGATCTTCGTCCGGGGGTCGTCGAGCAGTGCGTCGACGTTCAGCGCGGGCGGGGTCCTGCCGGTCGTCATCGGCGCATCTCTCCCGTTCGGGACGCGGGGGTCGGGCGGGCTCCTCGCGGCGCGGGGGCGCGGCCGTGCCGGGGCGGGGCGCCGGCCGTGGCCACCGGCGGGGAGGTCACGCGGCGCCCTGGGCGCGGAGGGCGGCGGCGAGGTCGTACAGGCCGGCGAGGTCCATGCCGTCCGACAGCAGCGGCAGCGAGTAGCGGGGGTGGTCGATCGAGTCCAGGCGTTCCTTCTCGCGGCGCTGCAGCGCGGTGCGGCGGGCGTGGTCGGCGGCCCCGGCGGCGAGCGCCGCCGTGATCGCCTCGGCGTCGTGCTCGAGCCCGGCGGCCTTCACCCCGCGCAGGATCTCCTCGCGGTCCAGGGTGCCCGCGGCGGCCGCGGCGAGATCGTCCTCGGACAGGACGGGCGGGTGCTCCATGTTGACGATCACGCCGCCGATCGGGAGGCCGACCGCGGTGAGGTCGCGGATGCCGTCCATCGTCTCCTGGACGGGCATCTCCTCCAGGAGCGTGACGAAATGGACGGCGGTCTCCGGGCTGCGGACGACCTTCATCACCGTGTCGGCGTGGTTGCGGATCGGCCCGACCTTGGCGAGGCCGGAGACCTCGTCGTTGACGTTCAGGAACTTGGTGATGCGGCCGGTCGGCGGCGCGTCCATGACGACGGCGTCGTAGATGAACGAGCCGTCCTTCTTCCGGCGCCGCACCGACTCGCTGGTCTTGCCGGTGAGGATCACGTCGCGCAGGCCGGGCGCGATGGTGGTGACGAAGTCGACGAGGCCGAGCCTGGTCATCGCCTTCCCGGCGTGCCGGAGGTTGTAGAACATCTCCAGGTACTCGATGAGCGCCTCTTCGGTGTCGACGGCGAGCGCGTAGACGTCCCCGCCGCCGGGGGCGACGGCGACGCGCCGCTCCCCGTAGGGCAGCGGCGGGCAGTCGAACAGCTGGGCGATGCCCTGCCGCCCCTCGACCTCGACCAGCAGCACCTTGCGGCCGCCCGCGGCGAGCGCCAGGGCGAGCGCGGCGGCGACGGTGGTCTTGCCGGTGCCGCCCTTGCCGGTGACCACATGCAGGCGTACGCCGTCCCAGTCGGTGTCGTTCGCGCTCACCCGATCGACCATATCGTTCACTCGGCAAACACTTCAGAGGGCGGCCCCGTCGCCCGTCAGTGATCCCCGCCACGGTGCGCCGCGCCGGGAAGATCGTCCGCGGGGCCGTTGTCTCGGGCGTTCCCGCGCGGTTAGCTGGGAAACGTGACCGGGCTCGCGGGCCGGGTCCGTCCGGACCGCGGGGGCCCGGACCGTCCACGCGAGAGAGGGGTCGTGATGGAAGCGGTGGCTTTGGTCATCCTGCTGGTCGTCGTCGTGGGCGGGCTGCTCACGCTGGCGTCGGCGCTCCGGGTCGTCCAGCAGTTCGAGCACGGCATCGTGTTCCGGTTCGGCCAGGTCCAGCGGGGCGGGCAGTTGCGGCCGGGGGCGGTCCGCACTCCCGGCCTGACGGTCATCCTGCCGATCGTGGAACGCATGCAGAAGGTCAACCAGCAGACCGTCACGATGGGGGTGCCCGCCCAGGAGGGCATCACCCAGGACAACGTGAGCGTGCGGGTGGACGCCGTCGTCTACTTCCGGGTTGTCGACCCCGTGAAGGCGATCGTGAACGTCCAGAACTACGGCTACGCCGTCTCCCAGGTGGCGCAGACGTCGCTGCGTTCCGTGATCGGCCAGGCCGACATGCAGGAGCTGCTCGGCGAGCGTGAGCAGATCAACCTGCGGCTCCGGGGCATCATCGACGAGATCACCCAGGATCCGTGGGGCATCCTCATCGAGCGCGTCGAGATCAAGGACGTGTCGCTGCCGGAGGGCATGAAGCGGTCGATGGCCCGGCAGGCCGAGGCCGAGCGGGAACGGCGCGCCCGGATCATCACCGCGGACGGCGAGTTCCAGGCGTCCAAGCGGCTGGCCGCCGCCGCGGAGATCATGTCGCAGGACCCGGCGGCCCTCCAGCTGCGCCTGCTCCAGACGGTCGTGGAGGTGTCCGCGGAGAAGAACAGCACGCTGGTGATGCCCCTGCCGGTCGAGATCCTGCGCTTCTTCGACCGCGCGACGGGCGGTGGCGGCGAAGCGGCGACCGCTGAGAAGGGGGACCGGCTCGACCTCGGCGAGCGGCTCGCGAAGGCGGAGGCGGAGCTGGAGAAGGCGGCCGAGACGCCGTCCACGCTCCAGTCCGCGGAGGACGTCCCGCCCGTCATCGGACTGGACGAGCCGAAGCCGCACCACGGGGTGCACCAGTCCCAGCCGTCCCGGGAGGTGACGGGCCGAGAGGACGAGACACGGGGCATCTCGAGTGCCGCGCCCTCCGCAGACGAGGGGGACACCCCACCCGCGCAGACCTGACCCAGGTGTAGTCAGGCGTTCTGTGCCGCGCAGTGCGACGGCCCGTCCGAGACGTCCCGTGCCTCCGGCGTGCGCAGATTCCGGACGCCTGGGACGGCCGCCGTCGCGAGACAGCTCACCCCCACCAGACGGCCGCCGCCATAAGGGGGAAGGACGGTCCCCACTCGGAGGCGGGCCGATCGCGGGTCCGTGGAGTCCTCGGCCGGGAGGTGCCCTCAGGGGGTGAGGACGAGCCTGCCGCGCAGGCCGCCGGCCTCCAGGCGGGTGTGGGCCTCGGCCGCCCCGTCCAGCGGAAGCGTCCCGGCGACGAGCGGGGTGAGGCGCCCGGCGTCCACCAGGGCGGCCAGCTCGGCGAGCCGGGTACCGTCGGCGCGGATCCACACGTTCGCGACGCGTACGCCGCGCAGCGGCAGGGGGGCGCTCGCGCCGCCGCTGAGGGCCGCGAAGGCCCCGCCGCCGCGGACGGCGTCGAGCGCCGCGCCCGCCAGCAGCGCCGCGTCCACGGCGCCGTCCACGCCGCCCGGCACGAGCGCGCGGACGGCCTCGCCGAGGTGTGCCCCGCGCGGTACGAACAGGTCCGCGCCGAGCCCGCGGACGCGCTCCTCGTCGGCCGCGGAGGCGGTGCCGACGACGCGCAGTCCGCGGTGCGCGGCGAGCTGGACGGCGTGGCCGCCGACGGCTCCGGCGGCCCCGGTGACCAGCAGCGTGCTCCCGGACGGCAGGGCGAGCAGGTCGAGGGCCTGCGCCGCGGTCAGGCCGTTCAGGGGGAGCGTCGCCGCGTGAACGGCGTCCACCGAGCGCGGCGCGCGGGCGACGGCGTCCGCGTCCAGGACGATGGCCTCGGCGTAGGCGCCGAGGGGAACGTCCAGCCGGTCGCGCAGCCCGATGACCTCGTCGCCGACCGCGAACCGGGTGACGTCCTCGCCGGTGGCGTCGACGGTCCCGGCGACGTCCCAGCCGATCCCGACGTCCCGGGGGGCGGGCGCGTCCGGGCCGAACGCGGGCATCAGGCCCGCCGCGGCGAGGGCCCCGGACCGGGTCACGACGTCGACCGGGTTGACCGCCGCCGCGGCGACCCGGATCCGGACCTGTCCGGGCCCGGGGGCGGGCTCCTCGACGTGGACGGCCTCCAGCGCGTCCGGTCCGCCGGGCGCCCTGACGATGATCGCGCGCATGCCGATGCTCCTCGCGTGCGGTGGGGTGACGCGGGGGAAGATCCCGCACGGCCCACTCTCGTCCGGAACATCGCGGAGCCGGAAGAGGTTACCTGCGAGTGCGTTCGGTACGCGGAGGTGAGCGCGGAACATGACCACGATGACGGCGGCGCGGCGCCGTGAGGAGGCCAAGGCGGAGTTCGACGCCTACATGGACTCCTGCCCCACCAACGGGCTGCGCGGCATTATCGGCAACAAGTGGAACTCGATGGTGCTGCTCAGGCTGGAGCAGGGGACGGTCAGATACGCCGACCTCAGCCGTGCCCTGCCTGGTGTCAGCGCCAAGATGCTTACGCAGACGCTCCGTTCCCTGGAGCGGGACGGGTTCGTCTCGCGCAGCGTGACCCTGGCTGTGCCGGTCCAGGTGGAGTACACGCTGACGCTGCTGGGCGAGAGGCTGATCCCCCTGCTCGATGCGATGCGCCACTGGGCGGATCGGAACATGCCTGAGGTGGACGCGGCGCGCGCGCACTACGACGCCAACAACCCCTGACGTGACCTCTGCGCGCGCGCCGTTGCGTCGCGTCCGGCGTCCGCTGGAAATGGTCTGTGGGAAGGCGGGTTCGCGCAGGCCCGGCACAGGTCGATCGCTAGGGTGAGCCCCATGAAGAAGTGGGAGTACGCGACCGTTCCGCTGCTGGTGCACGCGACCAAGCAGATCCTCGACAACTGGGGCCAGGACGGGTGGGAGCTCGTCACCGTCCTGCCCGGTCCGAACCCGGAGAACCTCGTGGCGTACTTCAAGCGCGAGGTGCCGTCCGAGTAGCCGGACACTCCCGGGTACCCCCGGGTACGGCCCCATGGTTCCCCGGGCCGCCCGCCACCTGCCAAGCTGATCGCCGGAGAGCGGGACGGGCCGTCCGGGCCCGCCGCATGGGAGGGAGTGGCCATGAGTACGCCCGAGGAGCGGATCGCCGAACTCGGACTCGAGCTGCCGGAGGTCGCCGCGCCGCTGGCGTCCTACGTCCCCACGGCCCGGACGGGCGCGCTCGTCTACACCGCCGGGCAGCTTCCCCTGGTCAAGGGCGAGCTTCCCCTTACCGGGAAGGTCGGCGCGGAGGTCTCCGCCGAGCAGGCCGTGGCACAGGCCAGGATCTGCGCGCTCAACGCGATCGCGGCCCTCAAGGCCGAGGTGGGCGAGCTGTCCAGGATCGTGCGGATCGTGAAGGTCGTCGGCTTCGTTGCCAGCACCCCCGACTTCACCGGCCAGCCCCAGGTCGTGAACGGCGCGAGCGAACTGCTGGGCGAGGTGTTCGGCGAGGCGGGACGGCACGCGCGCAGCGCGGTCGGCGTGGCGGTGCTGCCGCGCGACGCGGCCGTCGAGGTCGAGCTGATCGCCGAGGTGTCCTGACCGTCGCCCCGGCGGCGGGCGCCCGCCAGAGGCTCCGCGGTGGCCGCACCCGCCCCGTCTCCGCGGGCGGGGCGGCCGGTGCCGGGCTTGACGGAACGATATTCGGTATGTCCGAATGGGCCTTCATGGAAGGCACACGGTGAACGCTCGGAAACTGCCCGCCGACCTGCATGAGCGGGCCGCGGAGATCCTGGCCGGCCGGATGGAGCCCGCACCGGCGCGGCACGCCTCGACGGTGGTCGTCCTGCGCGACCACGATGTGCACGGCCTGCAGGCGTTCATGCTGCGCCGGGTGCGCTCGATGGTGTTCGCGCCGGGCGCCTACGTCTTCCCGGGCGGCGCCGTCGACCCGCGCGACGGGGAGGCGGATCTCGCCTGGTCGGGCCCCTCGCCCGCCGAGTGGGGCGCGGCGTTCAACGCCGGGGAGACGCTGGCGCGCGAACTGGTGTGCGCGGCGGTGCGCGAGACCTTCGAGGAGAGCCTCGTCCTGCTCGCGGGCCCGACCGGAGCGTCCATCGTGGACGACACCTGCGGCGGGCAGTGGGAGGCCGACCGGCTGGCCCTGCTGGACCGCTCCCTGTCGTTCGGCGGGTTCCTCGCCCGGCGGGGGCTCGTCCTGCGCTCGGACCTGCTCCGGCCGTGGGCGCACTGGGTCACTCCGGCGGTCGAGCCGAAACGCTACGACACCCGGTTCTTCGTCGCCGGGATCCCGGCCGGGCAGCGCGCCGGCGACGTCAGCACCGAGGCGGACCGGGTGACCTGGGTACGCCCGGCGGAGGCCGCCGAGCGGGGCGGCACGGGCGAGTGGCCCATGCTCCCGCCGACGCTCGCCACGCTGGCGGACCTGGCCGGGTTCGCGACCGTGGACGAGGTGCTGGCCGCCCGCCGCGAGATCATCGTCCAGGAGCCCGATGTGGAGATCGTGGACGGTGAGGCGTACCTCGTCCTGCCCGAGGACGTCCTGCGGCACTACGCGCGGGGGTGAGCCGCCCGTGCGCCCGCGTGTCCCGCCTCTGCGGACCCGTCCGCTGTCTCGGGCCGTCGTTGGCCGCCTCGCGGGCACCTCGGCGTTGCGCCATCTGGAGCGGCTGGGGTGGAACCCGGCCGGTCCTCCCTCCCGCACCTCGGGCAGGATGGGTGAAATGAGCGAGATCGACGGAATGGGAACGGAAAGGGCGACCTGTGTGCTGGCGCCGAACCCGTCCGCGATGACCCTGGACGGCACCAACACGTGGATCATCGCCGAGCCGGGCGCGGACGAGGTCGTGGTCGTCGACCCGGGCCCCAAGGACGGCAAGCACCTCCGCCGGGTCGTGGACGCCGTGGAGTCCCAGGGGCGCCGCGTGGGCCTGGTGCTGCTCACGCACGGGCACCCCGACCACGCCGCCGGGGCGGTGAAGTTCGCGGGGCTCGCCGGGGACGTCCCCGTCCGGGCGCTCGATCCGCGGCACCGCCTCGGGGACGAGGGCCTCGCCGAGGGCGACGTCGTCACCACGGGCGGCCTGGAACTGCGGGTCATGGAGACACCGGGCCACACCGACGACTCGCTGACGTTCTGGCTTCCGGCGGACGGCGCTGTCCTGACGGGTGACACCGTCCTCGGGTACGGGACGACGGTGCTAGAGGGGAAGCTCGGCGACTATCTGGGTTCGCTCGACAGGCTCCGGACCTTCTCCGCCGAGGTGGAGGCCGCGGTGATCCTGCCCGGGCACGGACCCAAGCTCGACGACCCGCTCGCCGCCCTCGACCACTACATCGACCATCGACGCGAGCGCCTCGCCCAGGTGGAGGCGGCCGTCGCCGCCGGGGCGCGCACGGCCCGGGAGGTCGTGGAACGTGTCTACGCCGATGTGGACAAGTCCCTGTGGCCCGCGGCCGAGTGGTCCGTCAAATCACAGCTCGAATATCTCAAGTCCCGGGGGTAGCGGCGTCACAGGGGGGGGCGGGCGCCCGCGCGCGCTTGAGCCCGCGGTGGCTGCACGATCACGTCCTCCGGGGGGCCGTGATCGTGCAGACCGTTCCTACTTGGAGCGCTTGCGGAGGCGTTCGATGTCGAGGATCACGACGGCCCGCGCCTCGATCCGCAGCCAGTTGCGCTGGGCGAAGTCGGCGAGCGCCTTGTTGACCGTCTCGCGGGACGCGCCGACGAGCTGGGCCAGCTCCTCCTGCGTGAGGTCGTGGTGGACGTGCAGCCCTGCCTCGGACGGCTGGCCGAACCGCTCGGCCAGGTCGAGCAGCGCCTTGGCCACGCGCCCCGGCACGTCGGTGAAGACCAGGTCGGCCATCACGTCGTTGGTCTTGCGAAGCCGCTGGGCCAGCGCGCGCAGCAGCTGGACGGCCACCTCGGGGTGGCCCGTCAGCCACGGGCGCAGGTCGTCGTGCCCGAGGCCGGCCAGCCGGCACTCGGTCACCGCGATGGCGCTCGCGGTCCGCGGACGCGGGTCGAACAGCGACAGCTCGCCGAACATCTCGCTCGGGCCGAGGACGCTCAGCAGGTTCTCCCTGCCGTCCGGCGCCGTCCGGGTCAGCTTGATCTTGCCCTCCAGGACGACGTACAGGCGGTCGCCCGTCTCGCCCTCGTTGAAGAGCGTCTGACCACGGGCGAGCCTCACCTCGGTCACGTTGGCGCGCAGCGCCTTGGCGCCCTGCTCGTCGAGGGCCTCGAAGAGGGGCGCCCTGCTCAGAACGTCCACGTCGCGGTCGGTCACGCTTCTCCTCCTTGAACACCTGCATGCATAGTGTGACGTACGTCCCACCGCGTACGTGAAGGTAGGGTCACGGCGCGCCGAAACGCGGGATCGAACGTGCCCTCGCCCTCGCAACGGTGGTCCCGGTCCGCGGGGCCGCCCGCGTACCGGGCCGTACGCCCCTGCTCGGGCATCCGGCCGCCACGATCCTGTTCGCCCAGTGTACGGACCGCCGGGTGAATGCCGTCACACCGGTCTCATCACCTGTAAGCGGACCTTCATGATCGATGTCGGCCGAGGTGGCGCGGGGTGCCCGGGACGGCCGTCTCCGGGCGGCGCCGGGCCCCGCGGGAGGGGCACGAGGGGCGGCGCCGCCGATGCCGCGCTCCCGGCGGAAGTCGGCCGGATGGTCGTGCCGAGGCCCTACCCTGGCGGGATGGCGACCAAAGCGGAGCCGCCCGCGCGCGCCCGCGGGCGGAAGGCGGAGACCAGGCTCGGACTGGTGCGGCGGGCGCGGCGGATCAACCGGGTCCTGGCCGAAACCTACCCCGATGCCCACTGCGAGCTGAACTTCGCGACCCCGTTCGAGCTGCTCGTCGCGACGGTACTGTCCGCCCAGACCACGGACGCGCGGGTCAACCTGACCACGCCCGCCCTGTTCGCCCGCTACCCCGGCCCTGAGGACCTCGCCGCCGCCAACCCCGAGGACGTGGAGGAGATCCTCCGTCCCACCGGGTTCTTCCGCGCCAAGACCAAGTCGGTGATGGGGCTGTCGGCGGCGCTGCGCGACCGGTTCGGGGGCGAGGTGCCGGGGCGCCTGGAGGACCTCGTCACGCTGCCCGGTGTCGGCCGTAAGACCGCCAACGTCGTCCTCGGCAACGCGTTCGATGTCCCGGGCATCACCGTCGATACCCATTTCGGACGTCTCGCGCGTCGCTTCGACTGGACCACCGACTCCGACCCGGTGAGGGTCGAGCAGGAGATCGGTGAGCTGATCCCGCGCAAGGACTGGACGATGCTGTCGCACCGGCTGATCTGGCACGGCCGCCGCATCTGCCACGCGCGCCGGCCTGCTTGCGGCGCCTGCCCCCTGACCCGGCTCTGCCCGTCCTTCGGCGAGGGGCCCACCGACGAGGAGACCGCACGCAAGCTCGTGAAGCCGGGCCCGTTCTCCTGAGCGGCGGCCTGACCGACCTTAGGAGCGGCGGTCAGGGGAAGGAACCGGACCGTTCCGTAGTTGGGACCGACGTGACAGAGATCGCATCCACCTGCCCGCCGTGGCTCGACCGTTTCCGTGCAGAGGCCCCTAAGATGCCGGCGCCGTTCTCCGCACCGGTTCCCGAAGCGCGCGCGGCCGCGGTGCTGATCCTGTTCGGTGAAGGCCCAAACGGTCCGGACGTCCTGCTCACCGAGCGGGCCGCGACCCTCAACAAGCATGCGGGGCAGGTCGCGTTCCCGGGCGGCCGCATCGACCCCGAGGACGACGGACCCGTCGCGGCGGCACTGCGCGAGGCATGGGAGGAGGCCGGCGTCGAACCGGCGGGAGTCGAGGTCATCGGCGTCCTCCCCGAGCTGTACCTGTCGCACAGCGAGCACCTGGTCACCCCCGTCGCCGGATGGTGGCGCGAGCCGTCGGAGGTCGCGCCCGGCCATCCCGGCGAGGTCGCTGCGGTGGCGCGGGTCTCCCTCGCGGAACTCGTCGACCCCGTGAACCGGCTGACCGTCCGGCACCCGTCCGGGCTGAGGCTCGGCCCCGCGTTCCGCGTCGGCGGCATGCTGGTGTGGGGGTTCACCGCCGCTCTGCTCACGCAGGTGCTCATCGCGGGCGGCTGGGATCGCCCGTGGGACGCCGGCCGCGTGGAGGACCTGCCGCCCGAGATGGTCGCCCGCCCGTCCCGCGGGTGAACTCCGTCTGGACGCGTAGCGTGACGGTCCGAAATAGCACCGTGCGGTTACCGGGGTCACCGTAATCTGGTCCGCGGAGGGGACGCTGTTAAGGGGCCCGGCCCTATACGGTGAAGCGGTGCTGGGCGACCACATTCTCGACCTGATCCTCGTCGTGCTCGTCGTGCTGTTCGGGGTCTCGGGCTACCGGCAGGGCTTCATCGTGAGCCTGCTGAGCTTCGCGGGCTTCGTCGGGGGCGGCGTCCTCGGCGTCCTCGTCGCCCCCCCGATCTCCAAGGCCGTCGTGGACGGCGCCGCGCAGCAGGCGCTGCTGGCCATCGTGATCGCCTTTCTGGCCGCCACCCTCGGGCAGCTGATCGCATCCTCCGCGGGAGCCGTCCTGCGCAACCGCGTGACCGGAATGAACGCGCGCGCCTTCGACTCCGTCGGCGGCACCTTCGTCAGCGCGACCTCGCTGCTGATCGTCGCGTGGTTCTTCGGCCACCTGGTCGCCGACTCCGACTTCAAGCCCGTCCGGACGCAGGTCAAGGGCTCCTCGATCATCAACGGCATCAACGACGTGATGCCCGTGCAGGCGCAGGGCTGGTTCTCCTCCTTCCAGGGGTTCGTGAAGCACAGCGAGTTCCCGCAGGTCTTCAACGGCCTCGGCGGCGAGTCGGTGGTGCAGGTGCCCCCGCCGGACGACTCCATCCTCAACACCGGCGCGCTGCGCAACGTCAAGCGCAGCATCGTCAAGATCGTCAGCACCGCGCCGCAGTGCCAGCGCCGGATCGAGGGCACCGGCTTCGTGTTCGCGCCCGAGCGCGTCATGACCAACGCGCACGTCGTCGCCGGCGCCCGCGGCTTCTCGAAGGTCCAGTCGCTCACCGGCTCCACCGACCGCGGGCGCGTCGTCCTGTACGACCCCAAACGCGACATCGCGATCCTGCACGTTCCCGGACTGGAGGCTCCGGCGCTGCGGTTCGCGCCGTCCGCCCGGGTGCGCGACGACGCCATCATCGCCGGGTTCCCGAAGAACCAGCCGTTCCGCGCCGACGCCGCCCGGATCCGCGCCCGGCAGACCGCCCGGGGCCCGGACATCTACCACGCCGGCCAGGTCAGCCGCGAGATCTACGCCATCCGCGGCCTGGTCGAGCCGGGCAACTCCGGCGGTCCGCTGCTGTCGAAGGACGGCCGTGTCTATGGCGTCATCTTCGCCGCGGCGCTGGACACCCCGTCCACCGGGTACGCCCTCACCGCGGAGGAGGTCGCCCCAGATGCGCGGGACGGTCAGAGCCTCACGGCCGAGGTCAACACCCAAAGTTGCTCCGACTGACCCGGTCGGAGGCAGGGCGCTCTATTAGCGCCTCAACTGGAGCGTGACCGGGCCGTCCTCTGGGTGCTCCACCAGAGCCTTCGTCTTCCGGACGACCCCCTGCACGTCCAAATCGTGCGGTGGGGTGGTCTGGTACGGCTCCAGCCTTTCGGACGCGCGCGTGAGCAGAGCTTGGGCGCCCTTGATGTTGCCCCTGCGCAGATGGGTGATGCCTACGGCGACCTGTGCGAGGCCACGCCACAGTTCACGTTCCTCTTGAGCGGACGCCTTCCACACGGCTTCGAGGACCTCGTGCGCGTGGAACGGCCTGTCCTCGTCCAGGAGGCGCTGTGCCTCGTCCAAAGCCTCCAAGGGCTCCATGGCGAGGTCTTCGGGCATCGTGGGTATGCCGGTGGCGTCATGCGGCAATGGCCGCCCGTAAGCGTCCCTGGGCCGTGCGTTACGTGGCCGGCCCGAGTCGTCCCGATCCCGCATGCCCCCACCGTACGCGGATCAGCGTTCGGGTTCCGGGTCGGCCAGCCAGCCGAGAAGCTGGGCGTCGAACGCGTGGGGCCGTTCCTCGTGCGGGAAGTGGCCCGCCCCCTCGATGAGCCTCCAGCGGTAAGGGGCCGCGACGTAGCGGCCGGATCCCTGCGCGCTGCTGGGGAGCGTGCACGTGTCGAGAGCACCGTGCAGCTGAAGAGTAGGAGCGTGGATGGGGGTGCGCATGCGGTGCGCGTACCGGATGCCGTCCGGGCGCGGTTGTGAACGGATGAGCCAGCGGTGGTACTCCAGCGCGCAATGAGCCGTCCCGGGGATCTGCGCCGCCTTCCGGACGAGCCGCTCGGTGCGCTCATCGGGCCAGCCGGGGGCCGACCAGTCGTGCAGGAGCCGGCCCACCAGGGCGGCGTCGTCGCGCACGAGGCGCCGCTCCGGCCACACCGGGACCTGGAACCCGAGAGTGTGGCGCGCCGCCCACGCCTGCCCGCGCAGGTCGCCGCGGACGGCCTGGCGCAGCCGCAGCGGATGCGGGGCGCCCACCACGGCAAGCCGCTGGACGACCTTCGGGTGGTAGACCGCCATCGTCCACGCCAGCAGCCCGCCCCAGTCGTGCCCGGTGACGACCGCGTTGGCCTCGCCCAGGGCCCGGACGAGACCGGCCGCGTCCCCGGCCAGGGTGACCAGGTCGTATCCGCGGGGCGGCTTGTCGCTGCCGCCGTAGCCGCGCAGGTCCACCGCGGCCGCGCGGTAGCCCGCTGCGGAGAGCGACACCAGTTGGCGGTGCCACGACCACCAGAACTCGGGGAAGCCGTGCAGCAGCAGGACCAGCGGCCCCTCACCGGCCTCGGCGACGTGGAAGCGCGTCCCGCCGGCGCTGATCGCCCGGTGGGTCCACGGTCCGTCGATCTCGACCAGCGACGTGTCGTGCCCTGCCATGGGGTCAGTCCGTGATCGCGGGGGTGTCCGAGTCGCCGCGGTGCCGCAGCATGGTCAGGTCGTCCTTGAGCGTCCGGCGCGTCCGCTTCGCCCCGTCGATCTTGCGGATGCGCAGGTAGCCGATGCCGATCAGGCCGAGCGCGAGGAGCAGGTACACGCCCGACACGATGAGGAACGCGGCCCAGTGCCAGATGCCGAGCGCGACCAGCCCGTACGCCAGCGCGATCGACAGCAGGATCACGATCAGCCCGCCCATCAGCGCGGCGATCGTGAACATCACGCTGCCGAGCGCCGCCTTCTTGGCGTCGGCCTTGAGCTCGATCTTGGCCAGGTCCATCTCCGCCCTGACCAGCGCGGAGACGTTGCTGGACGCCAGCGCGACCAGCTCGCCGAGGGATTTGTCCTCGATGCCCTCGCCCGGCAGTGCCTCGGACATATCGCTTTCTCCTCCCAGAGCCCCCGCTTCCACGGCCGGCACCAAGCCTGTCAGCCGGGCGGTTCGTACGGCCACCCGGTGTCATTTCTGTCAGTCCGTGCGCGCCCGCACGCGCATCCTCCTGCGGAAGACGACGGTGGCGGCCGCCGAGGCGAGAAGACTCGCGATCAGGACCGCAGTCGTCACTCTCTCGAATTGTGACGGGTCGGTATAGGCCAAACCGCCGATCAGCAGGGAAACGGTGAAACCCACCCCGGCGAGCAGCGCCACTCCGGCGATCTCCCGCCAGTGGAGCTCCTCCCCCAGCGTCGCCAGACCGAGCCGGACCGCCGTCCAGGCCCCACCGAGAACGCCCACGAACTTACCGATCACCAGTCCCGCGACCACGCCGAGGGCCACCCGGTCGCCGCCCACCGCGCTCAGCGCGGACCCGCTCAGCCCCACACCGGCGGACAGGAACGCGAATATGGGCACGCATAGCCCGGCGGAGAACGGCCGCAGGACGTGGTCGGCCCGCTCAGCGTTCGTGGGCCGCTCGTCAGGGGTCTCCTTGGAGCTGGTCAACATCCCCATGGCGACGCCTGCGACCGTGGCGTGGATCCCGCTTCGCTGGACGCAGTACCAGGCGAGGACGGCAAGCGGCACGTAGAACCAAGGCGAGCGCACGCCGCGGTACTGCAGCAGCCCATAGACGCCTATCAGCACCACGCCCGCCGCCAGCGGTGGCCAGTTCAGCTCGTCGGTGTAGAACAACGCGATGATGGTGATGGCGATCAGATCGTCCACCACGGCCAGTGTGAGCAGGAACGCGCGCAGCGGCGCCGGGCAGGACGAGAACGTCACCGCCAGCACCGCGAGCGCGAACGCGATGTCGGTCGCCGTCGGCACCGCCCACCCCCGCGCCGCCCCCGGCTCGCCCGCGCTCACCGCCAGGAAGATCAGCGCGGGCATCGCCACCCCCGCCGCCGCCGCGATCACCGGCAGCGCCGCGTCCCGCGGATCGCGCAGTTCGCCGTGGGTCAGCTCCTCCCGCAACTCCAGTCCCGCGATGAAGAAGAACACCGCCAGGAGGCCGCCCGAAGCCCAATGCTGGACGTCCATGTGCCCGAGATCCAACCACCCTGGGCTGACCTCGTACTTCTGGAGGTCCGTGTAAGCGGAGGACCATGGCGTGTTGGCCCAGATCAGCGCGGCCACCGTCGCGACCAGCATGACGATGCCGCCCACCGTCTCCATGCGGAGCGCCTCGGCGACCTGCCTGCCGTAGCGGACCGTCGGACGGAACGGCCAGACGGCGGCGACGCGACGGGTGGCGGACGAGCGCGGCATGGGGATCCCCTGGGAAGGTGCGGAACGGGCCGGTCAAGTCCGGTCCGCGTCCGCTCGCCGCGGCCCCGAACCGGTCTGCCGACCAGACTTCCCGGCGCACCTGCCCAGCAGACTACCCAGATGATCGAGGTCCACGCGCCACCGCCGGCCCCGGGCACGGGCGCCCGTACGGAGAGGCCCGCACCCGGACGGGGAAGTGCTTCCCCTCCGGGAGCGGGCCGACGGCCGGGTGGATACCGGTCAGTCCTCCGACTTGGAACTGGGCAGCTTCTCGGAGATGAGGTTCATCACCGTGCTGTCCGCCAGGGTGGAGACGTCGCCGATGCTGCGATTCTCGGCGACGTCCCGCAGCAGCCGCCGCATGATCTTGCCGGAGCGGGTCTTGGGCAGCTCCGGCACGATCATGATCTGGCGCGGCTTGGCGATCGGGCCGAGCGTCTTGGCGACGTGGTCGCGCAGCTCCTTGAGGAAGTCCGGGCCCTCCACGTCACCGGCGCTGCCGCGCGGGATCACGAACGCGACGATCGCCTGCCCGGTCACCGGGTCGGTCGCGCCGACGACCGCCGACTCGGCCACCTTCGGGTGGGAGACCAGCGCCGACTCCACCTCCGTCGTGGAGATGTTGTGCCCGGACACCAGCATCACGTCGTCGACCCGGCCGAGCAGCCACAGGTCGCCGTCCTCGTCCTTCTTGGCGCCGTCACCGGCGAAGTAGAGGCCGTCGAAGCGCGACCAGTACGTCTTGACGTACCGCTCGTCGTCGCCCCAGATCGTCCGCAGCATGGACGGCCAGGGCTCCTTGACCACCAGGAAGCCGCCGCCGCCGTTCGGCACCGAGACGCCCTGGTCGTCCACGACGTCCGCCGCGACGCCCGGCAGCGGGCGCATCGCCGCGCCCGGCTTCCCGGCCGTCACCCCCGGCAGCGGGCTGATCATGATGCCGCCCGTCTCGGTCTGCCACCAGGTGTCGACCACCGGCGTCTTCCCGGCACCGATGTGCTCCCGGTACCAGACGTAGGCCTCCGGGTTGATCGGCTCGCCGACGGACCCGAGAACCCGCAGGGAGGACAGGTCGTACTGGGCGGGGATGTCGTCTCCCCACTTCATGAACGTACGGATCGCCGTGGGCGCCGTGTAGAAGATGGACACCTTGTACTTCTGGATGATGTCCCACCAGCGGCCCTTGTTGGGGGTGTCGGGGGTCCCCTCGTACAGGACGCTGGTGGCGCCGTTGGCCAGCGGCCCGTACACGATGTAGGAGTGCCCGGTCACCCAGCCGATGTCGGCCGAGCACCAGTACACGTCCTTCTCGGGCTTCAGGTCGAACACCGCATGATGCGTGTAGGCGACCTGGGTCAGATATCCGCCCGTGGTGTGCAGGATCCCCTTCGGCTTACCCGTCGTCCCGGACGTGTACAAGATGTACAGCGGGTGCTCGGAGTCCATGGGCTCGGCGGTGTGCTCGTCGCTCTGCCGCTCCACCACGTCCTGCCACCACACGTCGCGCTCGTTCTCCGCGACCTCCTCACCGGTGCGGCGCACGACGAGGACCTTCTCGATCGACGGGGCGTCGGCGACGGCCTCGTCCACGGTGGGCTTCAACGCCGACGGCTTGCCCCGCCGGTACCCGCCGTCCGCGGTGATGACCAGCTTGGCCTGCGCGTCGTCGATGCGTGTGCGCAGCGCGTCCGCGGAGAAGCCGCCGAACACCACCGAGTGGGTCGCGCCGATCCGCGCGCACGCCAGCATCGAGATCGGCAGCTCCGGGATCATCGGCAGATAGATCGCGACCCGGTCGCCCTTGCGCACCCCGAGCTCGAGGAGCGCGTTCGCCGTCCGGTTGACCTCGCGCTGCAGCTCGGCGTAGGTGAGCGTGCGCGTGTCGCCCGGCTCGCCCTCCCAGTGGTAGGCGATCTTGGCGCCGCGGCCGGCCTCCACGTGCCGGTCCACGCAGTTGTAGGCGACGTTCAGCTCCCCGCCCACGAACCACTTGGCGAACGGCGGGTTGCTCCAGTCCAGGACCTCGTCCCAGGGCTTCGTCCAGGCCAGCCGCTCGGCCTGCTCGGCCCAGAACCCCAGGCGATCCTCCGCGGCCCTGTCGTACGCCTCGGCCTTGACGTTCGCCGACTCGGCGAGCTCGGCCGGAGGTGCGAAGCGCCGCGTCTCCTGCAGCAGGTTCGACAATGTCTCTTGGCTCTGGCTCAACGCGTACTCCTTGCTCGCTGAAACGGGGTTCGCCCGGCGCCCCCACTCCACCAGGGAACGTCCTGCGCACACAAGGCCGCTTCCCAGGTGTTGAGCACGAAACACGCCCAGGACTCATGGCTTTGGTCGATGTTATGTGATGCCTTGCACACCGCCCGTCCCGGATGGTGGAACAGGCGGAGGGCACTGTGCGGGCCCGTCCGACCAGCGCATAAGGTCAGGCCGTGACCGATGCCCTTGCCGATGTAGCGAACCTGCCCGGTGTGGCCGACGCGGTGGCCGACGCGCGGACCGCCGTGGACCGGTTGCTCGGCCACCGGATCCTGCGGCGCCGCAGTGCCGAGGTGTCCACCGAGTCAGCGCTGCGCGGCGCGCGCGCGTCGGCCGCCCTGGAAGGCGCCACCGTCACACTGGACGAGCTGCGCACCACCGAGCACCCGACCGACCCGGCCGTCCAGGGGGCTCTGCGGGTGTCCGCGGAGCTGGGCACCCTGGCCGAGACATGGCGGCACGCTCCCCGGCAGGTTCTCGCGCGGCTGCACGTCCTCGCCGCGGCGGACGTCGTGGACAGCGCCGACCTGGGCCGTCCCCGCCCCGACGGCCGTCCCGTCGAGGACGTCCTCGGCCTGGGCGACCCGCCGACCCCTGCGGAGGTGGCCGCCCGCCTGGACGTGCTCAGCGGCCTCCTCACCACCCCGACCAAGGCCCCCGCACTCGTCGTCGCGGCGATCGTGCACGGTGAGCTGCTCACCCTCCGCCCCTTCGGCTGGGGTGACGGGATCGTGGCCCGTGCCGCGCAGCGCCTCACCCTCGTCGCCCGGGGCCTCGACCCGAAGTCCCTCACCGCCCCGGAGGTCGGCCACGCCGAACTGGCCGGCGCCTACGCCGAGGCGATCCGCGGCTACGCCTCTGGAACCCCGGACGGAGTGGCCGCCTGGATCGCGCACTGCGCCACGGCCACCGCCGCCGCGGCCCGCGACGCCCAGGCGATATGCGAGGCGTTCCTCCGCGGCTGACCGGCCTGTCAGTGGCCGGGGCCATCGTGTCCTCGACGAAGGAGTGCTCATGGCCGATCGCAAGAACGGGCGACCAGCGGCGCCGACCGAGACCACCGTCTCGTCCGAGAACTGGGACTCGCGTGACCTGACCGGGGAACACCACGACAGCGTCCTGTTCGTCGACGTGGACATGACCGAGGCCACCGGCACGGGCGCGACGTTCACCGGCTGCACGTTCCGGGGCGTCCGCTTCAACGCCTCCACCCACACGGACTCCGCGTTCGTGAACTGCACGTTCGTCCGGTGCGGTTTCTTCGACGCCGCATTCAGCGGCTGCAAACTCGTGGGCAGCATGTTCGACGCGTGCACCTACGACCTTCTGAAGGTCCAGGGCGGCGACTGGTCGTTCACCGGCCTCCCAGGAGCCGACTTGCGCCGTGCCTCTTTCACCGACGTCCGCATGCGTGAGACGGATCTCACCGGCGCGCGCTGTGCGGGTGCCACTCTGCGCGGGGTGGACCTGTCGGGCTCGTGGCTGCACAAGGCCGACCTGACCGGTTGTGATCTGCGGGGGAGCGACATCACCGCGCTGGATCCCCTCACCGTCGAACTGAAGCGCGCGGTGATCGATCCTTACCAGGCGGTGGTCATCGCGACGGCACTCGGCTTGGACGTGCGCGACTGAGGGGAACCCGAGCGAAGGGTGGAGACCTTCTGCATAGCGAACGGCGTCCCCGCGGGGACGCCGTCGCCAGACACGTCAGGCCGGGTTACCAAGCGTGCACCTCAATTCGTCGGAGCGGGTCAAGCCCGTCTCGACGCGCCTCCCGCGGCTGGTCGCGCGTGGGTGCCCGGTTGCCGTGCTCGGACACATGGTCCGTAGAACTTGTCTACGCCTCGTCCGCCCAGCTGACAACCCCAGATTCGCAAAGCCGGACGCCCTGCGAGGGGTGTCCGCGCCCCGCCGGCGCCTGGCCCTCCAACCGTGCATTGTGGTTGAAAAAGGACTAACGCCCCTAATGGGGACTAATTTCCCTTGCCTTCGTCGCTTCGAAATCGATCACGTACCATGATCGTTTCTTTTCGGCGGCCGATCTCCCGGGCGCCGGGAAGGATCATTAGTTCTCATGTACGCTCCCACTCCCGTGCCTATACGGGCGCCCGGGACGTGGACGGTCCACACTGACGTCGCTTCGCGCCCGTAGGGGGCGGGACCATCTCAGCCAGATGAGAAAGAACAGCACGGCCAAGGTGACTTCGCCGCTCGACGGAACTCTGGACGATCGGGCAGCATATGTTGTATTCGCCTAGACTGGAGACACTCGAGTTTGCCTCCGCTATAGGACGAACTCGCGTGTGACCCGGCTCGCACTCTCCTTGACTTTCATGGAAAACGGGCCGGCTCTACCCCCCCGGAGCCGGACCGTCCGGCGACCCCCGCTATCCCCCCCGGCGGGGGTCGCCCAGCCGTGAAGCGCCGGGCGGTGGCCCAGACCCCCCACCGCCCGGCCACCTTCCCGACCGGTATCGTGCCTGCCCCACCGCTCGCCAAGGCCGTCACCTGCGATGATCACGCTGGGTGGGCGAAGTTATCCACAGTTCGCGGAACGTCTTCCGCCGGACCGCGTCCGCGGCGCAGGGTGGACTCCATCGACCGCCGAAGGAGTCCGATGAACATCGCCGCACTGATCATCACTGGTGATCCCGCCCTGGCCGACGGCCTGCTCCGCCTCGCGGCCGCCGCCGACGCGCACGCCGAGGTCGCCCTCGACCCCGACGAGGCGCGCGCCGCCTGGGCATGGCCCGCGCTGATCCTGGTGGGCGCCGACCTCGCCGAGGAGGTCGCGCTCGTCGCGTTCCACCTGGGCCTTGTCGCTCCCGTTCGTTCCGTCGATTCCAGACGTCGGTCGCGTCTCAAGCACGGTCGGCCGCGTCA
>NZ_CAACVB010000026.1 GCF_900659635.1 Actinomadura roseirufa | reverse complement strand
GTCGCGCCGGTCACCGGCGCGGGCGCGGGCGCTCCGCCGGGTGCCAGGGGCGTGCCCGGCGGATGCGACGGGCGTTCCGGCCCCGTCCGGGCGCCGCTGCGGCCTCGCCGGGGCACGGGCACGCCGGGCGCGGCGGGGCTGGGGGACGCCTACTTCCCCGGTGCCGGGAACGGCGGCTACGACGTGCGGCACTACGACGTGAGCGTCCACTACGCCGGGCCGCGGACGGGACGGATCGACGCGACGGTGTCCGTCATGGCCAGGGCGACCCAGGATCTGTCGAGCTTCGACCTCGACTTCCGCGGGCCGCGGATCGTCGGGGTGGCGGTGGACGGGCGGTCCGCCCGGTACCGGCGCAAGGGCGGGGAGCTCGTGATCACACCGCCCGGAGGGATCTCCAAGGGCGCCTCGTTCACGGCCGTGGTCCGGTACGCGGGCGTGCCGGCGCCGCTGCGCGACGACGCTCTCGGGACGTACGGCTGGGTGCCGTCCAAGGACGGGGCCGTGGTCGCGGCCGAGCCGGACGGGGCGCCGACCTGGCTGCCGGTGAACGACCATCCGCGCGACAAGGCGACGTACGCGTTCCATGTGACGGTGCCGAAGGATCTGCGGGTGCTGGCGAACGGCCGTCCCGGACGGGTCGCGCGGCACGGTGGGACGGCGACCTACGACTGGGCCGAGGAGTCGCCGATGGCGAGCTACCTCGCCATGATCGCGATCGGGAGGTTCCAGGTCAGGCGGACCCGGACCGGCGCCGGCATCCCGGTGATCACGGCGGTCGACCCGCGGACCCGGGCCTCGGTGAGGGAGCTGGAGGCCACCACGGTCAAGGTGCTGGACTGGGCGTCCACGGTGTTCGGCCGGTACCCGTTCGCGACCGCGGGCGGCATCGTCGACGACCCGCGGCTGGACTACGCGCTGGAGACGCAGGAGCGTCCCGTCTACGGCGGGTTCGCCCCGGACGAGGACTTCGTCGTCCACGAGCTGGCGCACCAGTGGTTCGGCGACAGCGTGAGCATCAGGCGCTGGCAGGACATCTGGCTGAACGAGGGCTTCGCGACCTACGCCGAGTGGCTGTGGGCCGAGCGCGGCGGCCGGGACTCGGCGAAGAAGATCTTCGACCGGTACTACCGGCAGCCCGCGGACTCGCCGGTCTTCGTGCCGCCGGCGGGCCGGCCGGGCGCGCGCGGCCTGTTCGGGTTCGCGGTCTACGTCCGCGGCGCGATGTGCCTGCAGGCGCTGCGCGACCGGGTCGGCGACCGGGCCTTCTTCACGATCCTGCGGACCTGGGCGGACGGGCGGCGCGGTTCGGCGGTGACCACGGCGCAGTTCGTCGCGCACGCCGAGCACGTCGCGGGGCGGCGGCTGGGCGGGTTGTTCGATGCCTGGCTCTACCGCACGGGGAAGCCCCAAAAATGGTGATCAAAACCGCGAAATCCGTACTGCGCGGGGCGATTCGAGACCAAATCGCGCTTGAACTGGCGATCGTTCCCAAGAAATTCTTGTTGCGAGTGTGCCCGATGATGAGGACGAGGTCTATGCGCAGAACCCCCAGAGCCCTGGCCGCCGCGGCGCTGTGCGTCACGGCACTGTGCGTCACGGCGGGCCTGCTGGCCCCGGCGGCGCCCGCCGGCGCCGCCGCCCCACGGTTCACCCCCGGCGCGGCCGGCGCCGGTGACCCCTATTTCCCAGACATGGGCAACGGGGGCTACGACGTCTCCCACTACGACATCGGGCTGCGGTACGACCCCGCGACCAAGGGACTGTCCGCCGTCACCACGATCACGGCGCGGGCGACGCAGAACCTGTCCCGGTTCGACCTGGACTTCGTCGGGATGACGATCTCGGCGCTGCGGGTGGACGGCCGCCCGGCCGCCTACGCGCGGACGGGCGCGCAGGAACTCGTCATCACCCCGTCCCGGGGGCTGCGCAAGAACAGCCGATTCACCGTGACCGTGTCCTACGCCGGTGTGCCACAGACCATCGACGACCCGGCGCTGGGCGTTTCCGGCTGGATCCCGACGGGCGACGGCGGCGTCATGCTGAACCAGCCGATCGGCGCGGCGACCGTCTACCCGGTCAACGACCACCCGACCGACAAGGCGACCTACAGCTACGCGCTCGCCGCGCCCCAGGAGCTCACGGGCCTCGCCAACGGCGACTTCGCGGGGAAGGCGACGAGGGCGGGCTGGACGGTGTCGCGCTGGGAGGTGCGCAACCCCATGGCCAGCGAACTGGCCATGGTCGCGTTCGGGAAGTACGACGTGCTGACCGGCCGCACCCGCGCGGACGTCCCGAACCTCACCGCGACGGACCGGACCCTCGCCATCAAGCCCGAGCAGGCCCGCGAGTTCAACCGGCGGACCGCCGAGGTCGTGGACTTCGAGTCCGGACTGTACGGGCGGTACCCGTTCACCTCGACCGGCGGCGTCGCCGTCAACGCGAGCGTGGGCTACGCGCTGGAGACGCAGGGCCGTCCCGTGTACGACCAGGGCCGCCGGCCCGGGAGCATCCCGGCCGGTGACCTGCTCGCGCACGAGCTCGGCCACCAGTGGTTCGGCGACTCGGTGTCGCCGCGGCGGTGGGCCGACATCTGGCTGAACGAGGGCTTCGCGACGTACTCCGAGTGGCTGTGGGCCGAGAAGTTCGCGGGCAAGCCCGTCCAGGCGAGCTTCGACGCCACGTACGCGGCGCCCGCGAACGACCCGCTGTGGAAGGGCAAGGTCTCCGACCCGGGCCGGAACCGCATCTTCGACGCGCTCGTCTACGACCGCGGCGCGATGGCGATCCACGCGCTGCGCCGGACGATCGGAGAGAAGGCGTTCTTCCGCCTGCTCAAGGCCTGGCCCGCGGCGTACGGCGGCGGCAACGCCTCGACCGCCGACTTCGTGCGCTTCGCCGAGCGGGTCGCTCATCAGGACCTCGGCGGCTGGGCCACGCGCTGGCTGTACTCCGAGGGCAAGCCGGCCGTCTGACCGCCCGCTCAAGACGCGCGGTGGGACGGTCCGTGAGCGGCTCACGGCCCCGTCCCACCGCGTCAGCGCACAGGATCAGCTGAGCGTGAGGGTGTAGCCCTTCGCGCGGAGGCGTCCGATGACGTCCTCGGAGTGGTCGGAGCCGCGGGTCTCCAGGTGCATCAGCACCTCCGCCTCCTCGACGTGCAGGCGGGCGGCGACGCGCTCGTGCACCACGTCCAGGACGTTGACCCCCAGTTCGGCCAGTTCGCCCAGAAGGGTCACCAGGGCGCCGGGACGGTCCTTGAGGCGGCACCGCACGACGAGGTAGCGGCCCGCGCCGGCCAGGCCGTGCCGCAGCACCTTC
This sequence comes from Actinomadura roseirufa, assembly GCF_900659635.1. Lineage (GTDB taxonomy): Bacteria > Actinomycetota > Actinomycetes > Streptosporangiales > Streptosporangiaceae > Spirillospora > Spirillospora roseirufa. The sequence goes on along the minus strand of NZ_CAACVB010000026.1, from coordinate 53,345 downwards.
GACAGCAGCAGCGGGTCGATGTTGCCGCCCGACAGCAGCACGACCACCGGCGTCCGGACGGCGTAGGAGTGCTCCAGGAGCGCGGCCACGCCCGCGGCGCCCGCGGGCTCCACCACCTGTTTGGCACGTTCGAGGCAGAGCAGCAGCGCCTGCGAGATCGACTCCTCCGTCACCGTGACGACGGCGTCCACCAGGTGGGTGAACACGTCGAAGGTGAGGTCGCCGGGACGGCCGACGGCGATCCCGTCCGCCATGGTCGGCTCGATCTCCACCCGGGTGGGCCTACCGGCCGCCAGCGACGCCGGGAACGCCGCCGCCCGCTTGGCCTGCGCGCCCACGATCTTGACGTCGTGCCCGCCCGTCTCCTTCGCGACGCCCTTGAGCGCGGCGGCGATGCCCGACATGAGCCCGCCGCCGCCGACGGAGCCGACCACGGTGCGCACGTCCGGGCACTGCTCCAGGATCTCCAGCCCGATCGTGGCCTGCCCGGCGATCACGTCCCGGTGGTCGAACGGGTGGATCAGCACAGCGCCGCTGCGCCGCGCGTGGTCCTCCGCCGCGATGAGGCACTCGTCGACGGTCGGGCCCGGGAAGATCACCTCGGCGCCGTAGCCGCGGGTGGCGGCGACCTTCGGCAGCGGGGCGCCCGCGGGCATGAACACGGTCGCCTTGCAGCCGAGCATGGACGCGGCCAGCGCGACGCCCTGGGCGTGGTTGCCCGCGCTCGCCGCCACGACGCCGCGGGCGCGCTCGGCGTCGGTGAGCCGCGCGATCCGCACGTACGCGCCGCGGATCTTGAAGGAGCCGGTGCGCTGCAGGTTCTCGCACTTGAGCAGGACGGGGCCGCCGATGGCCTCCGACAGCACCCGCGACCGGATCATCGGGGTGGGGACGACGACGTCGCGCAGCAACTCGCGCGCGGCCCTGATGTCGTCGACGGTGACGAGGGTCATGTCCCGATCTTCCCATGTGCCCGGCACCGCCCCCGCCGCCGTTCCGTCCGGCGGGGGCCCCGTCACACGGCGCCTTCAGCCGTCGCCCTTGCGTCCCTGCCCCCGTCCCGGTCCCCGTCCCCGTCTCTGTCTCGGTCTCGGTCTCCGTTCCAGTAGCGGTCGCCGGCGAAGACGAGGGCGGCGGCGCCGATCAGGCCCGCGGTCTGGCCGAGCGCAGCCGGGACGACCCGGACCCGCCGGGCGAACTCCATCCGGGCGTGCGTCCGCAGCGCCTCCTCCAGCGGGTCGAACAGCAGCGCGCCCGCCTGCGACACGCCGCCGCCGATCGCGGCGACCTCCAGGTCGCACAGGTGCGTCGCGGACGCGATCGCGATGCCGAGGGCGCGGCCCGCGCGGCGCATCGCGGCCACGGCGACCGGGTGCCCGCGGCGGGCGTCGGCGGCCAGCTCGACGCCGGTGACGTCGCGTCCGCCCGGCCGCCAGCCCTGCTCGCCCGCCCAGGCGACCAGCCCGGGGCCGCGCGCGATCGCCTCCAGGCAGCCGCGGCCGCCGCACTTGCACGGCGGGCCGTCCGGGTCGACGACGACGTGCCCGATGTGCCCGGCGTTGCCGCTGGCGCCGTCGACGAGCCGGCCGTCCAGGACGAGCCCGCCGCCGACACCGGTGGACACCACCATGCCGAGGACGTTGCCGCGGCCGCGGCCGGCGCCGCGCCAGTGCTCGCCCGCCGCCACGCAGATCGCGTCGTTGTGGACGCGGACGGGCAGCCCCGGGTACCGCTCGCGCAGCCGCGCGCGCAGCGGGAACCCGCGCCAGGCCGGGATGTTGAGCGGGGACACCTCGGCGGCGGGCCAGGTCATCGGCCCGCCGCAGCCGACGCCGACCCCGGCCAGGGCCGGTGACCCGGCCTCGGTGACCAGGGCGTCCAGCAGCGCCTCCAGCGTCCGCCACAGCCCGTCGGCGTCCAGTCCCGGCTCGTGCGGCGTGGCGACCCGGTCGTAGGCGGCGACCCGGCCGCCGGGCTCGACCAGCGCGGCGGCCAGCTTGGTACCGCCGATGTCGACCGCGAGCACCGGAGCACCGGGCTCGCTCACGCGTCGTCCCCGACCCGGCCGAACGCCAGGATGGAGGCGGTGAAACCGTGCACGTGGTTGCGGCCCGCGACCGGTCCGATCTCGCCGGCGGCGAAGAACCCGCCGACCCCGGCGGGGCCGAACGCGCGGTCGAGCACCTTCGCGTCGTGGTCGGAGTCGGGGAACATCGCCTGGCCGCGCCCGTTGCAGGAGAACAGCAGCGCGCCCTCCACGGGGGCCAGGTCGAACCGCTCCAGGAGCGCAGTCAGGTCCTCCTCGGCGGCGCCGGCGTCGCGGACCTGGAACCGGACGGTCCGTCCCACCTCGACCACGTCGCCGATGGCGATGGCGCCGCTGCCGGAGTCGGCGCCGACCACGCCGCGGACGAGGAAGTCGCCGTGCTCGTGCTCGTCGGCGTACTCGTCCATCGCGACGCCGATGAGCAGGCCGCGCCCGGCGAGCTCCTGGTCCTCCTCCGGCAGGCCGACGACGATCTGCTCCAGCTTCTCCAGCGCGGGGACGCCCGCCAGCTCGTACAGGATGTTCTCGTCGGCCCGCGTGACGACCATGTCGGGGCCGATCGGCCGGGCGCCCTGGCTGACGACGGTCGCGGCGGCGACCGGGCCGCCGAGCACCACTCCGACGGCGCCGTCGGAGTGCACATTGCCGCCGACGAACAGCCGCGTGCCGCCCCGCTCGCCACCCGGTTCACCGCCCAGTTCACCGCCCCGTTCAGCACCGCGCTCGCCGCCCCGCTCACCGCCCTCGGCGATGCCGCCGACCATCGGCAGGCCGGGCAGCGCGTCGTCCGAGCGCTCCACGAAGGCGTCCACCGGGAAGCTGTAGGGGTCGGCGAGGAGGACGGCCACGACGTCGTCGTCCCGCGGCTCCGGCATCCCGACGACGACCAGGCGGTCCTCCGCCTTGAGGGTCTCCAGCCGGAACGGGTCGAGCCGGGCCCCGGGCAGCACCGCCGCCCAGGCGCTGACCGCGCCGGCCTCCTCCACGCCGCGTCCGGCCCCGATCACCCCGGACGCGCTGCACCCCAGCATCAGCGCGGGCCCCGCGGCCGCCGCCGCGCGCCGCGCCGCCGCCTCGATCTCGGCGGGGTCGTCCCCGGCGATGAAGACGCAGACCAGGTCGGGCGCCGCGCTGAGCGGCGCCAGGGCCTGCTCGACCGCGGCGGCCGCCGCGGTCTCCAGATCGGGGCCGAGGGCCAGGCCATCACCGAACCGCGCCATCGGCGCCGCCTCCCTCACTCGGTTCACCGGCTCTCTTCACACTCCCAGTCTCCCCCGCCGCGCCCCGCCGACCCAACCGGTGCCGGGAATCCGCCGACGAGGGTGCGATCGCGCGCGTCGGCGACGTAGTGTCGATCGCGTGCGTCCATCCACACCTCGCGAGACCACACTGGGCGACCTGCGCACCAGCGGTCACGTCCAGCGATCGGTGAAGGCCGAGATCCGTCACAACCTGCTCGCCCGGCTGAGATCGGGGGAGCCGCGCTTCCCCGGGATCCTGGGGTTCGACGACACCGTCCTGCCCCATCTGGAGCGCGCTCTGCTCGCGGGGCACGACCTGGTGCTGCTGGGCGAGCGCGGGCAGGGCAAGACCCGGCTGATCCGCACGCTGGCCGGGCTGCTGGACGAGTGGACCCCGGTGGTGGCCGGCTGCGAGATCAACGACCACCCGTACGAACCGGTGTGCGTGCGCTGCCGGCGGCTGGCCGCCGAGCACGGCGACGACCTGCCGGTGGCGTGGCGGCACCGGGACGAGCGGTACGGCGAGAAGCTCGCCACGCCCGACACCAGCGTCGGCGACCTCATCGGCGACGTCGACCCGATCAAGGTCGCCGAGGGCCGCACGCTGGGCGACCCGGAGACCGTCCACTTCGGCCTGGTCCCGCGCACCAACCGGGGGATCTTCTCGATCAACGAGCTGCCCGACCTGGCCGAGCGGATCCAGGTGGCGCTGCTGAACGTGCTGGAGGAGCGCGACGTCCAGGTTCGCGGGTACGCGCTGCGGCTGCCGCTGGACGTGCTGCTCGTCGCGTCCGCGAACCCGGAGGACTACACCAACCGGGGCCGCATCATCACGCCGCTGAAGGACCGCTTCGGCGCCGAGATCCGCACCCACTACCCGCTGGAGCTGGACGCGGAGCTGGCGCTGATCCGGCAGGAGGCCGACTTCGCCGACCTGGCGGGCCTGCCCGCCGAGGTGCCCGACCACCTCGTCGAGGTGATCGGCCGGTTCACCCGGCTCGTCCGCGAGTCGACGGCGGTGGACGCGCGGTCCGGGGTGTCGGCGCGGTTCGCGCTGGCCGGGGCCGAGACGGTGGCGGCGGGCGCGGTGCGGCGCGCCGCGCTGACCGGTGAGGAGCGGGCCGTCGCGCGGATCTGCGACCTGCCCGCGGTGGTGCCGTCGCTGCTCGGCAAGGTCGAGTTCGAGGTCAGCGAGGAGGGCCGCGAGCAGGAGGTGCTGGAGCATCTGCTGCGCCGGGCCGTCGCCGAGACCTACCGGCGCACGCTGGGCGCCGCCGACCTGACCGGGCTGCTCGACAAGTTCGACTCGGGCGAGCGGGTCGAGTCGGGCGAGCTGGTCGCGGCGGCGGAGCTGCTGCGCCGGATCGGCCAGGTCCCCGGCCTCGCCAAGATCATGGAGCGGCTCGGCATGAGCGGGGACTCCCCGGGCCAGGCCGCGGCGGCGCTGGAGTTCGCCCTGGAGGGGCTGTTCCTCACCCGGCGCCTGTCCAAGGACGTCCCGGAGGGAAGGTCCGGCGGGACGTCCACCTACCGCACCTGAGGCCCGCAGCCCCGGGCCCGTCACGCGCGAGGGGATTCGATGAGCCGCTACCGGTACGGCGCGTACGAGGAGGGACCCGACCCGCTGGCCCCGCCCTACGACGTCCGCGACGCTCTGGACGCCGTCGGCGACTCGGTGCTGGACGGCACCCGCCCGGACGACGCCCTGCGCGAGTTGCTGCGCCGCGGCCTGCCCGGGGCGCAGGGGCGCCGCGGGCTGGACGACCTGCTCCGGGAGGTGCGGGAACGCCGCCGCGCGCTGCGCGACCGGGGCCGTCTGGACGGCACCCTGGAGCAGGCGCGCGCGCTGCTGGACACCGCCATCGGCCAGGAGCGGGCGGAGCTGTTCCCCGATCCGAGCGATGAGGCGCGGCTGCGGGAGGCGGAGCTGGACACGCTGCCGGACGACACGTCCCAGGCGATCCGGCGGCTGTCGTCCTACCAGTGGCGGTCCGACGCGGCGCGCGCGACGTTCGAGCAGCTCAAGGACCTGCTGCGGCGCGAGGTCCTGGACTCCCAGTTCCAGGGCATGAAGCAGGCCCTGGAGAACCAGGACCCGGCCGCCATGGCACGCGTCAAGGACATGATGTCCGCGCTGAACACCATGCTGGACCGGGACGCGCGCGGCGAGCACACCCAGGAGGACTTCGACCGGTTCATGGAGGAGTACGGGGACTTCTTCCCCGACCGTCCGGCGAACCTGGAGGAACTGGTCGACTCGCTGGCCCGCCGCGCCGCCGCGATGGACCGGCTGCTCGCCTCGCTCAGCCCGGAGCAGCGGGCGGAGCTGGCCGGGCTGATGGAGCAGGCCATGCAGGACGCGGGCCTGGCGATGGAGATGACGCGGCTGGGCGACTCGCTGCGGGCGCGGCGGCCCGACCTCGGCTGGGGCGCGCCGGAACAGATGACCGGCGACGACCCGCTCGGCGTGGGCGACGCGACGACGGCGCTGGCGGAGCTGGCCGACCTCGCCGAGCTGGAGACCGCGCTCGGCCAGGACTACCCGGGCGCGCGCCTCGACGACATCGACGAGGAGGCGGTGCGGCGGGCCCTCGGCCGGCAGGCCGTCGACGACCTGGACGCGCTGCGCCGCATCGAGGCGGAGCTGGAGCGGCAGGGCTACCTGCAGCGCAAGCGCGGGAAACTGGAGCTGACCGCCAAGGCGGTGCGGCGGCTCGGCGAGACGGCGTTGCGCCGGGTGTTCTCCCAGCTGGCCTCGGCCCGGCAGGGCGACCACGACCAGCGGGACGCCGGGCAGGCCGGGGAGCTGACGGGGTCGAGCCGGGAGTGGCGGTTCGGCGACGAGCAGCCCCTCGACGTGGTCCGGACGGTGAGCAACGCGATCCGCCGCAGCGCGATGGAGACCGGCCCAGCACCGGGCGAAGCCACGCCCGCCCCTGCTGCTCCCGCCCCTGCTGCCGCCCCTGTTCCCGGCCCTGCTCCCGCTCCTGCTGCCGCCCCTGTTCCCGGCCCTGCTCCCGGTCCTGCTGCTCCCGGTCCTGCTGCTCCTGGACAGGCTGCGCCTGGGCAGGCCGTCCCTGGCCTGGCCGGTGCGGACGCCCGCGTACACGTCCTGGAGCCGCCCCTTCCCGGCGGAACGCGGATCCCAGGAGGATCACGGGCTTCTGGAGGATCGCTGCCGGGCGTCCGGCTCGGCGTGGACGACTTCGAGGTGCACGAGACCGAGCGGCGCACCGGAGCGGCGGTGTGCCTGCTGGTCGACCTGTCGTACTCGATGGTGCTGCGCGGGACGTGGGCCGTCGCCAAGCAGACCACGCTCGCCCTGCACACGCTGGTGACGAGCAAGTTCCCCCAGGACGCGATCCAGATCATCGGGTTCTCCAACTACGCGCGGGTCCTGCACCCCACGGAGATGGCGGGCCTCGACTGGGACATGGTGCAGGGCACGAACCTGCACCACGCGCTGATGCTCGCCGGTCGGCACCTGGACCGGCATCCCGACTTCGAGCCGATCGTCCTGGTGGTCACCGACGGCGAGCCGACCGCGCACCTGCGCCCGGACGGCCGGTCGCTGTTCGACTACCCGCCGTCCACCGACACGCTGGTCCTCACCCTCGCCGAGGTCGACAAGATGACCCGGCGCGGCGCCTGCATGAACTTCTTCATGCTGGCCGACGACCGGCGGCTCGTGTCGTTCGTCGAGGAGGTGGCACGACGCAACGGCGGCCGCGTCTTCGCCCCGGACGCCGAACGACTCGGCGAGTACGTCGTCAGCGACTACCTCCGAGTACGCCGAGGCCGCCGCTGAACACCCCCCCGTCGGACTCCACACAGCATTCCCAATAAGCTCCGCTCAGCATCCCCGGTGACCTCCGCCCAGCGCCCCAGGTCAGCTCCGCGCGGCGCCCCAGGTGAGTTCTCGCACGGCGCCCCAGGTGAGCTCCGCTCTGTGACGATCTCGCAGCCGGGCGTAGTGCTGTGGCGCCGTCCGGGGACTAGGGTCGGCGTCATGTCGACTTCGGACCGCATCCTGCTGTTCCTGCACATCGGCTTCGCGATCTTCACGCTGGGGCCGCTGACCGCCGCGACCATGGCCACCCCGCGCTACATCCGCAAGCGGAACGTGGCGGTGGTCCGTTACCTGCACCGCACGACCCAGCTCTACGGGCTGGCGTCGCTGGGGATCTTCCTGTTCGGGCTGAGCCTGGCCAAGGGCGACCTGGCGCGGGTGTGGCTGTCAGTGTCGATGACGCTGTTCGTCGTCGCGCTCGTCCTGCTGCTGATCGTGGAGCGCGACCAGCGCAAGGCCGCGCACCTGATCGAGCTGGCCGCGGCCGAAGCGGTACCCGCCACGCCCAGTGGCGGCGTCACCGGTGGGAGGGCTGGCGGGGTCACTGGCGGGGGCACTGGCGGAGACGCGGCCGGGGGCGAGGAACCGGACGGTGTCGGGAAGCCGGCCGGCGGCACCGAGCGTCCCGGCCCCACGGCGGACGCCCCCGAGTCGGGAACACCGGCCGGGCCCGCGGACGCATCCGGCGGCGCGGGGGCCGGAACAACGGCGGGCGGCGGCTTGGGCGGCGGCGTGCGCGGGGAGGTCGCCCCGGTGCAGCGCGGACGCATCGCCGCGCTCTCCGGCGTCGTCGCGCTGATCTGGGTGGTGATCCTCATCCTGATGGTCTGGAACGGCTAGGGAGCGTCCTGTACGCTCCGGCCGCCCCTCATCGGCTGTGGGCGCGCAGCCACTTCAGGATCAGCGGGTAGGTGTGCTCGTCGTTCAGTAGCTCCGAGGCGTGCAGCTCGCCGGGGACCACCTTCACGGCCACCGGGACGCCCGCGGCGCGCAGCGCGCTCGCCAGGCCCGTGCTCTGGGTCACCGGGACGAAGTCGCCGCTGGCGTGCATGAGCAGCATCGGCGCGTCGCCCGGGGAGACGTGCGTGGCGGAGTTGGCGTCGTCCAGCCGCTTCCAGCAGCCTCCGCCTGCGTCGGCGCCGGGCGTGCACCGGACGAGATCGACCACGGCCCGCCGCAGCTTGCGCTGGGTGAGGAGGGCACTGGGCTTCAGGCCGTCCTGGAAGGCGAGGTAGGGGTTGTTCGGCGGCGAGAGCGCGATCACGCCGCGGACCCGCTCGGCGCCGGTCCCGTAGGTGCCGAGCTGGGTGGCGAGCATCCCGCCGGAGGACGAGCCGACCACCACGACGCGCCGCGGGTCGGCGTTCCACGTCGCGGCGTGCTTCTTCAGGAAGGTGAGCGCGCTCAGGGCGTCGTCGCGCTGTGCGGGCCAGGGGGACTGGCTCGCCAGCCGGTAGTTGGCCGCGAGGACGACGTATCCCTGGTCGGTGAGGCGGCGGGCGAAGTACTTCCAGCCGCGCTTGTCGCCGCCGAGCCAGTACCCGCCGTGCAGGACCAGGACGGCGGGGCGCGGCTTCGCCCTGGGCTCGGACTGACGCCAGTAGGCGTCGATCCGCTGCCGGGAGGACTTGCCGTAGGCGTAGGTCACGAACCGCGGCGGCCTGGGCGTGACCATGACGGCCTTGGCGGACACCACGCCGTCGGTCACCCCGGCTCCCGAACGGGTCACCGGGACCCGCCTGGAGGGCGGCGGCGAGGAGGTCTCCCCGCCGGGCGTCTCCGGGCCGTCGGACGGCGGTGTCGTCCCGGTCTCCTCGGACGGGAACACCGTCGGCGCCGTGCGCTTGGGCGTCGGCGGGGGCGTGGCTCCGGCGGTCGGGACCGCGGCCACGGCGGACAGACACGTCGCGGCGAGCGCCGCCCCACAGACCAGTACTTTGCGCACCCCGGGGCCCTTTCCTGATCGAACCTGGCGGCCACATCATAGATGGTTTGATCAAGAACGGCGCGGGAACGACGCCAGGTTCGACCTGATCTGCCCGTCGCTCCGGCTCGTCCGGCTCACCGGCGGCCCGGCTCGCCCAGGGCGGCCGATACAGCTGCTCCGGCCGCCCCGTCACCCACGGGCGGGGCCGGTCACGCAGCCCCCGCCCCCGCCCGCACGCCGCGCCTGGCCACCCGCTCAGGCGGCCGTCCAGGCTCCCCGCCCGCGCTCCCGTCCAAGCGCTCCGTCTGCGCTCCCGTCTCCCGGCCGCCGGGCCGGCAGGGGAGCGTCAGGCGAGGGCCTCCCGCAGGTCGTGCAGCAGGTCGTGGACGTCCTCGATGCCGACCGACAGGCGCACCAGGTCGTCCGGTACCTCCAGCGGCGACCCGGCCGCCGACGCGTGCGTCATGCGCCCCGGGTGCTCGATCAGCGACTCCACACCGCCGAGCGACTCGCCGAGGGTGAACAGCTTGGTCCGCTCGCAGACCCGCACCGCCGCCTCGGCGGTCGCCATCCGGAACGACACCATCCCGCCGAACGCCTTCATCTGCTTGGCGGCGATGTCGTGGCCCGGGTGATCGGGCAGTCCCGGGTAGAGGACCTGCTCGACGGCGGGGTGCCGGGTGAGCATGTCCACGATCTTCTCGGCGTTGGCGCAGTGCCGGTCCATCCGCACGCCGAGCGTCTTGATCCCGCGCAGCGTCAGCCAGGCGTCGAACGGGCCCGCGACGGCGCCCATGGCGTTCTGGTGGAACGCCAGCCGCTCCCCCAGCTCGGCGTCGGAGACGATCAGGGCGCCGCCGATGACGTCGGAGTGACCGCCGATGTACTTGGTGGTGGAGTGCACGACCACGTCGGCGCCGAGCGCCAGCGGACGCTGCAGGTAGGCTGAGGCGAAGGTGTTGTCGACGACGAGCAGTGCGCCCGCGTCGTGCGCGATGGCCGCCAGAGTCGCGATGTCGGCGATGCCGAGCAGCGGGTTGGTCGGCGTCTCCACCCAGATGATCTTCGTTTCGGGGCGGACCGCCGCCCGGACGGCCGCCACGTCACCGAGCGGCACCGGGTCGAACACCATCCCCCACGGCTCGGCCACCTTCGCGAACAGCCGGTAGGTGCCGCCGTAGGCGTCGTTCGGGATGATCACGTGGTCGCCGGGGCGGCACACCGCGCGCAGCAACGCGTCCTCGGCCGCGAGGCCCGAGGCGAACGCCAGCCCGCGGGCGCCGCCCTCCACCTCGGCCAGGCATACTTCGAGCGCGGTACGCGTCGGGTTGGCTGAGCGCGAGTACTCGTAGCCGCCGCGCAGGCCGCCGATGCCGTCCTGCTTGTAGGTCGAGACCTGGTAGATCGGCGGGACGACCGCCCCCGTCACCGGGTCGGGCTCCTGCCCCGCGTGGATGGCCAGGGTGTCGAACCCCGGCTGAACCTCGTTGTCCATGCGAATGAGGCTATCCACCTGCGAGCCCTCCTGGAGGAGGAGGTACTCCCCCCTAGGTATCAGCCCCTAAATGGGCTCGGCGGTTGACCACAAGACGGGATCCGATCTCTACCGTTTGAGAGGTATCCCCGCTGAACCCCTTGATCGAAGGATGACCATGTTCGCTGGACTCGCGCGGTTCGTCGTGCGGCACCCTTGGTGGACGATCGTGGCCTGGCTAGCAGTCGCGGTCGTCACCATCCTCTTCTCCCCCAGTCTCAAGACCGAGTCCGACCAGGGTGACTTCCTCCCCACCAAGTACGAGTCCGTCCAGGCGATGAAGGTCGCCGAGAAGGCGTTCCCCCAGCAGGAGGACACCTCCGCGCTGATCATCGTCAAGCGCACCGACGGCAAGCCCCTCACGCAGGCCAACGTCGCCAAGGTGGAGCAGGCGGCCAAGACGCTCGAGGCCAAGAAGCCGGAGACGGTCCAGGCCGTCGCCACAGGCCCCGACGCGGTGGCGCCGAACAGGGCCGTCCAGGTGATCTCGGTGCCGATGAAGGGCACGACGCAGGAGGCTGCGAAGAAGCAGGGCGACGCGGTGAAGCAGATCCGCAAGGATCTGCCATCCCTGCTCAAGGACGGCGGGTTGGAGGCCAAGGTCGGCGGTGACGTCGCCAACGGTGTCGACAACGAGGACTCCTTCACCCAGTCCCTCGAGATCGTCGGCATCGCCACCTTCGTACTGATCATCGGGTTGATCCTGCTGATCTTCCGCGCACCGATCGCCGCGGTGCTGCCGATCGTCGTGATCATGTTCACGATGCAGTTCGCCATGGGCCTCATCGGCGCGGCGTCCCACGCGTTCAACTTCTCCGGCGACGACAGCCTGAACACCATCATCCTCATCGTGTTGTTCGGTATCGGCGCCGACTACTACCTGTTCATCATGTTCAGGTTCCGTGAGCGGCTACGGGCCGGCGACGACAAGAAGACCGCGATGATCACCGCGGTGGAGCGGGTCGGCGAGGTCATCTCCTCGGCCGCCGCCGCCATCGCCGCCACCTTCCTCGTCCTGCTGCTGGCCGCCTTCGGGGTCTTCAGCGCCTGGGGCCCGTCCCTGGCCATCGCCGTCATCGTCATGGGCATCACCTCCCTGACCCTGTTCCCGGCGATCGTGTCGCTGCTCGGCACCGCGGTGTTCTGGCCCTCCAAGGCCTGGAAGAAGCAGCCCAAGGGCGCGATCTCCGCGGCGATCGGCCGCGGCGTCGGTAAGCGCCCCGCGGTGGCCGCCCTGCTCAGCGGTGTGGTCCTGGTGGTCCTGGCCGCCGGATCCATGGGCTTCAAGGCCGACTACGACTTCGCGGCGGGCTTCCCGCAGGACACCGAGTCCGCGCAGGCGACCAAGGACATGCAGAAGGGCTTCCCGCCCGGTCTGACCACCCCGGTCCAGGTCTTCCTCAAGAACACCGACGGGCAGCCGCTCAGCGCGCAGAAGATCGCCGCCTTCCGGCAGGACGCCAAGAGCGTGCCGGGCGTCGGCCGGGTCCAGCAGGCCGAGCCGGGCAAGGACCGGTCGGTCGCACGCGTCGACCTCGTCCTGAAGAAGAACCCCGTCTCCAACGAGTCGGTCACCCTCGTCAAGGACAAGCTGACGCCGGCGGTGCACAAGATCGCACCGGAGGGCACCCGGGCCTACGTCGGCGGCCAGACGGCGATCTTCGCCGACATCAACACGGTCAACAACCGCGACCTGTCGATCATCCTCCCGGTGGCGGCCGTCCTGATCGCGCTGATCCTGGCCCTGCTGCTGAGGTCGCTGGTCGCGCCGCTCTACCTGGTCGTGGCGGTCCTGCTGGGCTTCGCCGCCACGCTCGGCTCCGCGGTGTACGCCTTCCAGGGGATGGCGGGCAAGCCCGGTGTGGTCTTCCAGTTGCCGATCATCCTCTACCTGTTCGTGCTGGCCATCGGGACCGACTACAACATCCTGATGACCGCGCGGCTGCGCGAGGAGGCCAAGGAGGGCCACGACCCGAAGAAGGCGGCGGCGCTGGCCGTCCAGCACGGCGGCCCGACGGTCGCCGCGGCGGGCCTCATCCTCGCCGGCACCTTCTCGGTGATGCTGCTCGCCCCGGTGTCGATGCTCCAGCAGATGGGCTTCGCGGTCGCGGTCGGCATCGCCCTCTCCGCGTTCGTCATGTCGATGTTCCTGGTGCCGGGCATCACGGCCATGCTGGGCCACCGCGCCTGGTGGCCGGGTCACGGCGACGCTCCGAAGAAGCAGCAGGGCCCCGACCCCATGGAGAACCAGTTCGCCCCGTCCGGGTACCGCAACTACTAGCGGCCCCACAGACGTCGGGTTGCGGGTCCCGGTCAGACATGCCGCCCACAGACCGGGCCCCGCAACCCGACTCCCTCTAAGAAAGACCGAAGCGCCGGGATCCCCAAGATCCCGGCGCTTCGCCGCGTTCAGAAGCCATCAAAGCCCCCCCCCCACCCCTCGCCCGGCCAGTCGCCCCTCTCGCCCCCGACCGCCGTCCCCCTCGAAGAAGCCCTCACCACACTGCTCCCGTCACCGCCCCCACCGACCTCCCTGTCACCACCCTCGGCCCCGTCACCGCCCGACCTCCCCGTTGCCACCCTCGACTCCGCCCCCGCCGACCTCGCCGCAGCCACCCCCGAGCCAGCCGTCCCCACATCGACCCGACCAGCAACCATCGACTCCCTCACCGTCACCACCTTGACCCGGCCAGCGCCACCCCCGACTCCTTCGCCGCCACCTTCGGCCCCGCCCCCGCCCGACCTCCCCGTCGCCACCCCCGAGCCAGCCGTCCCCGCGTCGACCCGACCGGCACCACTCTCGACTCCCTCGCTGCCACCTTCGGGCCCGCCCCCGCCCGACCTCCCTGTCACCACCCTCGACTCCGTCCCCGCCGACCTCGCCGCGGTCACCCCTGAGCCAGCCGTCCCCACATCGACGCGACCGGCGACCATCGACTGCCTCGCCGCCCCCCTCGGGCCCCCGTAGTCGTTACCCTCGCGCCGTCCTCGCCGCCTTTGCACTGGCCGTCGCCACCATCGAGCCGGCCGCGTGCATCTCACCGCTAAGGACGACACGCCCGAACCTCTGCCGCCTCGGCAAGCCTCGTCTGCGACGCTCAATCAAACTCAGAGTGTGACCACTACCTTGCCGTGGACGTGGCGTGGGCTCTTCACGCTCCGAAATCCCGCAGCCGTCCGGCTCGGCCGCTCGACGCGCTGACCCGTATGGCCTCCGTCGCCACCGTCCTTGCGTCACCGGGCTCCGCAATAAAGCAGCCCATCCCAGCAAGCAAGATCTCTCCGAGACGTCCCGGAGAGAAATGGCAGGCCCACCTACCTTGAGCTACAGGAGCACCAAAGCAGCGAGGCGACAAGCGCTCTGGCGCCCCCCAAGAGGTAGGGCCCATGTCGGATAGCGATAGAACAACGCCCAGCAGGGGCCATTCAGAATCGGAAAATGGCGGTGGGGGCGGCGCTGCGTACGGGGCCGCCCCTCAGGCAGCTCATAAGGGCAGGCTCCGCCTGCCCCGCCCTGACGCGCCGCCCCCACCACCTCTTCAGAATGCACCCAGTAGTGGTACAAAACGTCCAAGCCGACGTGGCGAACGGGTAATAATATTGACCCCTGTTTTCATCAATCAAGCAACTCGATCTTTTAATGCGTTCGATAAAATGGTTGTATGAGTTCGAGTCGTGTCGATGTGGAGTCGATGTCCACCATGGAGTTGGTGGACGCGGCCGCTGCGATCGCGTCCGAGCTCGCCCGCCGTGATGCGCCCGAGAGTGGTGCGGTGTGCATGGAGTTGGCCGAGAGTCTGGGCCGGGCGGTGGATCTGTGTGAGAGCGCCTTGTCGGGGCTGGTCGCCCGAGTCGACGCTACCGGCGAGGTCCGGCACTGGGGTCTTCCCTCCACCCGGGCGTGGTTGCGGTCCCGCTTGGGGATGCGTGATGCCCATGCCAAGGAGCGTCTCACCCTGGCCCGTCACCGCGCCCGCATCCCCGCTGCCGCATCGCGGCTGGCCTCCGGTTCGCTGTCCTACGGTTATGCGGCCACGATCGCCGGTGCCGTGGCACGGCTGGACGATGACGATTGCCGGGCCGCTGAGTCGATTCTGCTGGAGATGGCCGGGCAGGGGTTCTCGGCGGGCAAGGTCGCCTCGTTCGGCGCCCGGATCCGTGACGTCATCGCCGACCGCGACGACACCGAACGCCCGGACGGGGAGTCGGCGCGGGGGTATGAGCGGTCCTGGATCACCTCGACCCGTTCCCTGGACGGCGGCCGCTACATCAAAGGCCGGCTCAACACCGAAGACGCCGCCGTGTTCGACGGGGTACTGGGCCCGTTGGCCAAGCCCGCCGGGACCGACGACCACCGCGACCTCGCCGAACGCACCGCCGCAGCACTCCTAACGGTACTGGGGGGCGGGCATCGGGGGACCAAGGTCACCGTCATCTGTGACCTGGACACCCTCACCGGCGGCACCACCCCGGCCCGCCTCCCCGACGGCACACCCATCCCCGCCGAACACGCCCGCCGCATCGCCCTGACCGGTGGAGTCTCACCCCTGCTACTGGGACGCGGAAGCGTTCCCCTGTATCTGGGACACCGGGTCCGATTCGCCACCCACGGACAACGCCGCGTCCTGGAAACCCTGTACCCGACCTGCGCCGTCCACGGCTGCGAAGTACCCGGCACCCTGTGCGAAGTCGACCACGTCCACGGATGGGCCCTGGGCCACAGCCCCACCGACATCGACCACCTCACCCTCTGCTGCGGATGGCACAACCGCTACAAACACACCCACCCCCACCGCATCCACATCACCACCGACCACAACGGCCGCTACACCTACCACCTCCACCCACCCGGCAGCCGCCCCCCGATAACTACTACGCACAGCACCTCGACATTCGGGGCAAATCGCCCAGAAAGCCACACCACACGCGATCTCGCGATGGCCGCCCGCCCCAGCGGCAAGGGGATGCCTGGACCGGATACACGACAGAGGCATCACACACGGCAGAGGCACCACAGAAGAAGCGAGCCGGTCCACAGTCACCCCGGCTTCACGCGAAGAAGACGCGATCGGCCGCCAGATAGTGATCAAGAGTGTCGGGATTGAACGATTTCCCGCCCCCGGGATGCCGACTGGAAGGCACTCAAATCTTCCGTCACCGACAGTGCCGACAACTCTACTCTTGGTGATGACGGGTGAGATTCCTCCCCCGGACCGAAAGGAACACATCATGATCACCAAGAAGCATCCCGCCAGGACGGCCAGGACACCGGCGATGACGTTGCTGGTTACCGCGATGCTCACCCTCGCGCCCACCGTCGCCGCCGCCGCTCCTGCGCCAACTCCAGGATCAGAGACCGCGCGCACCGCACGGCAGCAGACCCTCATCCTGATCGACGCCACCGGCCAATCCACGGTCCTGGAACTCCAGCTCAGATGCCTGCCACTCGACAGGCAGTTGCGCATCGTCTCCGCCTTCAACCGCTCCACCTTCGTGGCCAAGCTCTTTCCCAGCTCGGACTGCAGCGGAGCATCCAGCACGATCTCCCCCGGACAGCGGGCCAGATACGCCCCGCCCTTCCCCATCGCCTCCGTGGGAGCTCTCCCCGCGTGATCAATTGGCCCGTGTTCGCGTCCGCCCCCGGACAACGATCACCAACGGCCTACCTTGCCCTGACCGGAGCCACAGGAGTCCTGGGCCCCTCAGGAAGTCGACTCGCGCAGGCGCGCCGGAGTCCCGCCGGGACTCCGGCGAGACCAACTGTGATGCCCCAGGACCTTCTGGCCCAACATCCTGAGACATCACACCCTGTACTGCTCACGGAGCCGTGAATGCTGGGCCCCTGCCTGAAGATCTTGGACTGAGGAAGGGTCCGCAGCACCCCGTCTCTGGGTCCGGGTGTGGTGTGCGACATCTGCACCGGCACCTCGGGAGGCCCTTATGCTCCACCGCGAGGCCCCACCGACCGAGATCGGGCGGCTTAGGCCGGCCCGCTGCGTTATCGAGGGCGGCTGGCCGCTGCGGTGAGCACCGAACGGTTGCAAGTCTGGCCCCACCGCACGACGGTGGACAGACCGGTACCGGCAACACAGTGTGGCCGAGGAGCGACCGGCTGTTCCTCACGCCGGACCACCTACCCGCCGCACCCTCATCCACCTTGCGTGTCCCTGATCAAGGTCCGCCTGCCACGCCACTGGGGACCGGGCGGCTAAGCGGTCATAACAGAATCAGCGGACGAGGTGTCGCCAGCAGATGATGGCTGCGGCGAGGGTCATGAAGGCTTCGTGGATGTCGTCGCGGATCTCCCGGCGGATGCGTAAGCGGCAGAACCAGTGCAGCAGGCCGATGGTGCGCTCAACGACGTAGCGGTGGCCGCACAGCCCAGACCCGTGCGGGACGCCGCGTCGGGCGATGACCGGCTTGATCCCCTTGGCCCACATCAGCCGCCGGTACTTGTCGTGGTCGTAGCCGCTGGCGGCCGGCAGCCGCCCGGATCTTCGACGAGGCCGTCCGAACCGGCCCCGAACCGATGGCACCGCCTCCGGCAACGACATCAACTGAGTGACATCGTGACGATTCCCGCCGGTCAGCGACAGAACCAGCGGAATCCCGTGGCCGTCGGCCAGCATGTGATGCTCAGAGCCCGGCCGGCCGCAGCCGACCGGGTTCGGACCGGTTCTGGGCCATCCTTGAGCGCTCGGACGTGCGAGCTGTCGATCACGCCCCGGACCAATCCAGCCGCCCGGCGGTATGCAGTTCCTCCAGCAGAAGACGGTGCAGCCGTTCCCACACCCCGGCCAGCCGCCGCCAGCACGTCATGCCCGACCCGAACCCCAGCTCCCGAGGCAGGAACTCCCACCGGATCCCGGTATGCAGGACGAACAAGATCCCGCACAACACCTTGCGATCGTCCAACCACTTACGCCCGGCATGGCGCGTGCGGCGTTCCACCTTCGGCAGCAGAGGCTCGATCCGCTCCAACAGGCTGTCGGCCACGATCCCCGGGAGTTGCTCGCCCTTACGCACCCACCCACACCACACCCGACCATCACCACATGTCGCGCTACCTACAACAATTTGTTATGACCTCTTAGGCCAGCCCGCTGCGTTGTCGAGGGCGGCTGGCCGCTGCGGTGGGTGCCGCACGGTTGCAGGTCTGGCCCCACCGCACGACGGTGGACAGACCGGTACCGGCAACAGGGTGTGGCCGGGGGGGGTGACCGACTGATCCTCACGCCCGCTCGACAGACCCCGCCGCAGCCTCATCTGCCTTGAGTGCCCCTCATCATGGTCCGCCTGCCACGCCACTGGGGACGGCCCGCATCGCCCACCTGCCGGGGCTGAACTCGGCCACGGTGCACCCATCCCATCCTGACCCGCCACACAGCGTCGACTGCCACGGCCTGGCCCGCTTCTGTCACCTGGACCGCGCCGTCGGCCATTCCATTCGCTGCTACGAGCACCTGCGCCCCGGCGGCCTGGTGCACGTCGACATCACGAAACTCGGTGACATCACCGTCGGCGGTGGCCGCCGTGTCCATGGCCGCGCCGTCGGCAGTCGGAACAGCCCCGGCCCACCGCGACCCAACCGGTCCCGCGCGGTCGGCGGCCGCCCCAATCTGGGCCCCGGCTACCTGCACACCGCCCTCGATGACCGCTCCCGCCTGGCCTTCACCGAGATCCTGGCCGACGAGATCCGCCACCGCTGCCACTCCTGGACGCGAGCCGGGCCTACTTCGCCATATGCGCAATCAGCGTGCGCATGGTGCTGACTGACAATGGCGCCTGCTGCCGCTCACTGGGCGCGACACCTGACTGCGGCCGGGATCACCCACAAACGCATCCGCCCCTACCGGTCGCAGACCCACTGCAGCATCCTTGCGAAGTGATGGGTTCTGGCCCCTGCATTCGGCGCGTCCGGGGCGGTCAACGGTGTCCCCTACGGCGTCGGGCCGAGCGGCAGCGGCGGGGCAGTCTGGGTGGAAGGACGTGCCGGGCGCCACATCAGCCGCTGCGAATGCTGGCGCGGCGTCGCCATCCGGGCCAGTGCTACATGCTCACAGGGCTGGGAGCGGGACGGCCATCGCTTTTATCGGCGGCTCGCCATGGGGCACAGCGTGAGCCACTGCGCAGAACCTAAAACTAGTGGGGTCGGGTAATGGGTCGGCGCTAGGATCTCGGTCACTTGATCACGGCGGTGAGGAAGACACGCTCGCCATCGTCCGAGGAAAGGCCCACCAATGACGCGGGTACCGGAAGAGCGGCCCGACCATCCCGAGTTGCTGGAGCGGAGACATCCCTTCCGGCAATGGAAGACGTGGCGGATCCCCGGTACCGAGCTGACGCTCACCGGCTACTCGCGCGCCAATGACAAGACCTTCTTCCACGTCCCCGAGTTGCGTTGCAGTCTCGACGCGGGCTTGTGCGAAGGACGCCAGGTGGACACCGTCTTCTTGACCCACACCCACCACGACCACTCCAAGGACCTCGACTACCTGGCGTCCCGCCCGTCCGGCACGGATATCTATCTGCCTGCCGAGGCGGTGCCTTACGTTGAGTCCTACCTGCGCGCGTCCGCCGAACTGAACCACGGAGCCGGGTTCGACCCGGCTCTTGCGGGCGGACACCGGCTGCACGGCGTGCGGGGTGACGACGAGTTCGTCTTTGGGCGCCGCGGGCACCACGTGCGGGTGGTCGAGTGCGAACACAAGGTGCCCTGCGTGGGATATGCCTTCTCCGAACGCCGTAGGACGCTGCGGCCGGAGTTCGAGGAACTGCGCCGGTCCCTGGCGCGGGAGGGACGGGCCGCGGAGTTCGGCCGTCTCATGGCCGAGCGGCGCAAGGGTGGGGCGGAGGTGAACGCGGAGGTCACTCGGCCGCTGTTCGCCTTCCTCGGCGACACGCATGTCACCGTCTTCGAGCGGAATCCGTGGCTCTTCGACTATCCCGTCGTCATCACCGAGTGCACCTTTCTCGACGACGCCGAGATGGATCGCGCGAACCGGGTCGGGCATACGGTGTGGAGCCAACTGAGGCCCGTGGTCGAAGCCCATCCGGAGACCTTGTTCGTTCTGATCCACTTCAGTCTGCGTTACTCCGACCGGGAGGTCCTCGCGTTCTTCCGCCGGCAATGGGAGGAGGCGAAGGGCGGGCGGCCGGCCAACGTCCTGTTGTGGGTGCATCCGGCGAGCCACATGCCCGAGCAGCACCAGTCCCACTGACCTTGAGGATGTGGGAAAGCTTTGCGCCCGCGTGGGTCAGTGCGCCATCTGCCAGATTTCCGGGGCTTGCCGTGCATGTGTCCAGGAACACCCGGACGCCGCTGCCAAGGGCGGGCGGCCCCCGGTAGGCGGGCGGTACATGTTCTCTCAGCGCGCCTGGCCTGGCGTAGTGCGCCGCGTCCGGTCGGCGTTCCAAGCCACCGAGGTCGCGTTCGTCCGGCCCTGGCAGCTCTGACCTGATCACCTCGGCGAACGGGACGAGTCGCGGGAAGGCCCGGTAGTCCGCCCGGGCCCCGGTCCTCGACGGGCTCGGTCCACAGGTTGGCCTGTGCACCGATAATGTTGGCCGCGTGAGGTGTCCTGGCTGGCCGGGGCGGCGCCGGCTCTAATCGGTAGCCGTCCTCAGGCGTGTGCACCCGCATACCCACCTGCACGGCGCGGGCTCCTTGTCCCCGGAGCCTGGAGATGGTCGAAGACCTCTTGCTGGGGGCACGTCACCGCGCTGTGTCCGGTCTCTGGGGCGGTGGTCCCGCCCGGTGTACTGGACGGGCGAAACGCGGCATGTCCTCGACGGTCACCTGCGGGGCACTGACTGGGTCCCGCGGGATCGGGGCGCGGCGGACGGCGTCTGGGTCCAGCATCTGCCGCAAAGTCTGCTGGCCTCAGAAGACCCCGCCTCATCAGCACCCGCGATTCCGGCGCCGTTCTTGGAAGTGGTCAGCCAATAGAACTTCGGCCGTCAGGCCGGCGTCTTGTCACGCCCTCGGGCTTGGGTCTTCAATGAGTGCTCTATGAAGCGGACGACGAGCATGACCAGAGCGAAACCGATAAGGCTCTGAACCAGAAGATAGGAGAGCTCAGGGTATTCGGCTGGTGTTCCCATACTGAAGCGTCCCACCTGGACGATGAGAGGCGCGCCTCCCAGCATGAACAGCGCGGCGGCCCGGCGCCCTTGAGGGGTGCGTGCCAGCAGACCGGCCAGGAACAAGGCGGTCAGGAGCACCCCCGCCAGTTGTGTCCTGTCCCACCTGAGGAAAGAGCCGCCTGAGAGCTCGGAGTACCAGACCTCGCCGAGGTGCTCTTGATTGATCAGGGTGAAGAGCGGAGTCGAGGTGACCGCGATGAGCACGGCCGCCGAGACCACGGCACCGGCGACGCCGCGCCGTCCCAGCGACCGGGCACCATGACCCGGGCCAGGGGACGCGACCAGAGAGGCACTGGCCACAAGCGCCAGCGGCAGCGGAACACCGCCGAGCGAGGCCCCGATCCAGCCGATTCCGATCTCAGGGAAGCCGACTCCGTAAATGACGAGGGCGAACTGGACGGCGGTCACCGCGCAGGCGGCGCGAGCGGCGGCGCGCCGCGCCCCGCACCAGGCCAGAACCGCGATGACGACCCATGCCAGCCAGTACGGGGCAGTGCCGAAGTAGAAGGACAGCCGGTCAAAGAAGGGTTCGCCGCCCTCTCGTTGGACCGGAAGGAAATGCGTCACTATCTGCGGCGAGTTGACGGCGAACCGGACACCGTCCGCGACCAGCATGAGCATTGCCAGAAACCCGGCGATGGACAGCGCCTCCGGCCAGACGGACCCACTGGTACCACCGACGGCGCGACGCAGCCGGATCCGCACCGCCCCGTAGAGCAGGTCGAGGGTATCGATGACGGACGGCTGCTTCTGACCGGGTTTCGCCGCCGACAACAAGACGTCCAGCATCTCCTCCTCATGTGCCGCGCGATGGTCCGCCGGATACCAGGCCAGCAAACGGCGGTAAAGATTTTCGAGCGTGGTCAACGAACCCTCCTTGGAAAGGGGCCGGCGAACGCCGGGGACTCACCCGCATAGGGGTGGAAAGGACTCACGATGCCCGGCGCGGCCCCCGCCCGGCCGACCGCATCGCGGCTTCGGATCAGATGGACGGCTGGGCATGCTTCTTGGCGACGAATTTCGCGGGAAGCTCAACGATGCGGACGATGAGCATGACCAGAGCAAAGCCGGCCAGGCTCTCGATCAGCAGGAGATGAATGACGGGACCACTGAACACGACTTCCATATTGATCCATCCCACCTGGGCCAGGAGAGGCGCTCCCCCGAGAGCCATGAGTGCGGAGGCCCGACGTCCCGCCCGAGTGCGTGCCAGCACGGCGAAAGAGAACACGGCGGTCATGAGAGTGACACTCAGCAGTATTCTGTCCCAGCGGACGAATGCGTCGCCGATCGGGCCGTCGTACCAGGGCGGCCACGGGCCCTTCTGGTGGATGAAGGCCATGAATGGCGCCGAGGCGGTCGTGGCGAGCACAGCCGCCATGGCCACGGCACCGGCGACGCCGCGCCGTCCCAGCAACCGGGCGCCATGACCCGGGCCAGGGGACGCGACCAGAGAGGCACTGGCCACAAGCGCCAGCGGCAGAGGAATACCGCCCAGCGAGGCACCGACCGACGCGTTCCAGAGCTCTGACCAGGCGAGTCCATAGGCAACGAGGGCGATTTGGACGGCGGTCACCGCGCAGGCGGCGCGGGCGGCGGCACGCCGCGACCCGCGCCAGGCCAGGAACGCGACAGCGGCCCAGGCCAGCCAGTACGGGGCCGTGCCGAGCTGACCGGCGAGCACATGCCACCCGGAGTCACCCTGGACGTACCCGTCGTCGACCGCCGCCGCCACGTACGGCACGTTGACGGTGAACCGCGCACCGTCCGCGACCAGCATCAGCATCGCCAGGAACCCTGCGATGGACAGCGCCCCCGGCCAGGCGGATGCCCCGGCGCCATCCACGGCGCGGCGCAACCGGATCCGTACCGCCCCGGAAAGCAAGTCGACGGTATCGGCGACGGACGGCCGCGTCTGCCCGGGACTCGCCGACGACAACAACACGTCCAGCATCTCTTCCTCATGAGCCGCACGGTGTTCGGCTGGATACCAGGCCAGCAAACGGCGGTAAGAACGTTCGAGCGCGCTCAACGAACCCTCCTTGGAAAGGGGGCGGCGAAGGCCGGGACTCGCCCCACGTGGACGCGGGAAGAATTCGAGACATGGAGCGGCGACCTCCGCCCAGCCCACTACGCCGTCACGGCCTCGGGTCAGGCGGACGCCTGCTCGCGCCTCTTGGCGATGACTTTCACGGGAAGCTCGACGATGCGGACGACGAGCATGACCAGGCCGAACCCGATCAGACTCTCGGCCACCAGGAAAGGGAGGACGAGGTGCCGGAACAGCAGCACTCCCATGTTGATCAATCCCGCCTCGGCCAGGAGAGGCGTGCCCGCGAGAGCGAGAAGGGCGGCGGCTCGACGTCCCGCACGAGTGGGCGCCAGCACGACGAGCAGGAAAAGCGCGGTGACGAGCACGACCCCCAGCAGGAGCCTGTCCCACCTGATGACGGCGCCGTCCATTGAGTGGAACTCCCAGGCCGGCCAAGGGTCGTCCGGAAGGATCAGGGCCATGAAGGGCGTCGAGGTGATCGTGACGAGCACGGCCGCCACGACCACGGCACCGGCGACGCCGCGCCGTCCCAGAGACCGGGCACCATGACGCGGTCCGGGGGACGCGATCAGAGAGGCACTGGCCAGGATCGCCAGCGGGAGGGGAACACCTCCCAGCGAGGCGCCCACCGACGCGTTCCACAGGTCCGGGAAGCCGAACCCGTAAACGATGAGGGCGAGCTGGGCGGCGGTCACCGCACAGGCGGCGCGGGCAGCGGCACGCCGCGACCCGCGCCAGGCCAGGAACGCAACGCCGGCCCACGCCAGCCAGTACGGGCCGGTACCGAACTGATTGACGTAGGCGTACCACCGAGAATCGCCCTCGCTGAGCCCCTTGTTGACCGCCGACAGCAGGTGCGGCGCGTTGACGGCGAACCGGACACCGTCCGCCACGAGCATGAGCATCGCCAGGAACCCGGCGATGGACAGCGCCCCCGGCCAGACGGACTCACCGGCACCATTGGCGGCGCGGCGCAGCCGGATCCGCACCGCGCCCCGCAGCAGGTCGAAGGTTTCGGCGATGGACGGGCGCGCCTGCCCGGGTTTCGCCGTCGACAACAACACGTCCAACATCTCCTCCTCGTGTGCCGCGCGGTGTTCGGCCGGATACCAGGCCAGCAAGCGGCGGTAAGAACGTTCGAGCGTGCTCAACGGACCCCCCTCGGAAAGGGGCCGGCGAACGCCGGACTCGTACCACCCAGGCGCGGGAAGGCCGCGAGGCGCCGGGCGGCGACCTCCGCCCGGCGCCGCAGCGCGTCGACCTCGGCGGCGAGGGCGGCGGCACCGTCGTCGGTGAGGCGGTAGTAGCGGCGCAGCCGGCCGTCCACGACCTCCTCGTGGTCGGCCGCGATCAGCCCCTCCGCCTGCAGCCGGTCGAGCGCCGCGTAGAGCGTGCCCGCGCGCAGCCGGGTGCGCCCATCGGAGATCCGCTCGACGTCGGAGATGATCCCGTACCCGTGCTGAGCCCCATCGGCCAGCGCGGTCAGGATCAGGAACGTCGGTTCCTGCATCGTCTTGCTCATGCCATCTTTATATATCGATCATCTGACTATGGGCAACCGTGGACGCCGCCGGCGGCGTCCACGCGCCGCGCCCGCTCCCCCAGGGACCCTCCGAGCGGCTGCACGGCGTGACCGAGCAGCCGCCGATCTACGTCCGATCCTCGACGACCACGAGATCGCGAGGTTCTCTCAGGGCCGTGATGGCAGCGATCGGAGACGACTCGATGTTCTCCAGCCAAGAGTCGAACGACGGCCCGTCCTCGGGAAACCACCACTCCGCGTGGTCCCTGGCGGCTTCCAATGCATCGTCCAATGGGTAACGGAACTCGAAATGCACCTGAAGGAAGTGCTCGTACTGGCCATCCGCATCGACCACTTCGAACTGGCGACCGATACTGAGCACGAACGTCGGTTCGGAGAACCAGTTCGCCGCCCCGTACTGGAAGATGAAGCCGTCTGCGTCGGCAGTGTTCGGAACATCGAACTCGAAATCAGCGAAATCCCTGGTCAGACGCACAAGTACAGCGACCGGAGAACCGGGCCGCGACCGCTCACGAAGGATTCGGCGGGCGATCGCCCCCGCCGCGTCCACAGGGTTCCGACCAGCCATGTCACCTCTCAAAACACCGGCGCGATAGGACGGCGCTCCCCATCGCCCAGATTCACCGCGGTCAGGTCGAGCACCGGACGCGGCGGCACCCGCCATCGTCGATCTCGCCGACGAGTCCAATGCTCCGGTGACATTCGCGCAATAAATGCGTCGGGCATTCGCGGTGCTCTCCGCGGCCAACTGGGCCGGTTGGCCTACGAGGTGTTTCGGGTGATGCTAGGCAGCGCGTTCAGATCCTCTCGCAGCCGCGTCTCCGCCCCATCGCGGCACCTCTCAGACCGCGCGACTGACCGTGTCAGAGTGACGGGAGACGACCATGGCCAAGTGCTCCTGGGTGCCGAGGTCTTCGGGATTCTTCAGCGAAATCCATGTCCCCCGGCCGCCGGAGGTGGGGGCTCCGGCGCTCGGGGGTGGGCTTCTCTAGTGGGAGGTTGAGGCGGCCAGGAAGGCCAGGAGGTCTTGGCGGGTCACCAGGCCCTTGGGCTTGCCGTCCACGAGGACGACGGCGGCGCCGGACTTCTCCAGGACGCCCACGGCCTTGCTGACCGGTTCGCCTGAGCCGAGGGTCGGGAGCGGGGCCGACATGTGCTGCTCGATGGGGGCGGTCAGCTTGGCGTGCTCCTTGACGAGGATGTCGAGGAGGTCGCTCTCCACGACCGAGCCGATGACCTCGGCGGCCATGACCGGGGGTTCCTCCTTCATCACGGGGAGCTGGGAGACCTCGTACTCGCGCATGATGGAGATGGCGGTCTGGACGCTCTCGTGGGGGTGGACGTGGACGAACTCCGGCAACGTCCCGCCCTTGCGGGTGAGGACCTCGCCGACGCTGGCCTCCTCCGTGGACGGGGTGAGGAAGCCGTAGTCGGCCATCCACTCGTCGTTGAAGATCTTGCTGAGGTAGCCGCGGCCGCCGTCGGGGAGGAGGACGACGATGACCGCGTCCGGGCCGGCCTCGGCGGCGACGCGCAGGGCGGCGACTACGGCCATGCCGCAGGAGCCGCCGACCAGGAGGGCCTCCTCACGGGCGAGGCGGCGGGTCATGGTGAAGGAGTCCTTGTCGGACACCGCGATGACCTGGTCGCAGATGTCGCGGTCGTAGGTCTCGGGCCAGATGTCCTCGCCGACGCCCTCGGTGAGGTAGGGGCGGCCGCTGCCGCCGGAGTAGACCGAGCCCTCCGGGTCGGCGCCGATGATCTGGACGCGGCCGCCGGAGACCTCCTTGAGGTACTTGCCGGTGCCGCTGATCGTGCCGCCGGTGCCGATGCCCGCGACGAAGTGGGTGATGCGGCCCTCGGTCTGCTCCCAGAGTTCGGGGCCGGTCGTCTCGTAGTGGGAGACGGGGTTCTGGGGGTTGGTGTACTGGTTCGGCTTCCAGGCGCCGGGGATGTCGGCGGCGAGCCGGTCGGACACCGAGTAGTAGGAGTCGGGGTGCTCGGGGGACACCGCCGTGGGGCAGATCACGACCTCGGCGCCGTAGGCGCGGAGGACGTCGATCTTGTCCTTGGCGACCTTGTCCGGGCACACGAAGACGCAGCGGTAGCCGCGCTCCTGGGCGACGATGGCCAGGCCCACGCCCGTGTTGCCGGAGGTCGGCTCGACGATCGTCCCGCCCGGCCGCAGTTCGCCGGACCGCTCGGCGGCGTCGATCATGCGGACCGCGATGCGGTCCTTCACCGATCCCCCGGGGTTGAAGTACTCCACCTTGGCCAGGACCTGCGGCCCGTGGCCGCCGGTCACCTTGCGCAGCCGAACGAGCGGGGTGTTCCCCATCAGCTCGACGAGCGAGTCGTGTACGTGCACCGCGACGTCCTTGTCGATTCAGTCTGTCGATTTACGTGGGGGTTCAGTGTGCCAGCCTCCGCCTCCGACGGTAGCCGAGAACGGACGGTGCGGGCATCAACGCCTTGACGGGCGGGTAGGAACAAAATCACGGAGGGTCACGGGAGATGTGGAGAGCGTTCACGGCGCGCCGGATCGCGGCGGCCGCGGCCTACGGTGGTGGGGGGATCACGGCCCTGGGCGGCATCACGTTCGGGCTCGTGATGATGGAGGCCAGGCTGGCCCGCAGGATCATCCAGGCGACGCCCAACGGCGATCCGCCGGTCGCCGAGGGCCGCTACGGGGCCGGTGGCGGGGCCCCGCTCTCGCTGGTCATGCTGGGCGACTCGACCGCGGCCGGTCTCGGCGTGCACATTCCGGAGGAGACGCCCGGGGCGGTGCTGGCGGACGGGCTGGCGGCGGCCGCCGGACGGCCCGTCCTGCTGGGCAACGTGGCCCGGCCCGGGGCGCGGTCGGACGAGCTGGCGGACCAGGCCGGGCGGGCGCTGCGGCTGCGCCCGGACGTGGCCGTCATCATGATCGGCGCGAACGACGTGACCGGGCGAGTACCGGCGGCCGTGTCGGTGCGCCACCTCGCGGACGCGGTCGGGCGGCTGCGCGCGGGGGGCTGCGAGGTGGTCGTCGGCACCTGCCCCGATCTCGGCACGATCAAGCCGCTGATGCAGCCGCTGCGCTGGTTCGCGCGGCGGGCCAGCCGGCAGCTCGCGGCGGCGCAGACGATCGCGGTGGTGGAGCGGGGCGGGCGGTCGGTGTCGCTCGGCGACCTGCTCGGCCGCGAGTTCGCCGCCGACCCGACCACGATGTTCAGCGCGGACCGCTACCACCCGTCCGCGCGGGGGTACGCGGCCGCCGCGGGGGCGCTGCTGCCGTCGATGGCGCACGCGCTGGGGTTCGGGCCCGAGCCGCGGTTCGGGGTCGGCGCGCTGCCGGTCGACGTGGCGGCGGCGGAGGCCGCCGAGGTGTCGGGGACGGAGGTGAGCGGCGCGTCGGTCGCGGGCCGCGAGCGCGGTCCCCGGGGGCGGTGGGCGACGCTGCTGCGGCGCCGTCCCACGAGGCCGGACGCCCCGTCCGCGCCGGAGACGGCGCCGGACATCGCCTGATCGGAGGCCCTCGGGACGGAAGGGAGCCGGAACCCGCCCGGTCACCGGTGGCGGGCCCCGGCCGTCCTCCGCGGCCCGGCCATGGCCGCCATCCCCGCGACGCGGCCCCGGCCGGGCGTTGTGCTCCAAGCCTCCGCCCCGGGCCGTCCCGCTCGCATGGGACGGCCGTCATCGGCGGACCGGGATTCGCGCGCGGGCGCATACTGGACGGGCCGTCAAGCGAATATGGGCCCGGCATGTACGCCCCTGAGGACAGCGGCTAGATTGCTTGTGACCGGTGGGTAACCGCGTCCGCGGGCCCCCGGGACCGGCCGCCGAGACAGGAGACCCGCAATGCCCGAGGCAGTCATCGTCGCGACCGCGCGCTCGCCCATCGGCCGCGCCTTCAAGGGGTCGCTCAAGGACGTCCGGCCCGACGACCTCACCGCCCAGATGATCACCGCGGCGATGGCCAAGGTGCCCCAGCTCGATCCCGCCGAGATCGACGACCTGCTGCTCGGCTGCGGGCTGCCGGGCGGCGAGCAGGGCTACAACATGGCGCGCGTGGTGGCGGTGCTGCTCGGCTGGGACGGCGTGCCCGGCGCGACGATCACCCGGTACTGCTCGTCCTCGCTCCAGACGACCCGGATGGCGCTGCACGCGATCAAGGCGGGCGAGGCCGACGTCATCGTCTCCGCGGGCGTCGAGACCGTCAGCCGGTTCGCCAAGGGCAGCAGCGACGGGCTGGAGGACACGCACAACCCGCTGTTCACCGGCGCGCGGGGGCGCACGGAGAAGGCCGCCGAGGGCGGCGCGCCGGTCTGGCACGACCCCCGCGAGGACGGCGCGCTCCCCGACGTCTACATCGCGATGGGCCAGACGGCCGAGAACGTGGCCGGGTTGCGCGGGGTGACACGACGGGCGCAGGACGAGTTCGGCGTCCGCTCGCAGAACCTCGCCGAGAAGGCCCTGGCGAACGGGTTCTGGGAGTCGGACATCACCCCGGTGACGCTGCCGGACGGCACGGTCGTCGCCAAGGACGACGGCCCCCGCGCCGGGACCACCTATGCGAAGGTCTCCGAGCTCAAGCCGGTGTTCCGGCCGGACGGGACGATCACGGCGGGCAACTGCTGTCCCCTCAACGACGGCGCCGCGGCGGTCATCGTCATGAGCGACGTCAAGGCCGCCGAGCTCGGCATCACGCCGCTGGCCCGGATCGTCTCGACCGGCGTCACGGGCCTGTCCCCCGAGATCATGGGCCTCGGCCCGGTGGAGGCGTCCCGCCGCGCGCTCGCCAGGGCGGGCATGACCATCGGCGACATCGACCTCGTCGAGATCAACGAGGCGTTCGCCGCCCAGGTGCTGCCGTCCGCCGAGGACATCGGCGTCGACCTCGACCGGCTGAACGTCAACGGCGGCGCGATCGCCGTCGGCCACCCGTTCGGCATGACCGGCGCGCGGATCACCTCGACGCTGCTGAACGGCCTGAGGTTCCACGACAGGCAGTTCGGCCTGGAGACCATGTGCGTCGGCGGCGGGCAGGGCATGGCGATGGTCCTGGAACGCCTGTCCTGACGGGCCGCGGACGCCGCGGGCGGGCCCGCCGCCGGAGCGCTCCACCCGCCCGCGCGGGCCACCTGCGGGTTTCCCCGGACGTCGCCGTTACGAATGATCTACGTAACGCGATGGATAGGTCGCCGTTAGGGGGTTGTCACATCCGGGTCGCTGTTGCAGAGTCGCAGGAAGAGCCCCGCGACCTGGAGGTGCCAATTGTCACTGAACCACTCGCCGGAGACGCACAGCAAGCTGATCGCCCGCATCCCGCAAGTCACAGGACGTGACATCCCCGAGTGGTTCACCGCCATCGAGAACGGGCCGTCGTTCTCCCGCTGCGAGGAACGCTGCACCTGGCTGGCCGACGAGCACAACCTCTCTCACGGCTACGCCGCCGCGCTGGTGCGCGAGCACGAGCGCACCCGCCGCGCGCGCCACTACTGACGCGCCGCCCCAGACGCGCCTTCATCGGCGCGGCCATCGACGTGGACACGAACCCGGTGGGATCCCGCCAATGGTTGATCACCGCCGTCGTGCCGCGGAGCCGTCATGCCCCGCCGCCACGACCCTGGCGCCGAGATCCCACGACGACCGGCCCCTCGCCGAAGTGGCGGGGGGCCGATCGATGAGCCGGCCGGTGGGCCGGCAGGTGGGTGGGTACCGCGCGGCGGCGCCCGCCGATGGGCCCGGTCAGTCGCGGCCGCTGAAGTACGACAGCAGGCGCAGCATCTCCAGGTAGATCCACACCAGGCTCAGCACCAGCCCGAACGCGCAGTACCAGGCGAAGTTCTCCGGTGCCCGCGCCCGGACGCCCTGCTCGATCGCGTCGAAGTCCAGCAGCAGGAAGAAGCAGCCGACGAGGATCGCGGCGACGCTGAACACGTAGGCCAGCGGGTTGCCCGGGTCGCGGATGCCGATGCCGTCGTCGCCGCCGAAGAGGTGCACCACCACGTTGACCAGCATCAGCGCGATCAGGCCGAGGCCCGCCGCGACGACGAACCGGGTGAACTTCGGCGTGACGCGGACGATGCGCAGCGCGTAGACGGCGAGCGTGGCGCCGAACGCCAGCGCGGTGCCGATCACGGCTTGCAGGACGACGCCGTGGTACACGTCGTTGTAGGAGTGGCTGATGAGGCCGACCGCGACGCCGTAGACGGCGGCGAACGCCAGCACCAGCGGCGCGTTCGCCCGGCGGCCGAAGGTGATGAACGCCCAGATGCCGATCTCGGCGAGGAGCGTGACCACCAGGACCGGTGCGGCGAGCCGGGTGGGCACCAGCGTCCAGGCCAGCGCCGCGGTGATCATGAGGGTGACGAGGGTGGCGAAGCCGCGGACGACGACGTCGTCCATCGTCATGGGCCGCACCGCCGGGGGCGCGTAGCCGGGTCCGCCGTACTCGGGGGCCCCGTAGCCCTGTGACCCGTACCCCTGTGCGCCGTATCCCTGTGCGCCGTAACCCTTCGCGCCGTAGACCTGCTCGCCGTAGCCCGGCGCGGCGTGGCCGGGTCCTCCGGCCCGCTGGTCGAAGGCCTGTCCCCGGAACGCCGGGTTCCTGCTCTCCATTTGGAGCCTCCACGTTGGCCGACCTTGCCCACAGTGTAAGCGGGGCCGGTTCCGCCGACCTGGGACGACACGGAATGATGCCGGCGGCGGGCGAGAACGGCCGGGGCCAAAGGCCGCGGCCGGCGTCCCGGGCGGGAGCGCCGGCCGGCCGAACGAGTGCCCCTGGTCGGACTCGAACCGACATATGAGCTCTTTTAGGGAGCCTGCCTCTGCCATTGGGCTACAGGGGCGGCGTAATCATACCGGCCGGCCGGCCGCCGCCCCGCGGAGCGATATTCGAATGAGACCCCAGAGCCGCCCGTTTCCGGCGTTGATCATCAACTCCCCGACGAACGCGCAGGTCAGCGAGCTATCATGCGTTCTCGACCGGCGCGAAGAAGGGCGGAAAATGGCCCGGTTACATAGCCTGTTTCGGCTCGCCGTTCCGCCATTTCCCGGACGCTAGATGTCCCGGCTCCGTCCCGCCGCGAGCTCGAACTCCTGACGTGGCCATTCCAGCTCTCCGAGCGAGACGATCTCGCGCCGAAAGAACAGCGCGAGCGTCCAGTCGACAGTGATTCGGAACTTGCGGTTGGCGGTCGGCATGCGAGACAGATGGTAGGTCCGGTGCATGAACCAAGCGGGCAGCCCGCGGAGCTTGATCCCGTAGACGTTCGCGACGCCCTTGTGGAGGCCCAGGCCAGCCACCGACCCGACGTAGGCGTGCACATAGGGCTTGCGGGGCTTCCCGCGCAGGTCCGCGACGATGTTGTCGCCGAGCCGGCGGGCCTGCCGGACGGCGTGCTGGGCGTTGGGGGCGGTGAACTCGCCGGTGCCGCTCAGATCGGGGACGGCCGCGTTGTCGCCCGCGGCGTACACGCCCTCCAGCCCCTCCACGGTCAGGTCCGCGGTGGTCTTGATCCGGCCCTTGTCGTCCAGGGGCAGGTCGCTCTCGCCGACGATCGGGTGGGGCTTCACCCCGGCCGTCCACACGAGGGTGCCCGCGTCGAACTCCTCGCCGTCGCTGAGCACGATGTGCCGCTTCTCCGCGGACTTCAGCAGCGTCTCCAGCCGGACCTCGATGCCGCGCCGGCGCAGCGCCTCCGCCGTCCAGCGGCCCATCTCGGGGCCGACCTCGGGCAGGATCCGGCCGGTCGCCTCCACCATCATCCAGCGCATCTCGGCCGCGTCGATCTCCGGATACCAGCGGCAGGCGTCCCGCGCCATGTCCTCCAGCTCCCCCAGCGCCTCGATGCCCGCGAACCCGGCGCCGACGAACACGAACGTCAGCGCCCGCCGCCTGACCTCCTCGTTCTCCGGGTTGGACGCGGCGATGTCGAGCTGGTGCAGCACATGGTTGCGCAGGAAGATGGCCTCCTCGACGGTCTTGAAGCCGATCCCGCAGTCGGCGAGGCCGGGGATCGGCAGCGTCCGCGAGACCGACCCGAGGGCCACCACCAGCATGTCGTAGCCGACCTCCCGCTCCGGGACGCCGGTCGAGTCCGCGCCCGCCGGGCGGACGGTGACCCGGCGGGAGGCGTGGTCGATCCGGGTCACGAACCCGTTCAGCACCCGGCAGCGCGACAGCACCCGCCGCAGCGGAGCCACCACGTGCCTCGGCTCCAGGTTCCCCGCCGCCGCCTCCGGCAGGAAGGGCTGGTACGTCATGTAGGACTGAGGGTCGATGACGGTGACCGCGACCTCCCCGCGCCGCAACTCCGTCCGCAGCTTTCTCTGCAGGCGGAGCGCCGTGTACATGCCGACGTACCCGCCGCCGACGATCACGATGTGCTTGGCCGTGCTCTCGGAAGGCATACCGGGCCGGTACCCCCGGGACGCGCCCGATCACCCCGCGCCGCGATCCGTCCGCCGAATGCCGGGAAATCGGCCGAACCTCCCGCCCCGCTCCGGCATCTCACAGGATGTAACACCGCCAGGAAGACGGCGAGGTCAGGGCCTGACGGGGGCGCCAACCGGCCGGAGAAGAAGCGGACCGCGAGGGGACGGCCCGCTCCCGCTCCGACCGCTTGGCTCAAGGCCCTGGCCCACCGTCATCCAAGCCCGGCCCGCGATGCTCGCCTGGTGGCTCGCACTGCGGCCGGTCCCGTGCGAGCACGGATCGCCCTCGCACGACGGTGTCCACGGAGCTAGTCGTAGTTCATGGCTCGGGTGAAGACCGCGTCCAGCATCGGCTCGGTCACGCGGCCGGTGAAGGTGTTCTGCTGGCTCGGGTGGTAGCAGCCCAGCAGCAGGACGGGCTCGCGCCGGTGCGCCGAGGGCGGGGGCGTGAGCTCGACCTCGACGCCGTGGCCGAACTTCGGGCGGGGTCTCGGCAGCCCGTACCCGGCCTGGCGCAGCGCGGGCCACACGCCCTGCCAGGCGAACCCGCCGAGGCAGACCACGCAGCGCACGCCGTCCGCCACGTCCGCGACCTCGCGGGCCAGCCACGGCAGGCAGGTGGTGCGCTCCAGCGGGGTGGGCCTGTTGTCCGGCGGCGCGCAGCGGACCGTCGCCGCCATCCGCGCCCCGATCAGCCGCTGGCCGTCGTCCGCGCGGACGCTGGTCGGCAGCGCGGCGAGCCCCACCCGGTGCAGGGACGCGAAGAGCCAGTCGCCCGACCGGTCGCCGGTGAAGATCCGGCCGGTGCGGTTGCCGCCGTGCGCGGCGGGGGCCAGGCCGACGATGAGGACGCGCGGGCGGGGGTCGCCCCAGCCGGCGACCGGCCGGCCCCAGTACTCCTCGTCCGCGAAGGCCCGGCGCCGTTCCACCGCGACCTTCTCGCGCCAGTCGACGAGCCGGTCGCAGGCCCGGCACACCGACTGGCGGGCGCACAGCTCGGCGAGGTCCGGCGCCGACGCGGCCAGGTCGGCGACCTCGGCCGCGTCGTGCGCGACCGGGGTGCCGGGGACGGCGGGGTCGCCCGGCCAGCCCGAGCCGGGCGGCGCGAACGGGGCGTTGGCGGACGGCATTCCCCGATCTTCGCATGGTGGTTCGCCCCAACACGCCGAAAGTGAACGCCCGGTCACCCAGGGGGCGGGCGGGCGGGGATCGGTACGATGCGGTGGCCGGTCGGGGAGGCGGGTGTCCGGCCCGCCATTGCTGAGCGGAGGCATGCCTTGTCGCAACCGGGCTGGTATCCCGACCCCTACGGCACCGGCAGTCTGCGCTGGTGGGACGGTCAGGTCTGGACCGATCGCCTCAATCCCGAGCCGGTCAGGCCGCCCCGTCTGCGCGCGCCTGAACAGCGGGAACGGCCGTCCGGGGCGGAGCCGCGGGCCCAGGACGCCTACTACGCGGCGCCCTACGCGCAGCGGAACGACTGGGGTCGGGCGCCCGCCGCCCAGGTGGTGGACATGCAGGTGCGCCGCGTCGCCCTGCACGCCGACGACACCGGCGTGACGTACGGGGCGGTGTCGCTGGCGTGGTCGCGGGTCGAGTGGGTGGCCTACTGGGCCGCCCGTCCCCCGGCCGCATATGGCCAGCCGCCCGGGCCGCCCACCCAGTGGATCTTCCAGGCGGGCCGGTTCCCGTTCCACGGCGGTCCCCGCGCCGAGGTCGTCATCGAACCGGACGCGCCGGCCGGCGCGGCGGCGAGCCCCGAGCGGGAGCCGGAGCGGGTGTGGGGGCGGCTCATCGAGCTGTGCCAGGCGCACGCCGAGCCGCGGCTGGTCTCCGAGCTCGCCGGGCGCGTGGCGGCGGGCGAGTCGATCGACGTGGCGCAGGGGCTGACCGTCCACCCCGGCGGCGTGCGCGGCGACCGGGTGTCGCTGGACTGGCCGGCGATCTCGGGTGCCACCGTCGACGGCGGCCGGGTGTGGATCCAGCAGGCGGGCGGCGGCTCGCCGGTGCTCTACGTCCCGCAGCAGAACCCGAACGCCGTGCTCATCCCGGCCCTGCTGGCACGCTTCAAGGTGTGACCGGCGGGCCGCCGGCCCCGGCGGGGCCCTCCGATGGGACGCCGCTCAGACCAGTGACCAGGCGATGCCGTCCAGGATGTCATGCTCGCTGACGACGACCGCGCCGAACCCGTACTCCCGCATGATCCGGTCGAGGATGAGCGCGCCCGCGCCGATCACGTCGACGCGGCCCGGGTGGATGACGCCGAACGCGGCGCGCTCGGCGCGGGTCGCGTGCAGGAGCCGCCGGTTCACCTCGTGGACCTGGGTGGCGGTGATGCGGGACAGGTGGATCCGGGACGAGTCGTACTCCGGCAGCCCGAGGGCGATCCCGGCGACGGTGGTGACCGAGCCCGCCAGGCCGACGAGCGTGCGCGCCTCGTCCACCGGGACGGTCTCGCGGACGTGGGCCAGCGCGCCGTCGACGTCGTCGATGGTGGCGGCGATCTGCTCCGGGGAGGGCGGGTCGCCGTCGCGCAGGTGCCGCTCGGTCATCCGCACGCAGCCGATGTCGACCGAGCGGGCCGCGGTGACGGTGGAGCTTCCGAGGACGAACTCGGTGGAGCCGCCGCCGATGTCGACCACCAGGTAGGGGCGGGCGGGCCGCAGCCCGGCCAGCTCGTGGGTCGCGCCGTTGAACGACAGCGCGGCCTCCTCCTCGCCGGTGATCACCTCGGGCACGACGCCGAAGATGTCCACCACGCCGGCGACGAAGTCGGCCCGGTTGGCGGCGTCGCGGGTGGCGCTGGTCGCCACGACGCGGGTCTTGACCAGGTCCTCGCCGGTCTCGGCGCCGTGCCGCTCGATCAGCGCGGCGTACCCGCGCATCGCGGTGAACGTCCGTTCGAGCGCGGCGGGGGCCAGCCGGCCGGTCCGGTCGACGCCCTCGCCCAGCCGGACGATCTCCATCCGGCGCTCGACGTCGACGAGGGCGCCGCCCTCCACGCCGGGGATGATGTCGGCGATCAGGAGCCGGACCGAGTTGGTCCCGCAGTCGATGGCGGCGACGCGAGTCACTGGCCCTCCTCGTCGGGGGAAGCGGGCACCGCCCCGGGGCGGGGGCCCCCGGCGGTGTCGGGCTGGTCCACGCACACGCACGGGCCGGAGCGCCACCAGTCGGGCAGCGCCTCCAGCGCCTCCCGCCCGAACGGGTTCGAGCCGGGGACGGCCAGCTCGTGCGCGATGAGCGCGTGCAGGCACTTGACGCGTTCCGGCATGCCGCCGGCGCTCTGTGTCCCCGCGGGCAGCGGCTCGACGCCCTCTTCGCGGGCGGCGGCGTCGCGGCGCCGCAGATAGTCCTCGTGGGCGGCGGTGTAGGCGGCCTGGAGACCGGGGTCGGTCCCGAGCCGCGCCTGCATCCGCCGCATGAGGCCGTCGCCCTCCAGCGTCCCGATGGCCGAGGCCGCCTTCGGGCAGGTCAGGTAGAACAGGGTGGGGAACGGGGTGCCGTCGGGGAGCCGCGGCGACGTCTCGATGACGGCGGGCAGCCCGCAGGGGCAGCGGTGGGCCGTCCGCCGGATGCCGCGCGGTTCCCGGCCGAGCTGCGCCGCGACGGCGGCCCGGTCGTCGCGTGTCCTCTGTTCGCCTTCGTCGTCCATGTGCCCCAACCCGCGGATCGGTGATCCGGTTCAGCTTTCCGTCACGTCCGCCGGTCCCCCTTGCCGCCGGATACCTCTATACCGGTGCCCCCGCACCGGACCCCTCGCGCCCGCCGCACGCGCCCGGTCCCCCTGCCGGGCGCGCCGGACGCCGCTCAAGACGGGTCAGCGCGGCCGGTCGGCCGCCTCGACGGACCGCCACAGTGTCTCGTACCACGGCGGCCGCCGCGCCGGGCCGCCCTTGCGTGCCTGCCGCCCGTCGTCCCCGTCGCCGCCCAGGACGGTGTAGCACTTCACGTCCGGGCGGCAGAGGTGCAGACGTCGCGTGGCCTCCCGCTCAATGTACGACTTGTCGCCCAGTTGCTGCTTGCGTTGGGCGAGTTCGTCGACGTGGCGGCGGGCGGCGCTCTCCTTGCGCTGGAGGTCGGCGATCTCCTTGCGCTGCGCGACGTACTCGCGGACGGGGTAGGCGAGGCTCAGCGCGATCGCGCACATCACCACCGCCAGAATGGCGGCGCGGCTGGTCAGCGCGGGGTTGCCGCGGCGGGAGCCGCCTCCCGCGGCGCGGCCGCGCCCGCCCTTGCGCCCGTCCCGCCCCTCGCCCTTGGCCATCGCGTGCCCCCTGCCTGTGGGTCTGCTGCGTGCGGCCCGCCCGCGGACCGGCCGCTTCCGGCCGCCCCGCCCGGAACGGGCGGTGACCGGGGAGGCGGGCCCGGCGGCCGGATGCCCCCGGCGCCGGACCCGCCCCCGCGAGCTCAGCCTGTATCGACCAGCCCTGTCCAGGTCAGCCTGTGTAGGTCAGCCTGTGTAGGTCAGCCCTGTGTCGGTCAGCCCTGTGCGTCGAAGCGCGGGAAGGCGGCGGCGCCGGCGTAGCGGGCGGCGTCGTCCAGCAGCTCCTCGATGCGCAGCAGCTGGTTGTACTTGGCGACGCGGTCGCTGCGGGCCGGGGCACCGGTCTTGATCTGGCCGCAGTTGGTCGCCACGGCCAGGTCGGCGATCGTGGTGTCCTCGGTCTCGCCGGAGCGGTGGCTCATCATGCACCGGTAGCCGCTGGTCTGGGCGAGCGAGACGGCGTCGAGCGTCTCGGTGAGCGTGCCGATCTGGTTGACCTTGACCAGCAGCGCGTTCGCGGCGCCGGAGCGGATGCCGCGGCCGAGCCGCTCGGGGTTGGTCACGAACAGGTCGTCGCCGACGAGCTGGACGCGGTCGCCGACGGCGGAGGTGAGGCCCTCCCAGCCGGCCCAGTCCTCCTCGTCGAGGGGGTCCTCGATGGAGACGAGCGGGTAGGCGCCGAGCAGCTCGCCGTAGTAGGCGGCCATGTCGTCGGCGGAGCGCTTGCTCCCCTCGAAGGTGTAGAGGCCGTCGGAGTGGAACTCGGTGGCGGCGACGTCCAGGGCGAGCGCGATGTCGCGGCCGGGGGTGAACCCGGCCTTGCCGATCGCCTCCAGGATGAGGTCGAGGGCGTCGCGGTTGCTCGGCAGCTCGGGCGCGAAGCCGCCCTCGTCGCCGAGGCCGGTGTTCAGGCCCTTGGACTTCAGCACCGACTTCAGCGCGTGGTAGGTCTCGGCGCCCCAGCGCAGCGCCTCGGAGAAGGTGGCCGCGCCGATCGGCGCGATCATGAACTCCTGGATGTCGACGTTGGTGTCGGCGTGCGCGCCGCCGTTGAGGATGTTCAACATCGGGACGGGCAGCAGGTGCGCGTTCGGGCCGCCGACGTAGCGGAACAGCGGCAGCCCGGCGGACTCGGCGGCGGCGCGGGCCACCGCGAGGCTCACGCCCAGGATGGCGTTGGCGCCGAACTGCGACTTGTCGGGCGTGCCGTCCAGGTCGGCCAGCAGCTGGTCGATCAGCCGCTGGTCGGAGGCCGGGTAGCCGACGAGCTTCTCGTCGATGGTCTCGTTGACGGCCTTGACGGCGTTCCGCACGCCCTTGCCGCCGTAGCGCTCGCCGCCGTCGCGCAGCTCGACGGCCTCGAACTGGCCGGTGGACGCGCCGCTCGGGACGGCGGCCTGCGCCTCGGTCCCATCGGCGAGCGACACCTCGACCTCGACGGTCGGGTTGCCGCGGGAGTCGAGGATCTCCCGGGCGATAACGGCCTCGATCGACGACACGGGCAGCTCCCTGGTGATGCGTTCGTTCGCGTTGGTCCGCGGGTGCGAGCGGTCTCGCGATGCGTATAGATCGGTCGTGCAGCAACCGAGCCTATCCGCGTCCCCGGGGGGCGGCTCAACTGGCTCGCCGGTCACATAGCGGGCTTCTGTTACAAAACCGTTCCATGCAAGCGGCTTGACGAACTGATTGCCCACCTTGTCTACTGTGCACGTCAAACAGACTTGATAAGTAGGGAAACGTGACAATGCATCGCAGACTCCGCGGGCGTATCGCCGCCGCAGCACTGACCGTCCTGGCCGGGGCAGGAACGCTCAGTGCTTGTGGCGACGACGGCGGCGACGACAAGTCCGGTGCTCCCATCCAGCTCAAGCTCGGCTACTTCCCGAACATCACCCACGCGACCGCTCTCGTGGGGGTACAGAAAGGGATCTTCGCCAAACACCTCGGAACCGCTCCCAAGACCGCCACGTTCAACGCCGGGCCGGCCGCCGTCGAGGCGTTGTTCTCCGGTGCGATCGACGCCACGTTCGTGGGGCCGAACCCCTCGATCAACGCATGGTCCAAATCACACGGAAAAGCGGTTCACATCATCTCCGGAGCGGCGTCGGGCGGCGTCTCGCTCGTCGTCAAGCCGGGGATCAACGGTGTCAAGGATCTCAAGGGCAAGAAGATCGCCACTCCGCAGCTCGGCAACACCCAGGACGTGGCGGTCCGGTACTGGCTCAAGAAGAACGGCCTGAGCGCCAACAAGGACGGCAGCGGCGACGTCAAGATCGTCCCGCAGGAGAACGCGCAGACCCTCCAGACCTTCCAGCAGGGCACGATCGACGGGGCCTGGGTGCCCGAGCCGTTCGCCTCGCGGCTCGTCCTCGAAGGCAAGGGCAAGAAGCTCCTGGACGAGAAGTCCCTGTGGCCCGGCGGCAAGTTCGTCATCACGAACCTGATCGTGAGCCAGACCTTCGAGAAGAAGCACCCGGACGTGGTGAAGAAGCTGCTCCAGGGCGTGGTCGAGAGCACCGACTTCCTCACCCAGCACCCGGATGAGGCGAAGCCCGTCATCAACGACGCTCTCACCAAGCTCAGCGGCAAGCCGCTCAAGCCGGACGTCCTGGACTCGGCCTTCAAGGAGATCGAGTTCACCACCGACCCGGTCGCCTCATCGCTGACCCAGGGCGCCCAGCACGCCGAGGAGATCGGCCTGCTGGCCAAGACCGACCTGAACGGCATCTACCAGCTCGGCCCCCTTAACGAGGTACTGAAGGCAAGCGGGAAGGCAGAGGTCAGCGACAAATGACACAGGCCGTGACGGCCGCCCCCAGCCGGACCGCCGCCGCGGTCCGGCTCGCGGGCGTGTCCAAAGCGTTCGGAACCGGAAGCTCGTCCCTGCTCGCGCTCGACCAGGTGTCCCTGGACGTGGCGCCGGGCGAGTTCGTCTGCCTGCTCGGCGCGTCCGGGTGCGGCAAGAGCACGCTGCTCAACCTCGTCGCGGGCCTCGACCAGGTGAGCGCCGGGTCGATCGACTCCAGCGGCGCGCGGGTCGCGCTGATGTTCCAGGAGCCGGCCCTGTTCCCGTGGCTGACCGTCACCGGCAACCTGGAGCTCGCGCTGAAGATGCGCGGCGTCCCCCGGCAGGACCGGCGCGCCCGCGCCGCCGAGCTGCTGGAGTCGGTGCACCTCGGCGGGTTCGCCCGCAAGCGTCCCCACCAGCTGTCGGGCGGCATGCGCCAGCGCGTCGCGCTCGCCCGCGCGCTGGCGCTGACCGAGGACGACGGCGCCTCCGAGCAGGGCACCGTCCTGCTCATGGACGAGCCGTTCGGCGCGCTGGACGCGATGACCCGCGACCTGCTGCACGACGAGATCGAGCGGATCTGGCGGGCGCGCGGCCTGACCGTGCTGTTCGTCACGCACAACGTCCGCGAGGCGGTGCGGCTCGGTGACCGGGTCGTGCTGCTGAGCAGCCGTCCCGGCCGCGTCGTGCAGGAGTTCCCGGTGCCGATCGACCGGCCGCGGCGCATCGACGACGCCGACGTCTCCACGCTCGCCGCGACCATCACCCAGCGGCTGCGCGAGGAGGTCGGGCGCCATGGCGCGTGAGACCGCGCAGAGCACGGACGAGGCGGCGGAGTCCAATGTCGAGGACACCGTGGTGGACTCCGTGGAGTCGTCCGGCTCCACGGCCGGAGAGCCGGCGGACACGGCCGGTGACACGGTGAAGGACGCGAAGGTCTCCCAGGACACCGAGGCCGACGGGCTGAGCCGGCAGCTGGCCGGGCTGGACGCGCTGGAGCTCGGCGGCGGGACGCGCGGCCGGTCGCTGCTGCTGGTCTGGTCCGCGATCTGGCCCATTCTCACCGCGGCGCTCATCGGGATCGCGGCCTGGCAGCTGGTGGTGTGGAGCGGCTGGAAGGAGACCTACGTCCTGCCCGGTCCCGCCGACACCCTGCCGGTGTTCTGGGACCAGATGACGAACTCGCGGTTCTGGGACGCGGTCGCGCTGACCATGCGGCGCGCGCTGGTCGGGTTCGCGGTCGCGGTCGCGATCGGGGTGCTCATCGGCGCGCTGGTGTCGCAGTTCCGGGTGCTGCGCCGCGCGTTCGGCTCGCTGATCACCGGGCTGCAGACGATGCCGTCGATCGCCTGGTTCCCGCTGGCGATCCTGCTGTTCCAGCTCAGCGAGAGCGCGATCCTGTTCGTGGTGGTGCTCGGCGCGGCGCCGTCCATCGCCAACGGGCTGATCGCGGGCGTCGACTACACGCCGCCGATCCTGCTGCGCGCGGGGAAGGTGATGGGGCTGCGCGGGCTGAACCAGTACCGGCACCTGATCATGCCCGCGTCGCTGCCGTCGTTCGTGGCCGGGCTGAAGCAGGGCTGGGCCTTCGCCTGGCGCAGCCTGATGGCCGGTGAACTCCTGGTGATCATCGGCAATACGACCTCGCTCGGCGTGCTGCTCGCGCAGGCCAGGGAGCTGAACGCGACCGCCGAGATGATCTCCTA
The DNA here is from genome assembly GCF_900659635.1 of Actinomadura roseirufa. Taxonomy (GTDB): domain Bacteria; phylum Actinomycetota; class Actinomycetes; order Streptosporangiales; family Streptosporangiaceae; genus Spirillospora; species Spirillospora roseirufa. The sequence goes on along the minus strand of NZ_CAACVB010000026.1, from coordinate 11,822 downwards.
CATGATCGTCATCCTGATCATCGGGATCGTGATCGACCAGGTGTTCGGCGCGGTCGACAGGGCGATCCGGGTGCGCTGGGGCGTCGACCAGGACTGACGCCGGAACGGACCGTCCGGGCCAACGATCTTTTACTTGGTCCGGACGGTCGCGTTTGCCCTGCTCTGGCAAGAACCTCCGGGTAGTGGCACGCGCACCGAGGAGGTCGTCATCCGTGTCCGGCCGCACCGTCTCTTCAGGGCGCTGACCCGCTGGATCTGGCGGATCGTGCTGCGGTATCCGGAGATCCGCATCCGGGCGACCATCTCGGCGGCCCTGGCGGCGCTCCTGCTGTCGAGCGCGTTGTACGCGGCCCTGCTGGTCCTGCTCAGGCGCCAGGCGACGGCCGAGACGATACGCGACCTCGCCAGGGCCGGGACCCGGACGGCGACGTTCCTGCACTCCGGCGGGCGGCAGGGCACCCTGCCCGAGGACACCCTCCAGCAGGTCGTCACCCCGGACGGGCGGGTGGTCGCCGCCACCGAGCGGATGCGGGGCCGGCCGCCGGTCCGGTTTCCGCCGCCGCCGCGCGAGGACGACCGCCGCGACGGCCGCGTCTGCGGGATCGACGCCCCCGACGGCCCCTGCTTCCTGGTCGTGGAGTTCCGGGTGGCGACCCCCGAGGGCGAGCGGTACGTCTACACGCTCGACCACGCGCCGGGGCTCGTCCCCCGCCCGTTCCCGGCGGCGCTGATGGCGCTCGGCATCCCGCTGATCACGGGCCTGGTGGGCTTCGGGACGTGGATGTCGGCGAGCCGGACGCTGCGGCCGGTCGAGGAGATCCGCCGCGAGCTAGACGAGATCACCGCCACCGACCTGGAGCGCCGGGTGCCGGTGCCCCCGCGGCGCGACGAGGTGGCGCTGCTCGCGCAGAGCGTCAACGCCACCCTGGACCGGCTGGAGCAGGCGGTGGCGCGGCAGCGGGCGTTCGTCTCCGACGTCTCGCACGAGCTGCGCAGTCCTCTCGCCGGGCTGCGGATGGAGCTGGAGCTGGCCCTGGCCCACCCGGACGACATGGACGTCCACGAGACCTTGGGGGCCATCCTGAACAACACCGACCGGCTGGGCGCCGTGGTGGACGACCTGCTGGCGCTGGCGCGGCTGGAGGCCGACAAGGACTTCCAGCGCGAGGCCGTGGACCTGACGGAGCTGGCGGACCAGGAGGTCCTGCGCCGCCCCCGGCGCGCCCAGGTGACCGTGCTGTCGGAGGGCGAGGTACGGGTGACCGGGGGCCGCAGCGAGCTGGCCCGGCTGCTGACGAACCTCATCGACAACGCCGACCGGCACGCGGTCTCCGCGGTCACGGTGATCATCGGGACGCGGCCCCCGTCGGCGGCCGTGGTCGAGGTCATCGACGACGGGCAGGGGATCGCGCCGGCGGACCGGGAACGGATCTTCGAGCGCTTCACCCGGCTGGCCGAGGGCCGGCACCGCGACGCCGGCGGCACCGGGCTCGGCCTCGCCATCTCCCGCGACATCGCGCAGGCCCACGGCGGCACGCTGTCCCTCCACGACCGCACCGACGACGTCCGCGGCGCCCGGTTCGTGCTGCGCCTGCCCGCGCTGCCGCCCGCCGAACGGGAGGAGGACTGAGGCGCCCTCAGGGCACCTCGCCGGTGAGGCGGCGGCGCTCGCTCTCCAGCGCCTCGATCTGGCCGCCCAGCTCCTCGCGGGCGGCGAGGTCCTGGCCGGCGTCGACGAAGTCGCGCGGTTCGCCCGGCGGCGGGGTGAGGTCCGCGCGGAGCCGCGCGAGCGCCTCGTCGATCTCGCGGATCCGGGCCTGTCTGTCAGCGTCGTTCATGCGTCCCCCTCATGGGCGCGGGCTTCCCGCGCCGGCCGCGCCGTTCGCGTGAGCGCGTGGATCTGCCCCGGGCCCGGTCCGGTAAACACGCTAGATGCGGATGACGGTCTTGCCCCGGGCGCCGCCGGCGCGGTTGGCGGCCAGCGCGGCGGGCGCCTCCTCCAGCGGCACCTCCCGCTCGATCACGACGCGCAGCCGGCTCGCGTCGATGAGGTCGGAGACCCGCTCCAGCAACTCGGCGGACGGCTCGCCCTCGAAGTTCAGCCCGCGCAGCTCCCGGGCGGCCATCGCGTCGGGATTCACCGCCCACGTGGTGCTGGCGTAGATCCCGCCCGGCCGGAGCAGCTGCGCGATCTCCTCGGTCCCGGCGGTGTCGCTGACCATGTCGAGGACGGCGTCGATGCCGTCGGCGTGGACGGCGAGGACCTGGCCGTTGAGGTCGCCGAGGGAGTGGTCGACGGTCGCCTCCGCGCCGAGCCGCCGCATCTGCGCGGCCATGCCCTCGCGCGCGGTGGCGATCACCGTGGCGCCGGTGTCGGCGGCGAGCTGCACCACGGCCTGGCCGACACCGCCGGTGGCGCCGACGACCAGGACGGTCTGCCCCTCGTCCACGTGCGCCCGCTCCACCAGCGCCAGCGCGGTCATGCACGCGGTCGGCACCGCCGCGGCCTCGGTGTAGATCATGCCGTCGGGCATCCGGGCGACCGGCCCGTCGTCCTCGGCCAGCGTGTACTCGGCGTAGCTGCCGAGGCCGCGGGCGACGCCGAAGAAGGACCCGTAGACCTGCTCGCCGTGCCGCAGCCGGGTGACGCCCTCGCCGACCTCCTCGACGACGCCCGCGCCGTCCTGGCCGAGGATGAGCGGGAACGGCGCGTCCACCGAGTCCTTGAGCAGGCCGTCGGCGACCTTCCAGTCGAGCGGGTTGAGACCGGCCGCGATCAGCCGGACGAGGATCTCCCCCGGTCCCGGTCGCGGGCGCGGCAGATGCGTCGGCGCCGGTGTGGCGCCGTACTCGGACACGGCGATGGCTCGCATGCGTTCCCCCCGACAGAACCCCCTGGGGGCGGCGGGCCCCCGTCGAATGATCTACCCGGCGTCCGGACGATCACACGGGCCGGGCACCGGAAGCGGGCCCGGCCGGGGACGGGAAGGCGCAGGTCAGCCGTGCTGCCCGGGGCGTCCGGTCGGGAACGGCTCCTGCGGCGGCGGCGTCGAGGGCGGCGCCGAAGGCGTCGGCCGGCCGTTGTCATCGGGGCCGGGACCGGGGTCGCCGTCGGGGAGGCCCGGGCCGTTCGGGGAGCCCTTGCTGACGCGCAGGACGATCGTTTCGCCCGGCTCCGCGGAGCCCGGCCCCGGGGACATCTCCGCGACGGTCCCCTTCGGGTACCGGCCGGACTCGACCGGCGCCCCGACGTCGGTCGTGAACCCGGCGGCGCGGAGCCGGGCGGCGGCCTCACCGGGCTTCAGCCCGCGCACGTCGGGGATCTTCGTCTTGTCCTCGCCCGACCCCTCGCTGAAGAACCGCGAGTCGGGCGCGTGGAACGGAGTGGCCGGCGTGTCCTCCAGCGCGCCGAGCATGCTCTGCCGCCAGATGGGCGCGGGAATGGTCGCCCCGAAGACGGCGCCGTAGCACTCCCCGTCCATGCACAGGTCTTCCATCGGGTACTTGTAGCCGCCCCGCGGGTCGCCGACCCACACGGCCGCCGCGAGGTCCGGGGTGTATCCGGCGAACCAGGCTGCGGAGAAGTTGTCGACGGTACCGGTCTTGCCCGCGGCGGGACGGTCGAGGCCCATGCCCTTCGCGGTGCCCTTGGTCAGGACCCCGCGCAGGACGTGGTTGACGGCGTCGGCGACGTCCTTGTCGAGGGCCTGCCCGCAGGAGCCGCCCGGGACCTTCATCCGGTGCCCGGCGGCGTCGATGATCGCCCGGATCGCGACCGGGGAGCAGTAGCGGCCCCGCGCGCCGAACGCCGCGTACGCCGCCGCGAGCCGCACCGGCGACACGGGGTTGAAACCGAGCGTGAACGACGGGTACTGCTCCAGCGGCTTGCCACCGGCCTGCCGCATCCCGAGCCGCTCGGCCATCTTCACCGTCTCGCAGAGCCCGACCTTCTTCTCCAGCGCGAGGAAGAACGTGTTGACGGAGTGCTGGGTGCCGGTGACGAGGCTGAACGTCCTGCCGCCCTCGCCGTCGGCGGAGTTGCGCAGCTCGGCGTCCGGGTCGCCGACGCGGTGGCCCTTGCAGTCGCGGTAGCCGACGGGGGTGTACTCGCGCGGCGCCATCAGCCGGGTCCCGAACGGCAGGTCCTGGTCCAGCGCGGCGGCCAGGGTGAACACCTTGAACGTGGACCCGGCCTGCATGCCGATGCTGGAGCCGTGGTCGGCGTCGGCGGCGAAGTTGATCCAGGTCTTGCCGCGCTCCCGGTCGGCCCCGAGCCTGCGGTCGACGACCATCGCCTTGATCTCGCCGGTGCCGGGCTGCACCATCGCCTCCGCCGCGGCCTTGCGGGCGGAGTTCTTCGGCGGGACGTGCTCGTCGACGGCGCGCTGCGCGGCCCGCTGCGCCCGCCGGTCCAGCGTCGTGCGGATGGTGAGGCCGCCCCGTTTGAGCAGCTTCTCCCGCTCGCCGGGCGTCCGCCCGAAGACGGGGCTGGTGAGGATCTCGCGCTGGACGTAGTCGCAGAAGAACGGGGCGCCGCTGGTGACGCAGCCGCTCTTGACGTCCCGCACGCGCAGCCTGATGGGCTGCCGGGCGGTGGCCTCGGCCTGCGCGCGGGGGATCCAGCCGAGCTCGGCCATCCGCGTCAGGACCGTGTCGCGGCGCTCGCGGGCCACGCCGGGGTGGTGCACCGGCTCGTAGGCGTAGGGGTAGCGGACGACGCCCGCGAGCAGCGCCGCCTCGGCGAGGTCCAGCCGGGCCGCCGGCTTGGAGAAGTAGTGCCGGGACGCGGCCTCGATGCCGTACGCGCCGTCGCCGTAGTAGGCGATGTTGAGGTAGCGGCGGAGGATCTCGTCCTTGGAGAAGCGCCGCTCCAGCGCGACCGCGTACCGCAGCTCGCGGATCTTGCGGGCCGCGGAGATCTCCTTGGCGGCGCGCTGCTCGGCGGCCGAGTCGGCCTGCGCGAGCAGCAGGTTCTTCACGTACTGCTGGGTGATGCCCGAGCCGCCCTGGGTCACCTGGCCGCTGGTGAGGTTGCTCGCCAGCGCGCGCAGCGTCCCCTGGGAGTCGATGGCGCCGTGCTCGTAGAAGCGGCTGTCCTCGATGGCGAGGACGGCGCGGCGGACGATCGGCGCGATCTGGGCGAGCGGGACGTCCACCCGGTTCTGGTAGAAGAACGTGGCGATCGTGGAACCGTCCGCGGCGAGGATCTTCGAGCGCTGCGGGACGCCGGAGGTGGTGAGGTCCTCCGGTTCGCTCCCGAACCAGCCCGCCGCGTCCCGGGCCCCGACGCCCGCGGTACAGGCGGTGGGCAGGATCATCAGCGCGACGAGCACACCGGCGAGGCCGCCGAGCACGCCGAGCCCGCGCAGCGCGCGGAGCTTCTCGGCGCGCGTGGTCGACCCGGCGAGCAGCCGGCGCGGGCGGCGTCCCGTCACGGGGCGGGAAGCCCCGCCGTCACTCCAACCCTCGGTCGGCACGGGCCCAGGGTAGACGCGCGTCTCTCGCCAGACCACCCCATCGGCGATCTTCCGGGTGTAATCCCCCGAATCAGTGGCCCTGCTCGTGCCGTTCCCAGGCTCTGACACGATCGCGGAATACCCGCGAAACCGCGCGCAACTCCGCCTCGGGATCGGTGCCCCGCCGCACCGCCTCGCCGGCCAGCTCGAAGAGCCGGACGCCCAGGTCGGCACCGGTGTCCGCGGTGCCCTCCGGCCCCGGCGCGAGCCCGGCGGGCGCCCCCATCCGCGCCGCCCGGCGCTGGAGCTGCGCGGCCAGCGCCAGCGCGGGCTGCCCCATCGGGACCCCGTCCAGCGCCGACGCCTCCGCGCCGCTCTTCTCGGCCCGCTCGGCGGCCTTGATCTGCTCCCAGTTGGCGTTGACCTCGTCCGCGCCGTCCACCGTCACGCCGGCGAACACGTGCGGATGCCGCCGGACGAGCTTGTCGACGATCCCGCCCGCCACGTCGTCGATGGTGAACGCGGTCTCGTCGGCGCGCTCGGCGGCCACCACCGAGTGGAAGGCCACCTGCATGAGCACGTCGCCCAGTTCCTCGCGCAGCGCGCCGAGGTCGCCGGACTCGACGGTGTCGAGGACCTCGTACGCCTCCTCCAGCAGGTACGGCACCAGCGTGACGTGCGTCTGCTCGCGGTCCCAGGGGCACTCTCGGCGCAGCGTGTCCATCACCGAAACGAGGTCGAGCAGCCGGGCGCCGGGCAGGTCGTAGGATCCGTGCAGCACCTCGACGTCCAGCGGGTCGCCGACGACCAGGGCGCCGACCTCGCGCATCAGCGCCTCGTCGCCCTCCGGCGCCGCCACCCACAGCACGTCCGCGTCCCGCGCCGCCGCCACCAGCGCGGCGGGATCGGGCGTCTCCACCGGCTCCGGGACGACCTCCGCGTCGGCCAGCGCGGGCAGCAGCGGATGGTCCGGGCGGACCAGCACCCGGTCGGCCGAGCGGAGCGCCTCCCACGCCTTCCACGTCAGCAGGCCGGCCGCCACGCGGTGCGTGGTGGCGAGCAGGGTCAGGCTCATGGGCGGTCGACGCCCGACTCGGGGCTGGACAGCCGGTAGGCGACCGGGCCGACGGTGCCCCGGGCCGCGTCGAACGTCCCGTACCGGGGGTTGATCTCGATGTGCATCCCGTCGGCGGCGCCGCGGAACAGCTGGCTCCAACGCTGGGCGGCCTGCTGGGTCTGCGGGCTCTGCGGGTTGCCGTCCGCGCCGAGCCGCGTCATCAGGAGCCGCTGGGTGGCGAGGTACCGGGCGAGGTCGCGCGTCCGGGACCGGGGCAGCCCGCTCGCCAGCGTGATCGAGGCGGCGCCGCCCTGCTGGTTCAGCAGGCCCACCACCTGGTCGGTCTGCCCGTCCGAGACCTGCACGCCCTGCTCGCGCGCCAGCCGGTCGGCCACCCGGAAGTTCAGCAGCAGCGTCAGCGCGCCGCGCACGTCCGACTCGCCCGCCTCCGCGCCCATCTGCTCCGCCGGGTCGTTCGGGTTGGCCCGCATCTGGTTGGCCACCGGGTCGGTCTTGAACTGGGCCCGCCAGTCGCGGACGGTCCGGCTGAGCGACGTCACGGTGATGCGGTCGCCGCCGACGACGGCGGCGGTGCCCACTTTCGGCGTGTCGCCGCAGCCGGCCAGCGCCGCGGCCACCAGCAGGGCCGCCGCGGCGGCCTTCATGGACTTACCGAGCATGGACTTACCGAGCACGAAATCCCCATCTCGTCGGAGTGGTCTGCGCCGATCGATCTCGCGCGCGCCAGCCTACTGCCGCCCGGTGGACGCGGGCGAGGCGGGCGAAGGCTCCAGGAACAGCGCCTCCACCAGGTCCGTCGCCCAGGTCAGCAGCTCCCGGTCGCGCAGCGGCCGGCCGCCGATCGGCGCGGTCTTCGGCATCGGGACGAGCAGGGTGTCGGTCGCGGGCTTGAGGATGCTGCGCGGGTAGAGCCGCTGCAGCCGCACCTGCTTGGAGTCGGGCAGCACCGCGGGCGCGAACTTGACCGAGGTGCCCTGGACGGTCACGTCGGTGAGCCCGGCCCGCCGCGCCTTCGCCCGGAACCGCGCCACCTCCAGCAGGTTCAGCACCGGGACCGGGAGCGGCCCGAACCGGTCCGCCAGCTCCTCGTGCACGGCGGCGATCTCGTCCTCGGAGGTGATCGCGGCGATGCGCCGGTAGGCGTCCAGCCGCAGCCGCTCCCCCGGCACGTACTCGTGCGGCAGGTGCGCGTCGACCGGCAGCTCCACCTTCGTCTCGGTGGTCTCCGGCTCGGCGCCGCCCTCCTTCAGGTCCCGGACCGCCTCGCCGACCATCCGCACGTACAGGTCGAACCCGACCCCCGCGACGTGCCCGGACTGCTCGGCGCCGAGGATGTTGCCCGCGCCGCGGATCTCCAGGTCCTTCATCGCCACGTACATGCCCGCGCCGACCTCGGTGTGCTGCGCCAGCGTCGCGAGCCGCTCGTGCGCCGTCTCGGTCAGCGGCTGCTCCGGCTGGTACAGGAAGTAGGCGTAGGCGCGCTCCCGGCCGCGCCCGACCCGGCCGCGCAGCTGGTGCAGCTGCGACAGCCCGTACATGTCGGCGCGGTCGACGATGAGCGTGTTGGCGTTCGGCACGTCCAGGCCGGACTCCACGATCGTCGTCGCGACCAGCACGTCGTAGTTCTTCTCCCAGAAGTCGACCATGACGCGTTCGAGCTCGTGCTCGTTCATCTGGCCGTGCGCGGTGGCGATCCGCGCCTCCGGGACGAGCCGCGCCAGGGTCGCCGCGACCTTGTCGATCGAGCGGACCCGGTTGTGCACGAAGAACACCTGGCCCTCGCGCAGCAGCTCGCGCCGGATCGCCGCGGCGATCTGCTTCTCCTCGTACGGGCCGACGAACGTCAGGACGGGGTGCCGCTCCTCCGGCGGGGTCAGGATCGTCGACATCTCCCGGATGCCGGTCAGCCCCATCTCCAGCGTCCGCGGGATCGGCGTCGCGGACATCGCGAGCACGTCCACCTGCGTCCGCAGCCGCTTCAGCTCCTCCTTGTGCTCGACGCCGAACCGCTGCTCCTCGTCGATGATCACCAGGCCGAGGTTCTTGAACCGGGTCTGCGACGACAGGATGCGGTGGGTGCCGACCACCACGTCCACCGAGCCCTCCGCCAGCCCGCGCAGGGTCTCCTCGATCTCCTTGTCGGACTGGAACCGGCTGATCGGCTTCACCACGACCGGGAACGCCGCGAACCGCTCGGTGAAGGTGGACAGGTGCTGCTGGACGAGCAGCGTCGTCGGCACCAGCACCCCGACCTGCATCCCGTCCTGGACGGCCTTGAACGCCGCCCGCACCGCGATCTCGGTCTTGCCGTAGCCGACGTCGCCGCAGATCAGCCGGTCCATCGGGACCGGGCGCTCCATGTCGCCCTTCACCTCGTCGATGGCGGCGAGCTGGTCGGGGGTCTCCACGTACGGGAAGGCGTCCTCCAGCTCCCGCTGCCACGGCGTGTCGGCGCCGAACGGGTGCCCCGGGCTCGCCATCCGCGCCGAGTACAGCCGGATCAGCTCCCCGGCGATCTGCTTGACCGCCTTGCGCGCCCGCGACTTGGCCTTCTGCCAGTCGGCGCCGCCGAGGCGGTGCAGGCTCGGCGCCTCGCCGCCGACGTAGCGGGTCAGCTCCTCCAGCTGGTCGGTCGGGACGAACAGCCGGTCGCTCTTGGCGTACTCCAGGATCAGGTACTCGCGGGTGGCGCCCTGCACCGTCCGGCTGACCATCTCCACGTACCGCCCGACGCCGTGCTGCTCGTGCACGACGTAGTCGCCGGCCTTGAGCTGCAGCGGGTCGATGCCGCCGCGCCGCCGCGACGGCATGCGCCGCATGTCCTTGGTGGACGAGCGCTGCCCGGACAGGTCCGTCTCGGTCAGCACCGCCAGCTTGGCGCGCTCCCAGGTAAAACCGTGCTCCAGCAGGCCGGTCGCGACCGTCACCAGCGACGGCTCCGGCGGCCCGTCGAGGCCGGCGAGCCGCGCGCCGAGGCCCTCCTCGCCGAGGAGCTGGACCAGCCGCTCGGCCGGCCCGTGCCCGGCGGTGACCATCACGACGCGCCAGCCGCCGTCGAGCCAGCCCTTCACGTCCGCGACGACGCGCCCGGTGTCGCCCCGGTACGCCTCCGCGGCGCGCACGCCGAGGTCCAGCGTCGGGGCGGTCGCGTCGGGTCCGGCGTCCGGGTTGAGAGCTGTCACGCTCCAGCGGGGCAGCCCCAGGGCGTCGCTGTGCTCGCGAACCTCCTCCAGCGAGCGGAACGCCGCGGCGCCGAGGTCGATCGGCGCCTCGCCGCCGGCGGCGGCGTTCACCCAGCTCGCCTCCAGGAACTCCTGGCTCGTCCGGACCAGCTCCACCGACCGGGTGCGGATCCGCTCCGGCTCGCACACCAGCAGCGCCGACCCCTCGGGCAGCAGGTCGGTCAGCAGCTCCATGCGCTCGGCGAGGACGGGCGAGAACGCCTCCATGCCCTCGACGGTGTCGCCGTCGGCGATCCGGCCGAGGATCTCCGCCAGCGCCGGGTGCTCGGCGGCGAGCCGCCGCGCGCGCTCGCGGACCCGCTCGGTCAGCGGCAGCTCGCGGCACGGCGGCGCCCACAGGCCGTCCGGCGCCGCCTCCAGGGACCGCTGGTCGGCGGCCTTGAAGTAGCGGACCTCCTCGACGGTGTCGCCCCAGAACTCCACCCGCAGGGGGTGCTCCTCGGTCGGCGGGAAGACGTCCAGGATCCCGCCGCGCACGGCCAGCTCGCCGCGCTTCTCGACGAGGTCGACGCGGTGGTACCCGGCGTCCACCAGGCGCCGGACGGTGTCGTCGAGGTCGGCGTCCACGCCGGCGGCCAGGCGCACCGGCTCCAGGTCGGCCAGGCCGGACACGATCGGCTGGAGCACCGCCCGGACCGGCGTCACGACGACGTCCAGCCCGCCGCCCCGGCCGGGCCCGCCCGTACCGGCCTCGCCCGCACCGCTTTGGCTGACACCGCCCGCGTCCGGGTGGACGAGCCTGCGCAGCACCGCCAGCCGCTGCCCGACCGTGTCCGAACGCGGCGACAGCTTCTCGTGCGGCAGCGTCTCCCACGCGGGGAAGTGCGCCACCCGGCCGGGGTCGAGCAGGCTCGACAGGGCCGCGGTCAGGTCCTCGGCCTCCCGGCCCGTCGCGGTCACCGCGAGCACGACGCCGCGCCCGCCGGACGGGGCGCCGACGGCGCGGCTCAGCGCCGCCGCCAGCGGCGGCCACATCGCCGGGGGCGCGACGACCTCCTGGTCCGCCCGCGCCCGCTTCAGGGCGCGCTCGAGACCGGGGTCGGCGCACGCAAGGTCAACAAGTCCAGAAAGCGTCATCATCGCCCGCAAAAGATCGCAGTCGCCCTGAACAGGGCAGCCCGAAAGCCCGGAATCCACGCGGACCCGGAACCGCGTACCAGAGTACGCGCCCCCTGGAGCCCTCGCGCAGGCCATGCCCCACCCCGCGCCGGTCCGCGCCGATCCCGTTCCGGCCTTCGCGGCCCGCGCGCGCCCGGCCCCCGCCGGAACGCCCGTCCCCGCGCGCTGGACGGCCGTCCACGCCCTACCACCGGCCGCCCGTCACGGCCGTCCATCACGGCCGTCCATCACGGGCGTGTGTCCGGAGCGCGACACGACGGTTACCAAGAATAGGCAAATAGCGGACAGTCCGCAGTCGGACGATTACGCTGCGAGACTGTGACCGATCTGCGTACGCCGCCCGTCAAGGACGGCGATCTCTTCTCAGAACGCGCCCGACAGTACGCCCACGAGAAGCCCCTGCAGCGGATCCACATCCTGGAGGCCGGGTGCGGCTGGGGCACGGGGCTGGAGCTCGGCGACCGCGACCTCCTGGTCACGGGCGTCGACCTGGACTCCCCCGACCTGCGCGCCCGCACCTGCGAGCGCACCGACCTGGACTCCTGGTTCCTCGGCGACCTGCGCACCGTCCCGCTGCCGCCGCGCGCCTACGACATCGTGCACGCCTCGTACCTCATCGAACGGGTCCCGCACGCCGAGCTCGTCCTCGACCGGTTCGTCGCCGCCCTGAAGCCGGGCGGGCTGCTGCTGGTCCACCTGCGCGACCGCAACACCGCCTTCGGCTTCCTCGACCGGCACCTGCCGCGGTGGATGCGGGCGTCCTTCCGCCCCCGGCGCTCCCGGGGCCGCCGGGCCGCGCGCGGCGCCCACGCACGGGCCGCCCGCACGACCCCGGCCACCGATCAGCCCGCCGAGCCGTCCACGGAGCCGTCCGCGGGGCCGTCCACAGGGCCGTCCACAGGGCAGGGCGCCTTGGCGTCGCCGGTC
>NZ_CAACVB010000025.1 GCF_900659635.1 Actinomadura roseirufa | reverse complement strand
GGGCGCGGCCCGGTCGCGGGCCAGGCGGCGGTGCAGCGCGGTGACGAACTCCTCGCGGGGCGCGTCCGAGCCGGGCCGGGCCGCGCGGAGCTCGATGGCCACGCGCAGCGCGTCCGCGTCGGCCTCGCCGGCCTGGAACGGCCGCGGCCGGCCACCGGACAGCAGCGTCTCGACGTAGCGTCGCAGTCCTTTCACGGTCACCACCTGCTCATCCCTGGAGGCGCGGCTCGTCGCGGGCCAGCTCGGCCGCCAGCCGCAGCGCGCGATGTTGGAGAACCTTGACGTTGCCGACGGTGATCTCGAGCTCGGCCGCGGTCTGGCGTAGCGAGTAGGAGCGCAGGAACCGCAGCTCCAGGACCTTCCGGTAGCGCTCGGGCAGCGCCGACAGCAGCCGTTCGGCCCGTCCCTCGGAGCCGCCGCCGTCCTGGGGGAGGTCGCCGTACCGCCCGCCGCCCGGCCCGCCGCCCTCGGCCACCTGCTCCAGGTCGATGCTGGTGATCTCACGTCCGAGCGTGCGCCTCCAGTGCGCGGCCAGCACGGTGCGCGCGGTGGCGAGCAGGTAGGCGCGGACCTCGCCGACCGTGGCCGACACCCGTAACGGCCGCAGCGCGGTCATGAACACCTCGGCGGTCAGGTCCTCGGCGTCGGGCCGGTTGCCGACCTTGGCGAACATCAGCCGGTAGATCCGGTCGACGTTGTGCAGATAGATCGCCTCCCAGTTCGCGTACGAGTCCGCCTGGACGAGATGCAGCGGCGCCCGGGTGTCGGGCACCGGCCCCGCCGGATCGGCGGGCTTGCGTCGGGCTGGGTTCCAGCGGCGCATGACGGTCCTTTCCGCCGTTTCCTGGAGCACGTCGGCCCGGGCCCGGAGGCTCACCCGTCCGGCGGACGGGTGAGCCTCCGCCCCGGTGGCGATCTGTGTGCCGGGGCGAGCGGACGGGGCCCGAGAGCAAGGGGGACGGCCACGTCCGCACGGGGGCCCGGCCTAGCGGGAGCGGGCGAGGACGTACCGGGCGACCCGCGCGCCGAGGACGTCCCCGGCCACGTGGTCGATGCGGGTGTGGACGCCCGCGTAGATGCGGCTGAGCCCGGCCTCGTCCGCCGCGTCCTGGTAGCGGGTGAACGACCGGGTGATGCCCGGGACGGCCTCCGAGCCCACGGTGAAGTCATCCGCGGGGCCGTAGAAGGACGTCAGCACGAGGGCTCCCGCCTCGCTCACGACGCTGTGCGCGCCCGGGTAGGACGGGTCGGGCGGCGTCGCGGCCAGCGGGTTCCAGCCGGGGTCGCCGTGCGTGGCGGGGTTGCCGTCGCCGTCCGCGAGGCGGATCGCGGTGACGGGCCGCCAGATCCGCGCGTGGTACTTGCCGTCGTAGAAGGCGATGACCGCGTCGGCGAACGTCCGGTCCAGCACGGCGAACAGCCGGGCCGTCTCGGCCAGGCCGGTGCCGTGCCGGCGCGCGGCGTCCTCGGCGATCTCGTTCCAGTAGTTCTGGATCGGCGCGGCCCAGAACCGCGCCTGCGCCGTCTGGTCGGCGGTCCGCACGGTGCTGGTGTCCTTGCCCAGGGCCTGCACCTCGTTGAGCGCCCTGGCGTACGCCGGGCCGGTCAGCGCCGGGTAGGGCCGTGGCCGGAACCGGTCGGCGCGGCCCAGCACGAAGGGCCGCACCCCCGCCCAGTGCGTGAACACCGGGGCGGCGAACGCCGGCGGCGTGGGCCGGTAGTCCCCCGGCCGGTCGCCCGGCACGAACGGCGGCGGGGTCGCCTCGGACCCGTCGTGCGCGCGGTCGGCGAGCACGGCCCCCGCGGCGTGCCGCCCCGCGCGCTCGCCCGCGTCCTTGGCCGGGCCGTCCGGGACGCCGGCGAGGTCGCCGGCGAGCTGCCGGTCCAGGTCGGCGCGCCGCGCCGGGTACAGCGCGACCAGGCTGTCGTGCCCGGCCCGGGCGGCGGCCGCCCGCGCGGACCCGCTCCGGCCCGCCGCGCCGACGGCGTCGTCGATCGCCGTGTGCATGATCGCGAAACTGCGGGTGGGATGCACGGTCGCCGGCTGCGCGCCGGGCGTCCGCACGATGCCCAGCAGGGTCCGGTTCCACTGGACGACCAGTTCCCCGCTCTCCCCGGCCCGCGCCGCCGCCGTGCCGGCGCGCGCGGGTCTGGCCTGCGGCCCGTAGGCCGCCCCCGCCGACAAGGCGGTCCCCACGGCCAGGGCCATGACGGCCAACGCTTTCCCCATCTCCAGGTCCCTTCTCCGACGGTGTTCGGCAAAGAAAGACGGTGTTCGACAAGAGATAGGCGCGGGGGTTACGCGCGGCCCGGTGTAACCCCCGCGCCTATCACCTGACAGAGCCGAACAGAGAAGGGGAGCCTCAATGCGCATGCGAGTGACGGCGGGTCTGCTGGCCACGGCGGCGGTGCTGAGCACCGCGGTGGCCACCGGCACCGCGGCCCAGGCGAAGGACCGCCCGTGCGGGCGCCCGTCGACCACCAGCGGAACCACCGCCCTGGGCACCACGTGGACGCTCAAGTCGATGTACGACGACGATGGCACGCCGCCGAACCGGCTGGTCGCCGGCGAGGAGTTCGAGATCGCCACCCAGGCGGCCGGCCAGCACTGGTCGGTCGTCTTCACCGACAACGGCAAGGAGTTCTTCCGCAACGACGACGACGTCTCCATCGCCACCGGGATCCGCGAGGTCCACCCGAACCCGGTCGGCCGCGTCGACCCGAACCACATGGCGGTGCACGCCGAGCACAAGGACGCCGCCGGCAACGTGATCGAGGTCATCGACGGCGCCGTCGACCTGGCCCCGCCCCCGCCCCGCTGCGCCCGCTGATCCAGGGACGCATCAAGGGCCTGACCGAGACGACTTCCGGTCAGGCCCTGCCCCGCCCCAGCTGAACCGGACACATGGCGCCAACCGGAAACATCACCACCGGTCGCCTATGGCGCGATGGTTATGTTCATATGGCGTCCGGTCCTGGCCTCGTGGCCACGGCCCCGTTCCCCCGCCGATCCGGGGGTCCTGCCATGAGACTGGACCGGTGGGTGGGATGGATGGCCGGAACCTGCGGTGCGAGACGACCGAATGCGCGGACGGGCTCGGCCCGTCCCCGGCACATCGAAAGCGGGACACCGGGGGCCCACCGCCTCCCGGCGCCCCCGGCGGCGGGCCGCGCTTCGATGTCGAGGGCGGCGACGGCGTCTACTTCCTCGTCGACCCCGAGTCGGGCGATATCCGGGGCACGATGCTCGACCAAGGCGGCGGCTGGTGGAAGTGCCGGACCCCCGCCGGTGACCAGCGCGAGGTCTTCGTCGAGTCGTCCGTCCCCGACCCCTGGCTGCACGTCGCGCGGCGCGTGGGGGGCACCTGACCGTCGCGACGCCCCGCCGTCCGTTTCATGCCCAACCTCCCGGATTGGGCAAATTTGAGAAACTCTCACTCGGCATGCATGAGCGGGCCTGTCCGTGGATAGGCGGAGATATAGGCATATGCCGAATGAGAGGAGGAGATCATGACGCGTTCGGTCGGTATCGATCAGCATCCTGACATCGTCGAGATGCGCGCCCGGTACGAGGCGGCGGGGCAGACCCCCATCGCCCAGGGCGTGGACGGTCTGATCGCCCTCACGGGCCTGTTCCTGGCCGTGTCGCCGTGGATCGTGGGATTCAACGGCCTGACCGCCATCACCGTCAACAACCTGATCACCGGGATCGCGCTGTCGCTGCTGGCCGCGGGCTTCGCCTCGGCCTACGGCCGTACCTATGGCATGGCCTGGGTCGTTCCCGTGATCGGACTGTGGACGGTCGTCGCGCCTTGGGCCATCAGGGGCGACATGGCCAACACGCGCACCATCTGGAGCAACGCGGTGGCAGGGGGGATCGCGATCGCCTGCGGCCTCGCGGCGATGGGCGTGGCGATGCTGCGCCGCAAGTAAATCGATTCCCGAGCCGGATCGGTGGCATCAGCGCCGGTCCGGCTTCGTCTCGGCGGGTTACAGCGGCCCGGGAACGGCAATGAGCCCCTTCAGCCGTCCCATACCGCCCTCCGAACGGGGAACCCCATGAACCCGACGATCGATGACGCCGGCACCGGGGCCGCCCCGCCGGTCCGGCCGTGACCTCCGACGAGATCGTCGAGAACGTCGGCCGGGCGGTGGACCTGGCGGGCGTCGCGATCATCGTGTGCGGCGCGGTGGCGGCCACCGCCGTCTTCGCGCACCGGGCGCTCGGGCACCGGCACGAGCTCCCCCTCGTCTACCGCTCCTACCGGCAGAGCCTCGGCCGGGCGATCCTGCTGGGCCTGGAGGTCCTGGTCGCCGGCGACATCATCCGGACCGTCGCGGTCTCGCCGACGCTCGACAGCGTCGCGGTGCTGGCCGCGATCGTCGGTGTCCGGACGTTCCTGAGCTTCTCGCTGGAGGTCGAGCTGGAGGGCCGCTGGCCATGGCAGGCCCGGCCGGAGACGGTCCGCGAGGCCCGGCCCGGGGGCCGCCCGCCCGCCGACCACGGTCCGGCCGGACGCGCGGGCGGGACCGAGGGCCCGTCGGACCGGTGACGACGCTCCCGCGACGGGACGGCCTCAACCGGCGCCCTGGGCGCCGGACTCCGACCGCTCCGAGGCCATGGCCGCGGCGACGTCGCCCGGGTAGGTGCGCCGGGCGCGCAGGAGAAGCAGCCCGTTCACCAGGAGCGGCACCAGGGCCATCAGGAACACCCGGCCCAGCCCCGTGGCGCCGCGCCCTTGGGCGCCCCCGGCGAGCACTCCGGACAGCCAGCCGAACAGCACGGGCGCGATCGCCTCACTGCTCATCCGCAAGATCGTCCGTACGCTCTCCGCGCGTCCCCAGAGCCGGTGGTGGACGACGTCCAGCCGCACCGCGTCCAGCGGCGGATTGGCCGCGGCGAGGGCACCGGAGGCCAGGGTGAACAGCAGGAGGGCGAGGAGGGCGTCGCGGGTCAGCAGGCCGGGCAGGAACAGCAGGGCCGACGCCGTATAGGCCGCGGCGGGAACGGTCACCCTCGCCGCGACCATGCCGCGGCGGACCAGCCGGTCGGCCAGCCTGCCGCCGGTGAGGACGCCCGCCAGGGCGCCCAGGCCGATCAGCGGGATGAAGGCCGTGAGCTCCAGATGCGACACGCCGTAGCGGTGCTGCACGAAGACGATCGCGAACGTGCGCAGCCCGGCGAAGAAGAAGTAGCCGAGCGCGGAGGCCACGATGATGATGGCGTTGGTGGGGATCCGCAGGACGTGCACCGTCGCCTGGAACAGGGACATGCGCACCGGGTCGGCGCGCAGCAGGCTGCGCGGCCGGGGCTCCACACCGCTCCGCGCCACCGCGCGACGCGCGAGCTCCACCCCGGGCGCCGCGCTCCCCGTCCGGTCCCCCTCCCGGCGGTACTCGCCGCCGCGTTCCGGTTCGGGCAACAGCAGCCACAAGGCCAAGGCCAGCGCGAGCCCCAGGAGCGCGACGAACCAGAACGCCGCGCGCCAGCTCGCCACGGCGGCCAGGTTCCCGCCCACGAGCAGTCCCACGCCGACGCCGACCAGTTCGCCGGCCAGGATGCGGCCGTAGACCGAGGCGCGCTCCTCCGGCGGGAACAGGTCACCGATCAGGGACGCGACCGTGGGCCCCGCCGTCGCCGTGACCGCCCCCAGCGCGACCCTCGACCCCAGCAGCCACGCGTAGGAGTCGGCCAGGCCACCGGCGATCATGGCCAGGCTCCACAGCACGATGCTCCCGGCCAGCAGCGGCACCCGCGCGACCCGGTCGGTCAGCTGGCCGACCGGGACGGTGGCGACGGCCCCGGCCGCCGCCGGGACGGCGGTCAGCAGCCCGATCCGCGTGTTGCCGATGTGCAGCGAATGCCGCAGCTCCTGGACGACCGCTCCGATCACCCCCGTATCGGCGGTGTTGAGCGCCAGGACACAGGCCAGCAGGACGACCACGCGGGCACGGCCGGGATCACGCGGACGCCGCCGCGGGACGAGCTTCGCGACGCCCCGCATCCCCTGGCCCCATGCCGGTCTCACAGCCCGTAACTGCCCCTGCGACCTGCACGTATGTAAAGGCACCGCGCGAACGCCGCACATCCGGCACGCGTCGGGCCGAACGCTCGGGTCGTCCGCCGGCCTCCGCGGACTGTCGGACCCCGGCTCCACAATCAGCGTCCTATGGACCGCAATGACTGGGCTGACATGACCTGGCGCGACCTCGCCCAGGTCCGCGCCCGCCTCGCGTCCGGCGCCGATCCGGACGTCATGAAGTTCGGGCACCTGCGTCCGCTGGACTGGGCGGTCGAGATCGGCACGCCCGAAGTGGTCGCGGAACTGGCCGGGCGGGTCCGGGACGTCGACGCCGAGCACGAGGGCCGTACCGCCCTCTGGACCGCCGTCTTCGAGAACCGTCCCGACAACGCCCGCGCCCTGGTCGAAGCCGGTGCGGACCCCTGGCGTTCCATGATGGCCGGCTGGTCGCCCAGACGGCTGTCCCTGGCCGGTCCGTATCCGGACCTGTTCGCACCGTCCCTCGCCGGGCTCTCCCCCACCAAGACCGCCATGGTCGCGGAGGCCCCCCGCCTGATCGGGGCCTTGGGCGATGTCGACGTCCTCGGCCTCAGCCTGGCCTGTGTCGCCGGCGTCACCGCTGCCGAGGCCGCCCGGCGTCTAGAGGCGCCGCTGGTCGAGGCGCCGCCGGAGCACCATGCCTTCGAGGACCCCGACGAACTCGTCCTCGGCGCGACCGACGTGCCGGGCGGGTGCGTCATCGTCCAGCCATGCGGTAACGGGGCATCGAGGCCGGGCGTGACGAAGACCCTTTCGGCGGGGACCGTCTGCTACGCCATGTACGCCAACCCGAAGAGCGGGAACCAGGGACGCGTCACCCGGGACGGCGTCGTCGAAGGCTGGGACCTGCATCCCGGAGGAGATGTCGGCGCCGGCGACACGGCCGAGGAAGTTCTTCTCGCCTACCTCTACCAGGGCAGGGCCGCGGCGTACTGCTTCGCTTACGCGGGCCTGCGACCGGTCGACTCTCGCGCGGTCACCGGCCCCGCCGACCTGTGGTTCGAGCTTCCCGCCCGCGATTACTGGCGTTGACCTGGGATTGTGGCGCGTGGCCGCACCGCAAGGGGGGCGAGCGGTGCGGCCACGCGGGATCAGGCGGTGCCGTCCGGGGTGGGGGCGGCGCCCAGGTCCGGGGTCTCCTCGATGAGCGCGGGCCGTCCCTGACGAAGCCGCTGGAAGATCAGGCCAGCCACGACGGCGGCGGCGGTGACCCCCAGCGACAGGAGGGTGGAGTGCCGGCTGCCGGGGTTGACGGCTCGCACCGGCACGCCGCGGGCGCTGGTGCGGTCCAGCGCGGACGGCGCCTCGCCCCAGCGGGCGAGCGCCAACAGCATCCGGGAACAGGTAGAGATGGCGGACCCGAGGCGCGACTCGCTCGGGCCGGTCCCCCAGATCAGCGACGTGTGAAGGAGACGATCCTCATCGCGCTCTCGGGCCGTCGGCGAGGCCGAGCTCACGGTCGCCGAGCGGCGCGAAGTAGCGGTCCACGCCGGCGGTGGTCACCGCCTCCAGCGTGGCCGGCGACCAGCGCGGCGACCGGTCCTTGTCGATCACCTGCGCGCGGATGCCCTCGACGAGGTCGTGCGAGGTCAGCGCGGCCACGGACGTCCGGTACTCCTGGTCCAGGACGGGTTCGAGGCGGCCCAGCCGGCGGGCCTGGCGCAGCGCCCGCAGCGTGACCTTCAGCGCGGTCGGCGCCTTGCCGTCGATCATCTCGGCGGCCTTGCGGGCGGCCTCCGGGCCGGTGCGCAGCCGCGTCACGATCTCCTCGACCGTGTCGGCGGCGTAGGCGGAGTCGATCCAGTCGCGGTGCGCGGCGAGGTCGGCGGCTGGAGCGGGGGTGGCGTACCGGGACACCACCTCCGCGGCGTCACCGCCGGCGAGGTCCCCGGCCAGGTCGGCGAGGCGGCCGGACGGGACGAACCGGTCGGCGAACCCGCACGCCAGGGCGTCCCCGGCGGTCATCCGCGCCGTGGTGAGCGCCAGGTGCACGCCGATCTCGCCCGGGGCCGACGCGAGCAGATGGGTGCCGCCCACGTCGGGCGCGAAGCCGATGCCGGTCTCGGGCATCGCGATGGCCGTGCGCTCGGTGACCACGCGCAGGCCGCCGTGCGCCGAGATCCCGACTCCCCCGCCCATGACGAGCCCGTCCATCAGCGCCACGTAGGGCTTGGGGTAGCGGGCGATGCGGGCGTTGAGCCGGTACTCGTCCCGCCAGAACGCCGCGCTCGCGCCACCGCCCGCCTTGGCGTCCTCGTAGATGGAACGGATGTCGCCCCCGGCGCACAGGCCGCGGTCGCCCGCCCCGTCGATCAGAACCGTGGAGATCGCGTCGTCGCCCGCCCAGGCGTCCAGGGCGGCGTCGATGTCGCGGACCATGGCATGGGTGAGGGCGTTGAGGACGCGCGGGCGGTTCAGCGTGATGTGCCCGACGCGGCCCCGGGTGCGCACGAGCACGTGCGGTTCGGCGGCGCCGGTCATCGGCCCGCCCCCGCGAGCTCCCGCGCGACGACCATGTTCATGATCTTCTCGGCCCCTTCCCCGATCCGGTGGACCCGGCGGCCAAAATATACTTTGACGTTCAATCAAGTCCACGCGGGGCCCCGGAGTCCCTACGCGCGACCGCCCGGGAGCTGTTCTACGCCGAGGGCTACGGCGTCTCGATCGACGCCGTCACCGCGCGCGCCAACGTCGCCAAGCCGACCGTGTACGCGCACTTCAGGTCCAAGGACGACCTCATCGGCACCATGCTCGCCGCCGCGTGCGAGGCGTGGTTCACCGAGGTGAACGCCGAGCTGGAACGTCATGCCGGCGACCCCGTGGCACGGTTGCTGGCGCCGTTCGACCTGCTGGCGGCGGGCCTGCCCGATCCCGCCTACCACGGGTGCATCCTGGTGAACAGCGCCGCCGCGTTCCTGGCGCCCGACCATCCCGCCCAGCGTGCGCTGGCCGTCCACGACGAGCGCATGGTGACGCTCTTCGAACGGCTGGCCACCGAGGCGGGGGCCGCGGAACCGTCCGATCTGGCCCGGCAGCTCTTGGTGCTCTACGACGGCGTCAAGGCCCGCGGCCTGGTCGACAACACCGGCGGCGCGGCTCGCGATGCCCGCACGGCGGCGGCCGCCCTCCTGCGGTCCCACGGCGCCACTTCCCCTTAGGCCGAGACCGCTTCTTGGGTCAGGTATGCCAATGGCCGACCAGTTCGGCGTACAGGGGACTGCGCGTCAGGAGCGCGTCGTGGGTGCCCACCAGGTGAGTGGATCCGTCGAGGAGGAGCACCTGGCCGGCGCGCTCGGCCGAGCTGATGCGGTGGGCGATGACGATGAGGGTCCTGCCGCGTCCGGTGAGGGCCCGCTCGGCGCGGGCCTCGGCGGCGGGATCCAGATGGCAGGTGGCCTCGTCGAGGATGACGACGGGCGCGGTGGACAGGTGCGCGCGGGTGAGGGTGACGAGCTGGCGTTCGCCTTGGGACAGCGTCCCGCCCCCCGGCGGGACCTCGGCGTCGTAGCCGCCGAGCCGCTCGACGGTCTCGGCGAGGCCCATCGCGCCTGCCGCCGCGTCGATCTCCGCGTCCGTCGCGCCGGGATTCAGGTAGGTGAGGTTCTTCCGGAGGGTCGCGGCGAAGACGTAGCTCTCCTGCGGGACGAGGGCGACCGCCGCTCTCACCCGGGCGGGATCGAGATCGCCGATGTCGGCGCCGCCGAGCGTGACACGGCCCCGCCGGGGCCGGGCGAGACCCGCCAGCAGGTTCGCGAGGGTCGACTTCCCCGTCCCGCTGGGCCCGACCACCGCCAGGTGCGCCCCCTCGGGGACGAGCAGGGACACGTCGGCCAGCACGGGGGCCGCGTGCGGGGAATAGGCGAAGGTGACATGGGCCGCCTCGATGACGGCGGACGAGGGGGCGTCCGTCCGCGCGGACGGCGGTTCGCCCGGAACGTCGCACACTTCGGCGAGCCGTCCGAGGATCACCGCGAGGCTGAGCAGCAGGGTGCCGCCCGCGTCGACCAGGATGACGATGGCCGGCTGGAGCCCGGTGACGACGTAGGCGATGCCGCCCGCGACCTGGCCTGCGGTCATCCCGTGCCGCCCGGTCAGGTACGGCGCCAGGGCGAGCAGGGCGAGCAGGGGGACATGGACGCCGAGGGCGATCACCGGCAGCCGGACGAGGCGCGAGCGGGCGAAGGACCGCAGCGCCCGCGCCTGGGCGTCGGCGACCTCGGTGACGGTGCGGGCGGCGCGGTCCTCCGCCGCGCACGCGACGACGTCCCGCACGCCCTGCACGACCACGGCGGCGGCCTCGCCGATGCGCTCGGCCTCACGGATCACGGCCCGGTAGCGGCGGACCTGGAGGCGCAGGAACGCGGCGAACACCGACAGGGCGAGGGCCACCGACGACCCGACGACCAGCGCCAGCGGCGGCGAGAGCAGCACCAGGCCGAGCAGCGCGGCGACGCCCGCCGACAGGAGCTGGCGGAGGGTGCGCAGCGCGGTGCCGGTCAGCGCGCGGACGGCCTCGGCCTGCTCGGTGACCTGCGAGACCCCGGCGCCCGCCGCGTCGGACGCCGGTCCCATCGTCCCGTGCCCCGTCATTCGGTGCAGGGCGGCGGTGACGACGCCGGTGACGAGTGAGTCGCGCATCGGCTCGACCGTGGCGGCGAGCCACGGGTAGATCTGCCGGGTACCGAGCGCGCCCGCGGCGTGCAGGACGGCCAGGGCCGCCAGCCAGCCCAGGCCGGTGAACGGACGCCCGGCCAGGAACCCCTGGTCGATCGCCCGCGCGAGCAGCAGTCCCGAGGCGAACGTGGGCAGGGACTCCAGCGCCGGCCACTGGCCGCGGGTGTGGGCGTGCAGCAGCCGGACGGCGGCGGACGCGCTCATCGCGCGCCGCCGCGCACCGGGGGCACCGGGACGTCCGCGGCGTCACTCGGCGCGGGCCCCGGCGAGAACACCGCCCGGTAGCCGGGATCGGACCACAGGTCGGCGTGCGGCCCCAGGGCCCGGACCCGTCCCGCGTCGAGCCAGGCGACGAGGTCGGCACGGGCCGCGGTGGCAGGGCGCCGTGCCACGACGAGGCTGGTGCGGCCGGCCAGGATCCGCTGGAGCGCCCTGGTCACGTGCACCTCCGTGGCGGTGTCGAGGCTGCTGGTGGCGTCGTCGAGGACGAGGATCCGCGCGTCGGTCAGCGCCGCCCTGGCCAGGCCGAGCCGCTGCGCCTCGCCGCCCGACAGCGGAGCCCGGTCGAGGGGGGTGTCGTAGCCGTCCGGCAGGGCCTGGACGAACGTGTCGGCCGCGGCGGCGCGGGCCGCCCTCCGGACCTCCTCGCGGGTCGCGTCCGGGCGGGCGTAGGCGATCGTGTCGTGCACGGTGGCGCCGAGCGGCGCGGGGCGTTCGAAGGCGTAGGCGACGGCGCGGCGCAGGTCGGGCGGCGCGACGGCGGCCACGGGCGTCCCGTCGAGCTCGACACGGCCCTGCGTGGGATCCAGCAGGCGGCCGATCAGCGCCACCAGCACGCTCTTGCCCACGCCGGAGGCGCCGACGAGGGCGACGCTCGCGCCGGCCGGCACGTCCAGGTCCAGGTGGTCGAGGACGGTCCGGCCGCCGACCCGGACGGTGACGTCCCGCAGCCGCAGCCGCCCGGGGCCGTCCGGGAGCGGCACCGGGTGCGGGGGCGGCGCGACCGCGGGGGCGGCGGCGAGGATCTCCTCGACCCGCCCGGCGCCGACCTGGCAGTTCAGCAGGGCGACGACGACGTCGAACAGACCGGCCGAGCCGACGGCGAGCGCGGTGAACGAGGCGGCCGCCACGAGGTCGCCGGTGGTGATGGCGCCCGCGGCGAGCCGTGTCCCGGCGACGCCGACCACGAGCACCTGCACCAGCGGGGCGAGCAGCGCGAGCCGCCAGGCCATGCGCCCCTGGACCTCCCAGGTGCGGTGCCCGGCCGCGCGCAGCTCGGGCAGCGGGGCCAGGACGCGGGCGGCCTCGACCGCGGTGGTCCCGCTCGCCCGGATCGTCCGCGCGCCCTGCCGGGCGTCCAGCAGCCGGGTCGCGACCGCCGCCTGGGCGCGCTGGTAGCGCGCGAACGGCTCGGCCGCCCTGGCGACGAAGACGCGCATCGCCGCCGCCATCGGCGGCACGCCGGCCAGGAGCGCCACGGCGAGCCACGGGTCGATCAGGGCCAGCCCGAGCACCGCGCCCGCCGCCGTGACCAGGGCCGCCGCGGCCGACAGCAGCAGGACCGGGAACGTGGCCGGGGCTGCGGCGTTCTCGGTGAGCCGGGAGAGGACGTCGCCGGCGGGGAACCGCCGCTGCCCGGGGACGCCCAGCGTCAGGACCCGGCCGACGAGCCGATGCCGGAGCCAGGCGGTGATGCGGCTGCCGCAGTAGGCGCCCGCGAGGTCCTCCGCCGCGTCGGCCAGGGCCGCGACGGCCAGCGCGACGGCGAGCCCGGCGACCTCGGCGCCCGGTCGCCCGCCGGAGCGGACGGCGTCGGTGGCCCTGGCGAGCATGACCGGCGTCGCCAGCGTCGCCACGACGCGGACCGCCGTGAGCGCGGACAGCAGGACCAGCGAGGACCGGAAGCGGCGGGCCGCGGCGCGCAGCAGCCGCCGCCCGTCCGCGCGCACCACGGCGGGGTCTGGAACCGTGGGATCGGGCACGGGATCCGGCACGGCTTCGGGTGCGGGCGGCCGGGCGGCGGCGGGCGGGACGCGCCGGAAAGGGGCGCGGAAGAGTCGGCGGGGCGGTGTCCGGACCACTCTCGTCGGCTCCGTTCCCTTTCGGCGCGCGTCCTTTAAAATGGGGTGTGGGTCCGGTCACGGGCCGGGTTCAGACCGGCCCGTGACCGGGATCTGCGGACGGGTGGACCCCTTCGTCAGCGGGTCCGGGTCCGCGGGTCGGACGGCGTCACTAGCAGGACGTGACGCCGACGCAGATGGTGACCAGGAGCGTCAGCAGGCCCGTGCACGAGCAGGTGCCGCCGAGCTGGAGACCATCGACCTCGATCGGGTCGGTCTCGGGCAGGTCCTGCAGGGCCGCCATGAGGTCACCGTCGAAGATGTCCATTCTTTTCACCTCCCTCCCTGGACTCGATCCACGATCCGTTCCGCCGCGAGGCAGAAGCGGACCACCGCTTCCCGCAGGACCGGGGGCCACGCCTGGACGACGTCCTGGTGGCCGTCGTCGACTTCGAGGTACTCGAAGTCGACTCCTTCGGTCCTGCCGAGTTCGAGAAGGCGCTCGCGCAGCGCCCTGGACTGTCCCGCCGGGATGATCTCGTCGCGGGTTCCGTGCGCCAGCAGCAGCGGCGCGGTGAGCGCCTCGCACACCCGCAGGACGTCCCGTCCGCCCCCGTTACCATTGCTCGTGGAGCGGCCCAGCCGCGACACCCGCTCCCCGACCGCCGCCGAGGCGCAGCGGGCCAGGCTCTCGGCCGAGGTGAAGGGCGCCAGCGCGACACAGCCCGACCATGGTTCCGGGTCGCGGCACGCGGCCAGCAGCGCCAGGTAGGCGCCGTAGCTGCCGCCGAGGAGGACCGGACCGGGCAGGCCGGCGTCCGAACGGGTCCGGGCGAGCGCCCTTCCCAGGTGAAGGACGTCGTCGAGGTCGGAGCCGCCCCAGTCGCCGATGACGGCGCGCAGATGACGCTCCCCGTAGCCGGTGCTGCCTCGCTGGTTGGGGGCGGCCACGGCGACGCCGGCGGCGGCGAGGTGCTGGAACAGCGCGTCGAACTCGAACCGCCACGCCGAGAGCGGCCCGCCGTGCAGCGCCAGCACCAGGCGGGGGCTGAGACGCCAGCCTGGCCCACCGTAGACGACCGCCTCGATGCCTCCTGCGGGTCCGGGCAGCTCGACCAGGTCGGCCCCCCTCCACCGCCGGTCCGGGTTCCGGCGCGGCCGCGAGCCCGGCGTCCAGCCCCGTGGCGGGCGGTGACGCATCGTCGCCAGCGTGGGCGGCTGGTGGGGGGCGGAGAAGCGCACGTGGATCCGGTCGCCCGTCCAGCACGCCGGCGCGGACAGGATGCCCCGCGGGCCGGGCAGCGACGTGATCCGGTCGCTCGCCGGATCGTAGATCGCGAGGCCGGACGTGGCGCCGCGCGCCTCGGCGACCAGCAGCCGCTCGCCGCCGTCGTCGAACGTCAGCGGCGTGCGGGCGCGGTCGGGCCGGTTGAGGGCCTCGGGGAACCGGACGGGTCCGCCGCCGGGGAATCTCAGCCCGATCTGCGAGGTGCCTGGTGGCTGGGCGCCGGGCGAGGTCGTCGTCACCGCCAGCACGCCCGACCGGGCGCCGTAGGCGGCGATCCGGTCGGTGGTCGTCGCGGCGACGGACCAGACCCGCCGCCAGGCGCGTTCGCGCAGGTCGACCACTATCGCGTCGGGTCTGCGCCCGTCCGCGGAGTGTCCGAGGGCGAGCGTCCGCCGGTCGTCCAGCCACACCCCGTCCGACAGCGTCCCGGGGATCCGCAGGACGGGCTCGGGGACGGGCGCGGCGTCCGCCGAGGAGACCGGCAGCCGCCAGATCCGCGAGTACGAGGCGTCCTCGATCGTGATGAGCAGCACCACCTGATCGGGTCCCGGACCGGCCAAGAGGCGGCCGTCGAGCATCGCGGGGACGGTCCAGGTGCGGACGATGGTCGGCCCGGTCCGTGCCGGTCGCGTCTCCACGACGGTGCCCGACAGGTCCCGCGCCGACGCGTCGGGGGCGGGACGGGCGATCAGGACGCGTCCGTCGTCCAGCGGCAGGGCACGGCTGCGCCGGTCGACGGCGAGGCGCGCGGGCGGTTCACCGGCGAGCGTCTGCGGGACGGGCACGGGACGGGCCAGGTTCCACCGTTCGAGGACGATCGTGTCCTCGTGGGCGGCCAGGCAGGTCGCCCAGCGGCCATGCCCGGCGAACGCGAAGTCGAATCGGCTGACGATGGGCGGCAGGTCCGGCACGGTCGTGCTCATGCGCGCCGCCCGGAGTCGATCGGCCCGGCCGCCGTCAGCGCCGACCCGGGTGCCGAGCCCGCCGTCCATTGGCGGGACGTGCCGTGCCGCAGCCGCAGCAGGAACGCCAGCACCCCGGCCGAGCCGTCGCCCCAGGACGCCGAGACCTCGCCCTGCTCGTCGGGGAACACCATCTGACCGGACCGGTGCGCGCCGGCGGCGAGGATGAGCCGCGCGAACCGGCGCGCCAACTCGCGGTACCGGTCGTCGCCGGTGAGCGCCGCCATGTCCAGCAGGAGGTCCCCGTTACCGGCCAGGCCATGACATTGGCCGAGCACGGCGCGCCAGGAGTTCTCTTCCACCGCCCTCGCCGCCTGGACGGCGGCGTCGCGGAACCGGGCGTCGCCGGTCACCTCGCCCAGCGGGGCGAGGAACCCCGCGATGCCCGCCGATCCGTGGCACCAGTACGGCGCCGTGGGCTCGTTGCCGGTGGCGGCGGCCCACATCGCCTTCCCTCCGGTGACCACCGCCGCGTCCAGCAGGGTCTCCCCGGCCCGGACGGCGAGCGCCAGATGGTCGCCGTCGCCGGTGAGCCGCGCGGCGGCGAGCAGGAAGTAGCCGACGCCCGCGGTTCCGTGGGCGAAGCCGTGATGCGAGGTTCCGGCGAGCTTGGACTCCAGCGTCGCCGGAGTGCTCCAGCTCACGGCGCCCGAGCCGCGCCGCACGGTCCCGGCCAGCGCATCGGCCGCCGCCGCGGCGCGCTCGGCGAACCGCGCGAGCCCGGTGCGGGCGTGCAGGTGCAGCGCGGTCAGCCCGATCCCCGCCGTCCCGTGGGTGATATCGGGGCTGTCGACGGCGGCGGGCAGCCGGTCGGCCGCCGCGACGGCGCGTTCGGCCAGCGAGACGTCGTGGAGGGCCAGTCCGGCGTCCAGGACCGCCCACGCGGCCCCGGCCTCACCGAAGTACAGGCCGGACGGCCGCCGCGCGTCCTCCTCCAGCCGCCGCAGGATCCACCGGGCCGCGTGGGCGAGCGCCTCGGGAAGACGCGGATCGCCGGTGACCTCGAAGTACCGGGTCAGCGCGCCCAGCGGTCCCGCTGCGCCGTGCTGGACGCAGCACGGGTCGGGGGCGCCGTGCACGCAGGACGCGGGCCACAGCCGGTCGGCCGTCTCCGCCTCCATCGTCGCGAGCAGGTGACCGACGATGCCGTCGATGGCCTCGTCGCACCGCTCGTCCGGCGAGGGCGGCGCGGCGGAGTCCAAGGGAGGACCCGGCTCGTCCAGGGACAGCAGCACGTCACGGGCGCGTGCCGGGGTCCAGCGCCGCTCGGGCCTCTCGTCCATCAGGCCGGTGAGCATCGGGATCAGCCGCGCTGCGGACTCCAGGCCCACGGTGCGCGCCCGAAGCCATGCCGCCAGGCGGTCGGCCAGGGGCCGGGCGGGCGGCTCCTCGTCCAGGAAGTAGGGCGGGGCACCGGTGATCAGGTAGCACAGCGTCGCGCCGAGGCCGTAGTAGTCCGCCGTCACGCCGGGCTCCCCGCCCGCCATCTGCTCCGGGGCCCCGTAGGCGGGGGTTCCCGCGCTCAACGGCCCACGGTGCGGGTCCTCGGGGATCAGCGCGAGCTCAAGGTCGATCAGGATGGGCCGCCCATCGGGACGCACCATGACGTTGTTGGGGTTGAAGTCCCGCAGGATGAGCCCCGCGCCGTGCGCCTCGATCATCGCCTCGGCCAACTGGAGGGCCATCTCCACCGCGGGGACCAGATGCGCGCCCCACCCCTCCCGATCGATCAGCTCGGGAACCCACTTCTGCAGCGTCATGCCCGGGATCGCCTCTTGGGCGAGGAAGAGATGCCCGCTCTGGGTGCAGAGCTCGACCGGCCGGGGCGCCAGCGCCAGGTGCTCGACCGCCTCCAGCACGCGGGCCTCCGCCCGCAGCCGGTCGCGGCAGTCCCGCCCGTCCCGTTCGGTGGCCACGAAAGGGCGCGCCTCTTTGATCACGACCGGATCCCCGGTGCGCGTGTCCACGGCCCGGTACACCCCGCCCTTGTTGGTGTGCCGGATCGCCTCCCGGACGGCGAACCGCCCGCCGAGCAGGATCCCCTCCTCGCCCGTCCTCCGCGCGGGCGGAGGCCGCTCGGGGAAAGGACAGGTCGCCCAGGACGGCGGCGTGTACCGTCCCGTCCGCTTGTCTTCGACGGGATTGCCGTCCGGATCCAGAATCATCCAGGCATAGAAACCGTCATTGGTGATCCGCCGGTCCTCCACGAACGCGCCATAGCGATAATGGACGAGGCTTCCCGGCAGATATGGGCGGTCGGAGAGAATGCGAGGACCGGGCAGGCCGGCCGTCACCCGATGCAGCTCCGCCGCCAGCCGCACGGCCTCCTCGTCGCCGTCCGGGTAGACGGTGATGAACTTGCCCGAATGACCGCGCGAGGTGTTCCGGGCGTTCAGCGCCGCGACGTGATCGGTCGACGCGGCGAGCTTGAACGCCGAACCCGCGTCGAGCAGCACCGGCAGAGAGCGCGCCAGGACCTCCTCCGCCGACGCGGCGGTGGCGGAGACGTGCAGCTTCCAGCCCTGTTGACGTCGCACACCACCGTCCGGGACGACATGACACCACGGCCCGCCGAGGCTGATCCGCCACCGCGCCGGCTCGTCCCGCGGCCCCACCGCGCCGCGCACGACGTCGACCAGGCGGCCGTCCCCAGCATCCGCGGCCGAGGCCGGCGAGAAGATGCTGAAATGGAATTCCGCCATCAATGATCTCCGCTCTCATTATGCGACGCGACTTTCCCGCCGACGCGATCTCCGGCGGCGATCGAGAACGGATACCGACCGCGACTTTCGTCCGATCGATAAGCGCTCCCGACGACCACCGACACAGTAACCACGAACCCAACATAAAGGCCAGAGCATCTTTTATCACCAAAACCCCTCTACAAAGTAGGAAATAGCCATCACCCCTGGCCGTTACCCCTGTGACGAACGAGACTCCAGAGGCGATCGTTTGTCCATTACCGGACCCTTTTCCAGGTTGACCCGATCACCGTTCCAACTTCGAGCTTGACAAAAAAATTATCGATCACGTTGCGACTCCCCGCCCCCGGCAAAGGCACCCGACCGAGATGGCCTCTATTCGATCTCTCCCTTAGCCCAAAATGCCCGGCTTGTCGGGTTTAGTGAATGCCCGGAACCACCCCCGCGAGCGCCGTCCCGCCCGCGACGCCTTCGGCCTCTCAGCCCCAGACCCGCCGCCCCGCAACGCCCGCCACTCCACCCCACGCCGTGGCACCGCCGACCGAACCGGCGAGCGACCCCGGCCCCGACCACCCCGAGCCCCGGGGTGGACCTCACCGCCCCCGGGCCGGCCCCTAAAGGCACAATTCGCGCGGCCTACCCTTCTACCGCCCAGTCGCTCTGGCGAAAAGCATCGGATGATAAGGTCCCTTGACATGCAGATCCCTACGGACAAAGAGATCCGTGCCCTGCACGAAGAGTCGGCGCCCACACCAGAGGCGTTCGAGTTGGTGTACACGCACTGTGAGATCGTCTGCGCCGTAGCCGAACAACTCATTGAACGTCGGCAACTCGCACTCGATACCGATCTTGTTCGCGCGGGATGTCTGCTCCACGACATTGGCGTCTACAGCCTGTACGACACGTCCGGTGAGTTGGACCACGCGCAGTACATACGGCACGGTGTCCTCGGTCATGAGCTTCTCCGGAGCCTGGGGTTTCCAGAGCAGATCTGCCGATTCTGTTCCTGCCACACCGGCGTGGGATTGACCCGCGACGATGTGCGCCGTCAGAACCTGCCCATCCCGGTCGACGATTACCTGGCCGAGTCGGGCGAGGAGGAACTGGTCATGTACGCGGACAAGTTCCACAGCAAGACCGACCCACCGGTACTCGTGACCTTCAACACCTACGCCGCGAGCGTGCGACGCTTCGGCGCCGATAAGGCGGTCGCGTTCACCTCGATGCGGGAACGGTACGGCGAGCCCGACCTCACCGCGTTGCAGCGAGACTTCGGCCACCCCCTGGTGTGAGGATGGCGCCCCGAGCGCCCTCGCACGGCCCATCGCGCCGTGGCTAGGAGGTCACTCTCAGCCTGGCTGCGGCACGACGACGCTCATCGGTGGGCTGTGGCTTCGGTTCGCTCGGCCGGGTTCTGCCATTGAGAAATCGGATCGCTTCGCCGCGATCGGTGTGCGACGGTAACGGCGTGCCTCAAACGATCTTGCGCACCGATCGCCTGTTGCTGGTCCCGCTCGCCGACCGGCATCTCGATCTGGAGGTTCGGCTCGACTCCGACCCCGAGGTGCTTCGCTACCTGACAGGACGGACGTCGACCAGGGACGAGGTGGTCGCCGCCCATGAGCGGCGGATGGCTCGCACGGCCAAGGTGGACGGCTTGGGCTACTGGGTGGCCTTCGTCTCCGACGGCGGAGAACCGGGCGCGACACCGCCCGAACGGGAGGAGGAGGGCGAGTTCGTCGGGCTGATGATGCTGCCCCCGGCACATGGTCCCGATCAGCCCGACGATCCCACCGTCTCAGATCTGGGGTACCGCCTCCTTCGCCGGTACTGGCGTCAGGGCTTGGCCAGCGAGGCGTCCCGCCTCCTCTTACGACATGCCTTCGACACCGTCGGGCAGAGCCGCGTGATCGCGCAGACCATGGCCGCCAACGCCGGATCCAGGGGTGTGATGCGGGCGATCGGCATGCGTTACGTGCGCACGTACTACCCGCGGTTCGACGATCCGCTACCGGATGCGCACCTTGGCGAGGTCGAGTACGAGATGACCCGCGCCATGTGGGAGGAGATCCGCTAGGCCCTGGCGAGCGATGGTTTCCCCGTGCTCATCGCCGACCTCGACGAAGATCGTCACAGCCTCGCGCCCGGCGGTGATCGCCTCCTCGAACCGCCGCACCTCAGCCAGCGCCAACGCCAGGTTGTACAGCGCCGTGCCTTCACTGTGCCGGTCCCCGGTCTCGCGAGAGATCGTGGTGACCCGCCGGTGGACTGTGATGGCCTCCTCGAACCGCCGCACCTCGACCAGCACAAGCCCCAGGTTGCCCAGCGCTGCGCCCTCGCTGTACCGGTCGCCGGTCTCCTGGAAGATGGCGACGGCATCCTGGTGAGCGGTGATCGCCTCCTCGAACCGGCGCACCTCGACCAGCACAAGCCCCAGGTTGGCCAGCGCCTGGCCTTCGCCGCGCCGGTCACCGGTCTCGCGGCAGATGGCCAGGTCCTGCCGGTGGGCGGAGACGGCCTCCTCGAACCGCCGCACCTCGGCCAGCGCGATCCCCAGGTTGGCCAGCGCCTGCCCTTCAGCGTGCCGGTCGCCCGCCTCGTGGAAGATGGCGGCTGCGTCCTGGTGGGCGGTGATCGCCTCCTCGAACCGCTGCACTGCCCAAAGAGCGGTCCCCAGATTGTTCAGCGCCGCGCCTTCGCTGTGGCTGTCGCCGGTCCCACGGAAGATGGCGGCGGCGTGCTGATGAGCGGCGATGGCGTCCTCGAACCGACGCACTGACCAGAGCGCGGCCCCCAGGTTGTTCAGCGCCCGACCTTGACCCTGCCGGTCGCCGGTGTGCTCGGCGGTGTCGCGGGCGAGGGAGAACAGGGTGATCCCGTCGTTGAACAGCCGCCGCCAGTTCAGGAAGCTGGCCAGGGCCGAGGGCAGGTTGACGGCGAAATCGGGATGGTCGGCGGCGGTGTGCGCGGCGGCCGACAGGTTGGGCAGTTCGGCGTCCAGCCACGCCAGTGCCCCCTCGCGGGTGGCGAACCCGCGCGTGACCGGATCGGCGACGGCCTGGTCCAGGTGCGCGGCGGCGGCTCTGGCGGTGTCGAGGTAGTAGCGCAGCAGCCGGCGCAGGGCTTGGTCGCGGTGGTCGGTATCAGTGTGCTCCAGGCCGAGGGTGGTGGCGTACTGGCGCACCAGGTCGTGCATCCGCCATCGGCCGGGGGCGGTACCGCGTTCGATGAGGTGCGCGCGGGCCAGGTCCCTCAGCATGGCGCGGACGGCCGCTTCGTCTCGTTCTGTGAGGACGGCGGCGGCGGTGGTGGAGGTGTCAGGGCCGGGGTTGACGGTCAGCAGCCGGAACAACCGCTGCTGGTCGAGGCTGAAGGTGCGGTAGGACAGCTCGAACGCGCGCCGGACACCTTCGTCCCCGTAGGCCAGCCCTTCGATGGGCTGGACCTGGCCGAGTTCGTCGGTGAGCGCTGCGAGAGTGAGGCCGGGGTCTTCTGCCAGCAGGGCGGCGGCGATCCGCAACGCCAGCGGCAGATACCCGCACGTCTCCGCCAGCTCGGCGGCCCCGGCGGGGTCGCCGGGGACGCGGGTGTCGTGGGGGTCGGCGATGCGCAGCGTCTCATCCAGCATCGCCACCGCGCCGTCCAGGTCCAGGACGTCCAGGTCGAGCAGGCGGGCATTGAGCATGGCCAGGGTGTGGCGGGAAGTGACGATCGCCGCGTTCACCCCGTCGGCGGGCAGCAGCAACTCCCCCTGTTGGGCGGTGTTGACGTTGTCGGCGACGACGAGGACCCGCCGGCCGCGGGCCGCGAACTCGGCCAGGATCGAGCGGTAGAGGCGGGAGCGGTCCTGAGCGTCGCCGGGGATGTGCTCGCCCGGGACGCCCAGGGCGCCGAGCATGCCCTCCAGCACCTGACCGGGGTCACGGCGGCGGTCCTGGTCGTAGCCGAACAGGTCGGCGAACAACACGCCACCGGGAAACCAGTCGCGCCGCAGCGCCGCCCGCGCGGCCTGGACGGCCAGCTCGGTCTTACCCACCCCCGCCAGCCCGCCGACCGCGGCCACCACGACCGCCCGCGCCTGCCCGTCCACTACCTGGTCGGCGGGGCCGGGCGGGGTCAGGCACTCCAGCAGCCGGTCCAGGTCACGCCGCCGTCCGGTGAAGGCCGGTGACCCCGCGGGCAGCCCCGATGTCGCCAAGGAGACCTGCGGCGGCAACACGAGGGTGATATCGCGGCCCAGGACCGCCGGGCCCACCACGATCCCGCCCGAGATCTGGTTCCGCGTCTGCGGCACCGCTGCTCAATCCCCCGCCGACTCGTCACCGGGCGGTTCGCCAGAAGCCTCCCCCGCAGGCCGCCGGGGAGAGGGCGGAGGCTGGGCAGCGACGGGCGCAGGCGCTCCGATGGAGGTGACGGGACCACTGATATCACGCCCCATCACCAACGGCCCGTAGTTCATCCCGCCGCTGAACGTATTGGACACCGTCCCGGCGGACTCCGGCCTGGCCGACCCTGATTCGGCGCTGGCCTGCGGCGGGTTGGCCGCCGGAGGACCAGAGGTGACCGGGCCGCTGATGTCACGGCCCATCACGAGCGGCCCGACGTTGGTCCCGCCGCTGAAGGTGTTACTGGTAGCGGCGGGCTGCTCGGCCTCAGGCTCGGGGCCGGCAGGACGAGGCCGCAGTGGCAGCGCCATCACGAACGCGGCCAGCGCCGCGAACGCGCTGAGCACACCGGCCAGCCACCCGGCCTGCTCCAGGCCCCGCACCAGCCAGAACACCGCCAGCACCGTCGCGGCCACCACCGCGACTCCCACGCCCGCCCACACCAGCACACGCCCGCTCATAGCGGCATCATCCCCTCTAGCCACTCGGTCAGGACGTCTCCTCAGACACACACGCCCACAAACGGCCATCCCAAAAGCCCTGCTCCAGGTGGCCGGGCCGGTCACAACCGCGCAGACGACGCACCGGCAACCTCGTTAGTGATCGAGCTCATCGGCCGCACCGACGTCCTGACGCCTCCCCAACCCGGCCAGGAGACGGCGGGTACCGGGACGCGGGCGGTGCTGGTGACCGCGGCGGCGGGGTCCTGCCGATCAATTTGCACGGTTACGCCCCCGACTCCACCACCCGGCTCGCCGCTCCGCAGGGCGTCCCGAACCTGCTGCGCGGGCTGGGCGTCCCCGACGAGATGATCCCGGCCGCGTTCGACGGCGGCCCCGGATGTACCCGGGGGGATCCAGGCCGTCCTGGACAGCGCCTCCCCCGACACCCGCGCCACAGACCACTCCGGCCGCGCCGCGCAGGTCGCCATGGGCCTGCGCCGGACTCCCCCTGGCCATTCACTTGGTCGCCGCCCAGCCCGCCGCCCACCCCCGCATGCCACTGACCGCCACGGCCGACCGGTTTGCCGAACCAGACCACCCAGCCGGAGCGCACCGACGACGACCGGACGGGCCTGCGCCCCCTCGCTGAACGGCCGCATGACGGCGCCAGGGCGGTGTCGGCGGCCACTCTCGGCCTGGGGCCTCTGCGCGCCGCCGGACTCGCACGGGCACTCGGCATTCTGGGTATCGATCGTCCATGAAGGAGACACCCGTGGCGCGAAGCGGAGGCGCCCCGCCCCCGGAAGCCTTCGACGCCGTCGTCATCGGCAGCGGCATCAACGCCCTCGTCGCCGCCGCGCGGCTCGCGCGCGGCGGCTGGCGGGTCGCGGTGTGCGAGCGCGAGGACCGACCCGGCGGCGCCATCCACACCAGCCGGAACGTCTTCCCCGGCTACACCGTGGAGCTGCTGTCCAGCTGGCACCCCCTGTTCGTCGGAGGGCCCGCCTACGCCGCCCTCGCCGACGAACTGGCCCGTCGCGGCGTCGTCTACCGCAACACCCCGCGGCCCACCGGCGTCGCGTGCCGCGATGGGGCGGCCGTCCTGGCGACCGACGCCGACGCGCTCACCGCCACCCTGACCGCCCTCGGTGACGCCGAGAACTGGTCGGCGATGATGACCGAGTTCGGCGGCAAGATCGACCTGGCGTTCGGCCTGCTCGGCACCGATTTCTGGCGCCCCGGTGCGCTACGGCTCGGCTGGCGGGCGCTGCGGCGCCTGGGCCGCCGGGGCTTGACCGCGACCGGCGCGGAGATCCTGGAGCCCGCGCGGCCGTGGCTGGAGCGGACGTTCTCCTCGCCGGTCACCCGCGCGATGCTGGCCCCCTGGGCGCTGCACGGCGGCCTCGGCCCCGACGACGCCGCCTCGGCCTTCATCACCAAGGTCATCGCCGCGGCCGTCGCCACCGGCGGCATGCCCGTCCCCGAAGGCGGCGGCGTCCGCCTCGTCGAAGCGCTGGTGGGAATCGTCACCGATGCCGGCGGTGAACTCCTCACCGATGCCGATGTCACCCAGATTCTCCTGGAACAAGGCCGCGCCACCGGTGTACGGCTCGCGGACGGACGCCCGCTGCACGCCCGCCGCGCCGTCCTCGCCTCCGTCACCCCCCGCGCCCTCTACGACGAGCTCTTGAAAGGTGGCGCTCCCGCGGATCGTGTTCAGGCGGCCCGAGCCTTCCGGCACGGCCGTGCCGCCATGCAGATCCATCTGGCCCTCGACGAGCCGCCCCGATGGAGTGACCCGGCTCTGGAGGACGTCGCCATCGTGCACGTCCTGGACGACCTGGACTCCCTGTCGGCATCGGTGAACGCCGCCTGGCGCGGCCTGCTGCCCGAACGGCCGACCGTCGCCGTCGGCCAGCCCGCCACCGTCGACCCCGGACGCGTCCCCGAGGGCAAGGGCCTGCTGTGGCTCCAACTCCAAGAACTGCCCAGGCAAGTCCGCGGCGACGCGGCCGGCGAAATCGACCCCGGAGACGGCACCTGGACACCACGGCTCCGCGACGCCTACGCCGACAGGATCCTCGGCCTCCTCCGTCCCCACATCACCAACCTGGACTCCGCCGTCACCGACCGCCTTGTGCTGGGGCCCCTCGAACTGGAGGAGATGAACGTCAACCTGGTCGGCGGCGACCCCTACGGCGGCGATTGCCGGATCGACCAGTACGCCCTGTGGCGGCCCCTGTCATCGGGCACCGGCCACGCGACCGGCGTACCGGGCCTGTGGCACATCGGCGCCTCCACGCACCCCGGCCCCGGTCTCGGCGGCGGCTCAGGTTTCCTCGTCGCCGAAAGGCTCCTGCGCACCCGACGCGGCCGCCGCTGATTTCTCAGCCCGGCCGAGCGCACGCGCACCGCTTGTCCTCGACGGAATCGAAACGGTCGAAGACGCCATCGAGCGACACCGCGGATCACGATCGTTCCTGTGCGTCGCGACCCCGCGATGGCGACGGCTTCGCGGCCCCGCCGGTGACTCGGATCGGTCGCGCAGGACTTGGCGCGTGACGGTCCTTGTCCGGCGTCGGGTCGCGTCGTCTGATGCCGTTCGGTCTTGATGGCATCTCGGTGGCAAACGACCGAGGGCCCGACCAGAATGGCTTCTGATCAGGCCCTTGACCCGTGTGTTCTCGGTGGAGCTGAGGGGATTTGAACCCCTGACCCCCTCGATGCGAACGAGGTGCGCTACCGGACTGCGCTACAGCCCCGAGGACTCCGTAAGGTTAGCAAACATCCGGGGGTGTTCGCGCATCGAGAGAGGCGGTCACTCGCCTACGGCGCGGCGGTCGTCGGCGTACTGGTCGAAGACCTCGTCGGGGGTGACGAGCTCGATGACTTCGGCGGGCTCGGTGGCCTCCTCGGCGGCCCTGGCCTGGGCCTGGGCCTTGGCGCGGGCGGCGGCGTCGGCGCGGGCGTTCGCCGCGTCCACGCCCACCGCGACGCGGAGCAGGGTGAGGTGGCCGGTGAGGAGGGCCGCCGCGGGGACGGTGGCCCACCAGGGCAGCACACCGGTCGCGGCGAGCACGACGGTGGTGAAGATGAGCAGGGTGAGGCCCGCGGTGCGGCGGCGGCGCCGGGCGATGACGGCGGCGCGGCCGGGGCGCAGGCGGGACCGGGCGGGTGTTTCCGCTGTTTCCTCCTCGGTGGGCGTGGATTCGCCGGGGACGGCGGGTTCGTCGATGGCGAGGGTCCCGTCGGAGCCGGCGGGCTCGTCCGAGCGCTTGAGGAGGCGGGTGATGCCCGCGTCGCCGTCGCGGCGCAGCCACATGGGGACGAGGACGACGGCCCACACGGCGACGATGGCGAGGTAGAGAACGGCGCTGCTCACCGGCCCACCACCGTGGGACGGCCCAGGGCACGCTTGACAGGCGGGCCGACTT
This sequence comes from Actinomadura roseirufa, assembly GCF_900659635.1. Taxonomy (GTDB): domain Bacteria; phylum Actinomycetota; class Actinomycetes; order Streptosporangiales; family Streptosporangiaceae; genus Spirillospora; species Spirillospora roseirufa. Next base: position 31,596 of record NZ_CAACVB010000025.1, on the reverse strand, counting down.
TCGGCGCGCGAGCGTGCAATGGGAGCAGGGTCACGCCCCGCACGGTACGAGTCAGTGTCAGAGGTTGACGAGCATAAGGGGCGGTGTGTCGCGAGATCGATCTCGCCGTTACTCTCCGTTTGCCGATCCTTCTCGATCGCAGGATTCTTACGGCCGGAAAGTCAGCGGTGCGTCATGGCGACGGGCGGGGAAATGCCTGCCTGCGGTCGGCGAGCCAGCGGGCCCGCAGGCCACCGGGTACGTCCTCGACGGTGAGGGCGTAGCAGATGTGATCACGCCAGGCGCCGTCGATGTGCAGATGGCGGCGCCGAATTCCCTCTTCGCGGAATCCGAGCTTTTCGACGACGCGGCGGCTCGCGGCGTTCTCCGGGCGGATATTCGCCTCCACCCGGTGCAGCCCGACGGTGAAGAAACAGTGGTCGACGGCGAGGGCGACGGCGGTGGGAATCACGCCGCGGCCGGCGACGTGGCGGTCGACCCAGTAGCCGATCTGGGCGGAGCGGGCGGATCCCCACACCACGGCGCCGATGGTGAGCTGGCCGGCGAACTGGTCCTCGTAGGTGACGACCCACGGCAGGGCGAGGCCCTGGCGGGCCTCGCGGCGCATCGTGTGGACCATGCTGACATAAGGGCCGAGGCCACTGCGGAACAGCGGCGTCTCGGGGTTGGTGGGTTCCCAGGGGCGCAGCCAGTCGGCGTTGCGGACCCGGAGCTCACGCCAGACGGCGGCGTCGCGGTGCCGCAGCGGGCGCAGCCCGACCGGGCCTTCGGTCAGGGTGACCGGCCATCCCCGCAAACGTTCCACGGTTCCCATGATTCCCTGGTAGGACGGGTGGACGCCATCAATTGTCACCGACAATTCGCGTTTGCAGAACGCCCAGAAGGTGAGCGACTCGCGGGCCACGGTGGTCCGGGCGGCGTGGACGTGCGGGTCGATGACGGCGGGGTCGGCGAGAACGCGGCGGACCTCGGCGGCGCGGGCGCCCTTCGGCCGGGTCGCGATGTTGATCTTAGTATGCCGTCCGCGCCGGGGCGGAGCGAGACCGGTGCCCCGCTCCGCATCCCGGCGATCGGCCCGAGACGGCGCCGGGGCCGTGCTTCGCCTGGGAGATGCCGGCGGCCGGGTCGCCGGTCGCCCTGCGGCGGGGTGGTCACATGCGTGGCGGCGGCGTGCCTGTGGGGATCAGAGCCAGTGGCCGTTCTTCATCACGCGTTCCACTGTGAGGTCTGGGCCCAGGACGAGGAGGTCGGCGTCCTTGCCGGGCTCCAGCGAACCGGTCCGTGAGTCGATGCCGAGCGCGCGCGCCGGGGTGAGGGACGCGGCTTCGGCGGCCTTCTCGATCGGTAGGCCGACGTGGGTGACGGCACGGCGGAACCCGTCCGCCATGGTGATGGTGCTGCCCGCGATGGACCCTCCGCCCGCGAGGGTGGCGCGCCCGGCGCGCACCTCGACGTCCATGACGCCGAGCCGGTAGTCGCCGTCGCCCATTCCGGCCGCGGCCATCGCGTCGGTGATCAGCGCGACCCGGGCGGTGCCGGCGGCGGCGAAGGCGAGCCGGGCGACGGCGGGCTCGACGTGCACGCCGTCGTTGATCAGCTCGACGGTGACGCGCGGGTCGCCGAGCGCGGCGGCGATCGGGCCGCCCTCGCGGTGGTGGAGCGGCCGCATCGCGTTGAACAGGTGCGTCGCGACGCGGGCCCCCGCCTCGAACGCGGCCCGCGCGGTCTCGCCGGGGGCCTCGGTGTGCCCGACGGCGGCGATCACGCCCGCGTCCACGGCGTCCCGGACGAGGTCCAGCGCGCCGGGCAGCTCGGGCGCCAGGGTGATCATCCGGACGTGCCCGCGGCCGAGGGCGACCAGCCGCCGGAACTCGTCGCGGTCCGGGGGCCGCAGCAGGTCGGGGTCGTGGGCGCCGCACCGTGCGGGGGACAGGTAGGGGCCCTCCAGGTGGATGCCGGCGATCAGCCCGTCGGCGGCCAGGTCGGCGAGCCGGGACACGGCGTCGGCGAGGTCTCGCCGGTCGCCGGTGACGAGGCTCGCCATAGTGGTGGTGGTGCCGGCGGCGCGGTGGAAGGCGACGCCCTTGCGGACCTCGTCGTCCCGTCCCGCCTGGTAGGACGCGCCGGCGCCGCCGTGGACGTGGATGTCGACGAAGCCGGGGACGACGTGCCGCCCACCGAGGTCGACGATGTCGTCGCCGGGGGGCGGGGACGCCGGGGAGACGGCCGCGATCCGGCCGTCCTCGATGCGCAGGGAACCGTCGTGGACGCCGTCCGGGAGGACGAGGTTCGCGTTCGTGAGGGTCGTCATGGTGTGTCCAGGACGACCGAGCAGGTGTGCCCTCGCGGCGCCATCGACCCTCCCGAAACGATCTGCTCGTTATTGCTTGTTTTATAGCGAAACCGCGCACAAAAGTCCACGAAAGTGCATGGCTACAATCCTGGGGTGACTCCCGGTGTCCCCGGGGTGACCCTAGGCCCGCGCCCCGCGCGCCCGCACGGAAGGGAACCGCCGTGGCCCGGCACGAGCGCTGGAACGCGCTGCTGGAACTGCTCGCCGACGCGGGGCGGCTGACCGTCGAGGAGGCCGCGGACCGGATGGCGGTGTCCGCCGCGACGATCCGCCGCGACTTCGACCAGCTCGCCCAGCAGCAGATGCTCACCCGCACCCGCGGCGGCGCGGTCGCGCAGACCGTCAGCTACGACCTGCCGCTGCGTTACAAGAGCGCGCGGCACGCCTCCCGGAAGCAGCGGATCGCCGCCGCGACCGCCGAGCTGGCCCGGCCGGGCGCGATCATCGGGCTGAATGGCGGCACCACGACCTCCGAGGTCGCCCGGGTGCTCGCCACCCGCGCCGACCTGCACGCCGAGCGCGTGTCCCCGGCGATCACGATCGTCACGAACGCGCTGAACATCGGCGCCGAGCTCGCCGTCCGGCCGCATGTGAAGATCGTGCTGACCGGCGGGGTGCCGCGTCCGCAGTCCTATGAGCTGACCGGCCCGCTGGCCACCGTGATCTTCGACCACGTGACCCTGGACGTGGCGATCATCGGCGTCAACGGCGTGGCCGTCGAGTGCGGCGCGACCTGCGACAACGAGGGCGAGGCGGACGTGAACCGGCTGATGGCCGAGCGCGCCGACCGGGTGGTCGTCGTGGCGGACGGCTCCAAGGTGGGGCGGCGCGCGTTCGCCCGGATCTGCGACACCTCGCGGATCGACGTGCTGGTCACCGACGAGACGGTCCCCCAGGAGGACGTGGACGCCTTCATCGACGCGGGCGTCGAGGTCGTCCGCGCCTGATCCCGATCCCGGGCACATGGGCCGGCCGCCCCGGGACGGCCGTCAGGCCGGGCGCGGGTGGTCGCCGCCGTTGATCTGGTCGACGGCGTGCGCGAGGACGCGGCCGAGCACCGTCACGCCGTCGCGGACGCCGCCGGTCGAGCCCGGCAGGTTGACGATCAGCGTGCGGCCGGCGACCCCGGCGAGGCCGCGCGACAGGATCGAGGTGGGGACCCGCTCCCGGTTCTCCAGCCGGATCGTCTCGGCGATGCCGGGCACCTCCCGGTCGATCACGAGCCGGGTCATCTCGGGCGTCCGGTCGGACGGGGTGAGCCCGGTCCCGCCGGAGGTCACCACCACGTCGTACTCGGCGGAGACCGCGTCGCGGAGCACGTCCACGACCGGCTCCCCGTCCGGCACGACGACCGGGCCGTCCACCTGGCAGCCGAGGTCCTGGAGCATCTCCACCAGCACCGGACCGGACCGGTCCTCGTACACGCCCGCCGCCGCCCGGTTCGAGACGGTCACCGCCATCGCCCTGATCATCGCTCCTCCGCGCGGCGCCACACGCCGGTCTTGCCGCCGATCTTCTCCTCGACCCGCACGTCGGTGATCACCGCGGCGGGGTCGACGGCCTTCACCATGTCGACCAGCGCGAGGGCCGCGACGGTGACGGAGGTGAGGGCCTCCATCTCCACGCCCGTCCGGTCGGCGGTGCGGGTCGTGGCGACGATGGCGACGCCCGCGTCCTCGATCACGAGGTCGACGGTCACGCCGTGCAGCGCGATCGGATGGCACAGCGGGACGAGGTCGGGCACGCGCTTGGCGCCCATGATCCCGGCGACGCGGGCGACGGACAGGGCGTCGCCCTTCGGGATCTCCCCCGCGCGCAGCAGCTCGACGCACGCCGGGGACAGCCGCACGAACCCCGTCGCGGTGGCGCTGCGGGCCGAGACGCTCTTGCCCGAGACGTCGACCATCCTGGCCGAGCCCCGCTCGTCCAGATGGGTGAACTCCGACCCCATGGCACTCATGACGGCAACCTCATGACCTCGACGTGGGTGCCGGCGGGCAGGGCCTCGGCGTCCTCGGGCAGCGCGATGAGCGCGTTGGCCGCCGAGAGCGATCCGAGCTGGTGCGAGCCCTGCACGTCGGCGGGGGTGACGGTGTAGAAGCCGCGGTTGAACGCCAGCCGCCCGCGCACGTAGTGGCGGAGCCCGGCCGGGGACTTGACGTCCTCGGCCAGGACGGCGCTGACCGTCGGCATCGGTTCCGCCGGCAGCCCTTGCATGGCGCGTAGGGCGGGCCGGACGAAGACCTGGAACGAGATGTACGCGCTGACGGGATTTCCCGGGAGGGTGAAGATGGGCGTGCCGTCCAGTAGGCCGAACCCCTGGGGTTTGCCCGGCCGCATACGGACCTTGTGGAACTCGACGGTGCCGGTACCGGACAGCACCTCCTTGACGACGTCCCGCGTGCCCATCGACACGCCCCCGGAGGTGACGATCGCGTCGGCGCGGACGAGCTGGTCGCGCAGGACGTCCAGCACCTTGGCGGGCTCGTCCTCCACGGTCGACTGCCGGTAGCCGACGCCGCCCGCCTCGGCGACCGCGGCGGTCAGCATGTAGCTGTTGGACTCCCAGATCTGGCCGGGGCCGAGCGCCTCGCCGGGCTCGCGCAGCTCCGAACCCGTCGAGACCACCACGACCCGCGGCCGCGGCCGGACGGGCACGCGGGCGCGGCCCACCGCGGCGAGCATGCCGAGCTGCGCCGCGCCCAGCCGGGTGCCCTCGGCCGCGACGACCTGGCCGGCGAGGACGTCCTCGCCGGCGCGGCGGATGTAGTTGCCGGGCGGGGCCGGGCGCGCGACCCGGACCACGGCGGCGCCGCCGTCGGTCCACTCCACCGGGATGACGGCGTCGGCGCCCGCCGGCAGCGGGGCGCCCGTCATGATCCGCGCGGTCAGCCCGGGCCGGATCGCCGACACGCCGGGGTCGCCCGCGAGGATGTCGCCGACCACGGGCAGCTCGATCGGCGCGCTCTCGGTGGCCGCGGCGATGTCGGCGGCCACCACGGCGTAGCCGTCCATCGCCGAGTTGTCGAACGGAGGCAGCGGGACGGGCGCGGTGACGGGCTCGGCCAGCACCGCCCCCTGCGCCTCCAGCAGGGCCAGTTCGAGCGGCGGCAGCGCGGAGACGCTGCCGAGGATGTCCGTCAGATGCTCGTCGACCGATCGCATGACTGCATTTTCTCAATCCCGGCCCGTGCGCTCGCCTTGCGGCTCGCACCTGACCGTGCTCGTGCGAGCGCGGCGTCGTCCCGCGATCGGCCCGGGAAGGCTCGCCCGCGGCGGCGCCTCCCCGGGCCGGTCACGCGCTCGCGTGACTGCTGAGGCCGCTCGTGAAGCCGGTCCGTCCGGAGTGGGCCCGACCGGACCATGCGTATCACCGCCGTCCGGCGCGCGCCTGGTTTTGGGTCAGGCTTCGTGCTGCTTGACGAACTCTCTTAGCCACGGCATGAACTCCGGTGCGAGGTCGGGGCGCTCGGAGGCGAACTGCACGACGGTGCGCAGGTACTCCAGCTTGTTGCCCGTGTCGTAGCGGCGTCCCCGGAACTTCACCCCGTACACACCGCCGCCCTGGTCGGCGGGCAGGTCGGCGAGGGTGCGCAGCGCGTCGGTCAGCTGGATCTCGCCGCCGCGACCGGGCGGGGTCTTCTCCAGCACGTCGAACACCGCGGGGTCGCAGACGTACCGGCCGATGATGATCCAGTTGCTCGGCGCCTCCTCGACGGCGGGCTTCTCGACGAGGTCGCTGATCCGGACGACGTCGTCCTCGCCGGTGGCCTCGATCGCGGCGCAGCCGTAGGCCGACACCTGGTCGGGTTCCACCTCCATGAGCGCCACGACGCTGCCACCGTGCTCACCGCGCACCTCGATCATGCGCTTGAGCAGCTGGTCCCGGGCGTCGATCATGTCGTCGCCGAGCAGCACGGCGAACGGCTCGTTCCCGACGTGCTGGCGGGCGCAGTGCACCGCGTGGCCGAGGCCGCGCGGCTCGCCCTGCCGGACGTAGTGCATGATCGCCAGCTCGCTGGACTCGCGGACGGCGGCGAGCCGCCCGTCGTCGCCCTTGGCGCGCAGCGCCTCCTCCAGCTCGTAGGCCCGGTCGAAGTGGTCCTCGATGGACCGCTTGCTGCGTCCGGTGACCATCAGGACGTCGTTGAGGCCGGCGTCGACCGCCTCCTCTACGACGTACTGGATCGCCGGTTTGTCGACGACGGGCAGCATTTCCTTTGGAGTCGCCTTGGTGGCGGGCAAGAATCGGGTACCGAGGCCGGCCGCCGGGACGACCGCCTTGAGTACAGGTGCAATGTCGGCCATGTAGAGACCCTAGTCATCCATGAGGACGAGAGCGTGCACGACATAGTTACGAAGACCCGCCTCCGTGCGGAACTCCTGGAAAACCGCGCAGACCTGGGAGATGAGGCACGCTCCGCTGCCGGACGGTCACTGCGCGACGCGCTGCTCGCCGTTCCCGAGGTGGAGATGGCCGGGACGATCGCGGCCTACGTCTCTGTGGGCACGGAACCCGAAACTCGGAGCCTGCTGTTCGCGCTGTGGAAGCGCGGCGCGTACGTCCTGCTGCCGAGGCTCCTCCCGGACGACGACCTCGACTGGGCGTCCTACGAGGGGCCCGACTCGCTCGCGCCGGGGGCGCGCGGCCTGCTGGAGCCGACCGAGCCGCCGCGCGGGACGGGCGCCGTGGCGAGCGCCGACGTCGTGCTGGTGCCCGCGCTCGCGGTCGACCGGACGGGCATGCGTCTCGGACGCGGCGGCGGCTCCTACGACCGGGTCCTCGCACGGGTCGGCCCCGCGATCCTGACGGTGGGCCTCCTGTACGACTCGGAACTGGTGGACTCCGTGCCCGCCGAGCCGCACGACCGGCGCGTCCGCGCGGCGGCGACCCCGTCGGAGGGCCTGGTCCGGTTCGGCTGAGGACGGCCCCGCGCGTCCGGCTGCGCGCGTCCGGCGGCGCGGTCCGCCGGGACCCGTTCGGACGAGCAGCGCATAAGGTGAGGAAAGGCAAGATCGCGACATAGGGGGCGCGGTCCGGCCCGACGCGCACCCGGAGGTTCTCGGCATGACGGCTCCGTGGCAGGTCCTGTGCCTCTCCCCGCTCGGGGAGGACCTCGTGCGCGGGCTGTTCGCGCACCTCGACGGGGCCGTCGAGGTGACGTTCCCGCGGACCAGGGACCGCGCGGGCCTGCACGCCGCGCTCTCCGGCGGCGCCGAGGTCGTGATCGGCGACTTCACCGGCCGGCTGACGATGGACGCCGCGGCCGTGGCCGCCGCGCCGCGGCTGGCGTTCGTCCAGATTCCCGCGGTCGGGATCGACGGCATCGACGTCGCGGGCCTCGCCGCCGGCGGGGTGCCGCTGGCGAACGCGGCGGGCGCCAACGCGCGCGGGGTGGCCGAGTGGGCCGTCGGCGCCGCGTTCGCGCTGTGCCGCGACCTCGTGTGGAGCGACCGCGCCGTGCGCGCGGGCGGGTGGCCGCAGCTCGACCTGCTCGCGCGCGGACCCCGCGAGATCCATACGCAGCGGGTCGGGATCGCCGGCTTCGGGGCCGTCGGCGCGGAGGCGGCGCGCCTGTTCGCGGCGCTGGGCTGCGCGGTCTCCTACTGGACGCGGCGCCCCCGCCCGGAGGCGCCCGCTACCTACCGCGAGCTGGACGACCTGCTGGCCACCTCCGACATCCTCGTCCTCGCCCTGCCGCTCAACGACGAGACCCGCGGGCTGATCGGGCCCGACCGGCTCGCCCTGCTGCCCGCGAACGCCCTGCTGGTCAACGTGGCGCGCGGGGGCATCGCGCCCGACGCCGCCGTCCTGGCCGCGCTGGAGTCCGGGCGGCTCGCGGGCGCCGCGCTGGACGTGTTCGAGGACGAGCCCCCCGCCGCGGACCACCCGCTGCGCTCGCACGAGAACGTCCTGCTGTCCCCGCACGTCGCGGGGACCACCGTCCAGGCCCAGCTGGCGATCGTCTCGGTGGTGCGCGACAACGTCGTGGCGGCGGTGGAGGGACGGGACGTGCAGAACGTGGTCAACGGGGTAGATCCGCACGTCAGACGCCGGTAGAGCACGGCCGGGACACCCGATCCATCAACGTTAAATGTACAATTCGTCGCTGAATCTATAGGATTGCTCAACATTCAACTTTGACGACCCCGAAGGGCGGGATGTGCACCTCGACATCTGGCTACTCCTCGGGGCCACGCTCGTACTCAGCGCGATCATCGCGGTCAGGCTGTCCCACCAGGCGGGTCTGCCCACCCTCCTGGCCTACATGGGACTCGGCCTCCTCATCGGCGAGTCCGGCCCCCTCCACATCGACTTCGACAACGCCGAGCTCGCGGAGACGCTCGGCCTCGCCGCCCTCGTCCTGATCCTGGCCGAGGGCGGCATCACCACCAGCTGGCGGCACGTCCGGCCGTCCGTCCCCGCCGCGCTCAGCGTGTCGACCATCGGCACGCTGATCAGCATCGGCGTGGTGGCGGGCGCCGCCATCGGGCTGCTCGGCATGGACTGGCGCCCGGCGTTCCTGCTCGCCGCGGTGCTCGCGCCGACCGACGCGGCGGCCGTGTTCTCGGTGCTGCGCCGGCTGCCGCTGCCGTCCCGGCTCACCGGGCTGCTGGAGGCCGAGTCCGGCTTCAACGACGCACCCGTCGTGATCATCGTGGTCACGCTCAGCGCCCGCGCCTCCGCCCCCAACCTCCTCGAGCTGGTCGCCGTCATGGTGTACGAGCTGGCCGTCGGCGGGCTGGTCGGCATCGCGATCGGCTGGCTCGGCGCCCAGGCGCTGCGCCGCGTCGCGCTGCCCGCGTCCGGCCTCTACCCGATCGCGGTGCTGTCGCTGTCGGTCGGGGCGTACGGCGCCGCGAGCCTGCTGCACTCCAGCGGGTTCCTCGCCGTGTACGTCAGCGCGCTCGTCCTCGGCAACGCCCGGCTCCCGCACCGTCCCGCGACCCGCGGGTTCGCCGAAGGCATCGGCTGGCTGGCCCAGATCGGCCTGTTCGTGATGCTGGGCCTGCTGGCCTCGCCCGGCGAACTGCCCGGCCAGGTCGTCCCCGCCCTCGTCATCGGGTTCGTCCTGCTGCTCGTGGCGCGCCCGGTGTCGGTCGTGCTGTCCTCGATCGGGTTCAAGTTGTCGTGGGGCGAGAAGGTCTTCGCGTCCTGGGCGGGGCTGCGCGGCGCGGTCCCGATCGTCCTCGCCACCATCCCGATGGTGAAGAACGTCCCGGAGGCCGACCGGATCTTCGCCATCGTCTTCACGATCGTCGTGCTGTTCACGCTGCTCCAGGGGCCGACGCTGCCGCTGGTCGCGCGCTGGTGCCGGCTGGAGAGCGACGAGCAGACCCGCGAGCTGGACGTCGAGGCCGCGCCGCTGGAGGAGCTGCACGCCGACCTGCTGGAGGTCAGGATCCCGTCCGACTCCCGGCTGAGCGGCGTGGAGATCTTCGAGCTCCGGCTGCCGCAGGGGTCCTCGGTCACCCTCGTGGTCCGGGACGGGTCGAGCTTCGTCCCGGAGCACACCACACCGCTCCAGTCGGGCGACACGCTCCTGGTCGTGACCACCGAGGCCGCCCGCGAGGCCACCGAACGCCGCCTGCGCGCGGTCAGCCGGCAAGGCAAGCTGGCCGGCTGGTTCGGGGAGACGGGAGGCTGAAACGAGCCCATGGGGAATTCCACGCGGTGGGCCGCGGGAGAAGCGGGGCGGCGCGCGCGCAGGCGGCCTCCTCCGGGCGCAGGGAACAGACCGGGGACGAATCCTGTTCAACGCATGGGTACCATTAGCAGTCGTTCAAAGTGAGTGCCAGTCCGGATTCCACCCGGCTGAGTCAGCGAGGAGGAACCGTGCCGACGTATCAGTACGTTTGCACCGAGTGCGGCGAGCCTCTTGAGGTCGTGCAGAAGTTCAGCGACGACGCGCTGACCGACTGCCCGGCGTGCCAGGGCAAGCTCCGCAAGGTCTTCTCCGCCGCGGGGATCATCTTCAAGGGGTCGGGCTTCTACCGCACCGACAGCCGCGGCTCCGGCAAGACCTCGACCGTGACGTCCTCGTCCAACGGATCCTCCTCCGGCGGCGAGTCGGGCAAGTCCGACACGGCCGCGTCGACGCCGGCCTCGGGCGGCGACTCCTCGTCGTCCTCGTCCTCGTCGTCCACCACGCCGGCGAGCACGTCCTCGTCGTCGTCCGAGAAGGTCGCCTGACCTTCCCCCAACGACAGCCGGGGGATCGCCGCCCGACCAAGGTCCGGTAGGAGGTCCCTCGGCTTTGGCGTGCCCGGACGACGTCCGACCCGGGGCGGACCGGGCGAGTACTCCCCGTGGAGACCAACCCCCGGCGTCATCTCGCGCGCGCTCCGCGACATCCGAAGCAGCGTGGAGCCATCCCTAGGGCCGATCCCCTAGGGGTCCCCACGGCGAAGGTCCTCCCTGCCGCTCATCGGGGTCGGCCCGTCCTACATCTCCTGGGCGATCATCGCCTCCCTCCCTGCGTCGCACGAGGTAGGAACGCTCGCATCTCACGCCCGACGCGTGAGGGGTCTTCGTCCCATGACGATGGTCTGGACGAAAGAAAGCGACGGAAACGACGGCATCCCCTGAACGGGCCATGGCCATTTTCGAGGATACGACCGTCTCTTCTTAGCTCTATTTTCGAGAAGCTCGGAATGCGTGGCATCCGTCACGGTCGCGATGGCACCTGACGCTTCTCGTACGTCGAGACAGTCCCGATATCGCGACGTATCGCGACCCTCCGGCTCATGCCCCCCACAGGAGAAGGAACCATGAGTGCACCGAGCCCGGCGTCCCCCAGTCCCCCGACCCACCGGCTGGCCCGGCTGATCGCCGGCCGGCGCGCCAAGTGGGCCGTCCTGGTCCTGTGGATCATCCTGCTGGCCGCCCTCGGCCCGCTCGCCGGAAAGATCAAGGACGTCCAGAAGAACGACGCCGTCAACTGGCTGCCCGGCGGCGCCGAGTCGACCCGCGTCGTCAAGCTGCAGGAACAGTTCCGCAAGGACGAGACGGCGCTCGCCGTCATCGTCTACGAGCGCGCCGGCGGCATCACCCCGGCGGACCGCGCCAAGGCCGCCGCCGACCTGCCCGCCCTGGGCAAGCTGCCCGGTGCCCAGCAGGCCCAAGGCCCCTTCCCCTCTGCCGACGGCAAGGCGCTGCAGACCCTCGTCCCGATCCTGAGCGACGACATCACCGACGCCGTCGCCGACGCCCGCGACCTGGTCAAGCGGGGCCCACCCGGACTGGACGCGCACGTCACCGGCCCCGCGGGCGGCGCCGCCGACCAGTTCGAGGTCTTCAAGAGCCTGGACGGCTTCCTGCTCATGGCCGCCGGCCTCGTCGTCATCGTCCTGCTGCTGATCATCTACCGCAGCCCCACGCTGTGGTTCGTCCCCGTGCTCAGCGCGGTCTTCGCCCTGGTCCTCGCGCAGTCCGTCGTGTACCTGCTGGCCAAGAACGCCGGGCTGACCGTCAACGCGCAGAGCTCGGGCATCCTGACCGTCCTGGTCTTCGGCGTCGCCACCGACTACGCCCTGCTGCTCGTCGCCCGCTACCGCGAGGAGCTGCACCGGCACGACGACCGCCACGAGGCCATGGCCTTCGCGCTGCACCGCGCCGCGCCCGCCGTCATCGCCTCCGCCGCGACCGTCGCCGTCGGCCTGCTCTGCCTGCTCGCCGCCGAGATGAACTCCACCGCGGGCATGGGCCCGGTCGCCGCGGTCGGCGTCCTCACCGCCCTCGCGGCCATGACCACCCTCCTGCCCGCCCTCCTGGTCATAGCCGGCCGCTGGCTGTTCTGGCCGCTGGTGCCCCGCTACGACGCCAAGTACCTCGACCCCGACGCGTTCGAGTCCGAGCACGGCATCTGGAGCCGCGTCGCCGGCCTGGTGGGCAAGCACCCGCGCGCGCTCTGGGCCCTCACCTCGGTGGGACTGCTCGCCCTTACCTTCGGCCTGGGCTCGCTCAAGGCCGAGGGCCTGTCGGACGCGGGCCAGTTCACCGGACGCCCCGACTCCATCGTCGGCTCCGAGGCCGTCGCCCGCCACTTCCCCGCCGGTTCCGGCGCCCCCGCCGTCGTCATCGCCAAGGCGTCCGCCTCGCGACCGGTCGCGGCGGCCGTCTCCGGGACGCCGGGCGTCGCCGAGCTCAGCCGCCCGGTCACGGCGAACGGCCTGGTCCAGTACGAGGCCACCCTCCGCGACCCCGCCGACAGCCGGGCCGCCCAGAAGACGATCGACCGGCTCCGCGACACCGTGCACACCGTCCCGTCCGCCGAGGCGAAGGTCGGCGGCGTCACCGCCATCAACCTGGACATCAACCGCGCGGCAGACCGCGACAACAAGGTCATCATCCCGATCGTGCTCGCGGTGGTGTTCCTGATCCTCATCCTGCTGCTGCGCGCCCTGGTCGCGCCGCTGCTGATGATGGGCACCGTGGTCCTGTCGTTCCTGGCCTCGCTCGGCGCCTGCGCGCTGATCTTCCGGCACGCCTTCGGCTTCGAGGGCACCGACACCGTGTTCCCGCTGCTGGCCTTCATCTTCCTGGTCGCGCTCGGCGTCGACTACAACATCTTCCTGATGCACCGCGTCCGGGAGGAGTCCCAGACCCACGGCACCCGCCGCGGCATCCAGCGCGGCCTCACCGTCACCGGCGGCGTCATCACCTCCGCGGGATTCGTCCTGGCCGCCACCTTCACCGCCCTCGCGACCCTGCCGCTGGTCGCCATGGCCGAGATGGGCTTCGTGGTCGCCTTCGGCGTCCTGCTCGACACGCTGATCGTCCGTTCCCTGCTGCTGCCCGCCCTGTCCTACGACCTCGGACGGCGCATCTGGATCCCTGGACGGCTCTCGAAGGGAGACCACTCCGCCGATTCGTCCAAGGTTCTCGACGCCGTCGGCTGACACTCTGAACAGGTGAAATGGGCCCGGCCGATGGCCGGGCCCATTTCCGTGGGCGAAGTTATCCACAATCTGCGGCGCCTCTGCCGGGGGCGGGGGCGGGTGGTTAGGGTCGGCGGCATGTCCACTCCTTCCAGTTCCGCGGAGGTCGGGGTCATCGGCGGCTCCGGCTTCTACTCCTTCCTCGACGACGCCGAAGAGGTCATCGTCGACACGCCCTACGGCCCGCCGAGCGACCCAATCACGATCGGTGAGCTCGCCGGCCGGCGCGTCGCGTTCGTCCCCCGGCACGGCCGCGACCACCGCTTCCCCCCGCACCGCATCCCCTACCGCGCCAACCTGTGGGCGCTGCGCTCCCTCGGCGTCCGCCAGGTCCTCGCCCCGAGCGCCGTCGGCTCCCTGACCCCCGACCACGGCCCCGGCACGCTGGCCGTCCCCGACCAGCTCACCGACCGCACCCGGAACCGCACGCAGACCTACTACGACGACGGCGCCGCGATCCACATCTCGTTCTCCGACCCCTACTGCCCCGCCGGCCGCCAAACCGTCCTCGCCTCCGCGCGGACGGCAGGCTGGCCCCCGGTCGACGGCGGCACCCTCGTCGTCATCGAAGGCCCCCGCTTCTCCACCCGCGCCGAGTCGAAGTGGTTCGCCGCCCAGGGCTGGACCCTGATCGGCATGACCGGCCACCCCGAAGCCGTCCTGGCCCGCGAACTGGCCCTCTGCTACACGCCCCTCTGCCTCGTCACCGACTTCGACGCCGGCGTCGAAGAGGGCGAGGGAGTCACCATGGAAGAGGTCTACCGCGTCTTCGGCGAGAACATCGACCGCCTACGCACCCTCGTAACGGACGTGATCGCCTCCCTGCCCGCCGAACGCACCTGCCCCTGCCCTCGAACCCTCGACGGCATGAAACTCCCCCTAGAACTCCCCTGAACCCCACACCCACCCCGCCCCATCCCCGCCCCAAACTGACCCACCCTCCCCCCTCAGACCATCCCCACGGCCCCCTCCCCAGACAAGCCGTGGCCACAGTGCCTCACCAGCGCACAGAGCAGGCGTCCAACCGACAGGCATCCAACCGACAGGCATCCGACCGTCAGGTGTTCGACCGGCAGGTGTCGACCGGCGGGTATTCGACCGGCAGGCATCCGACCGACAGGCGTTCAACCGGCAGGCGTCCGACCGGCAGGCATCCGACCGGCCAGCGGTAACCGAAACCCCTGGCCCTTCCCGCCTTCACGCTCGCAATCGCTCTACTCGGCACGTCCAGATCGCGCGCAGTGCGCGGATCCGCTGTCCCCACGTCCCCCATCTCAGGAGAACTCCATGAGCAAGCGGTTATCTCGGCTGCGGCGACCTCTGGCCGCCCTGTTCGCCGCCGCCGCGACGGGCTCCGCCCTCACCGCGCTGCGGCCGGGCCCCGCCCCCTCCGTCCGCGTTCTCGCGGCCTCGCACGACCTTCCGGGCGGTGCCGTCCTCGCCCCACCCGATCTCCACGGGCTGGACCTGCCTCCCGCCGCCGTCCCGGCCGGTGCCCTGCGCTCAGGCGCGGCGGGCCACGTGCTGGCCGGCCCAATGCGCCGAGGCGAACCGGTCACCGACGCCCGCCTGCTCGGTGACGGTCTCCTGCACGGCTACGGCCCCGAAACCGTCGCCGCTCCCGTCCGCCTCGCGGACGCCGCCACCGCCCGTCTCCTGCACCCCGGCGACCGCATCGACGTCCTCGCCACGGGCCCACCCACGGCTGAGGCGCCACTGGAAACCGGCCCTGGCCCGCCCCCACGCCCCGAGGCCCGCCTCGTCGCCGCCGCAATCCCCGTTCTGACCATCCCGTCCCGCGACGAGACCAGCGGCCAGGACGGCGCCCTGATCGTCGTGGCCGCCACCCGCCCCCAGGCGACCGCGCTTGCAGCGGCAGGACCAGCCCTCGCCATGACCATTACCAGCTAAGGACACGCCCCCACACCCACCCCCTAGCGCACACCACAACCGCCCCCTCCACACCTGCCAACACCCCTCACAAAGCCAACCCGTTCAACCGGACACGATCACGATCCACCACCGCTACTCGCCAGCACCAAGAAGGCCGAGCGCCTCGCGAGCAAACCATCCAGCCGAGCAGCCCCGGTGAGCGCCACACTCACCCCCCAAGAGACCACGCCCGCAACAGCCCAAGACCCCAGACCCGATGAGGAACTCGCCACCACACCGCGCCGCGCAACACCCACCTGCCGTGACACCAAGCCCCAAGACAGACGCCGCCCATGCCCTGACTACGGCGCCGCGCTCACCACCGCCCAGGGAACACGGCCGCAGCGAGCCAGGACCCTAGACCCGACGAGGAACCCGCAGCGCCTCCGCGCCAGGCAACACGCGCCCGCCGGTGACACTAAGACCGAAAACAGACCCCAACCACGCCCCGACATGGGGGCCACGCTCGTCGCCGCACAGGAGCCGCCCCCACAACAGCCCAGGACCCCAGACCTGGCGACAATCTCGTCACTACCCCCACGCCATGCACACTCACCCGCCACGCCACCAAGACCGGAAGACAGACCCGGTCCGTGCCCTGACATGGCCGCCACGCGCACCACCACAGAGGGCTCACAGCCGCAGCAAGCCAGTACCCCAGGCCAGGCAAGAACCTCGCCACCGCCACCGCCACCGCGCCAGGCAACACCCGCCCGCTGTGACACCAAGACCGAAAACAGACCCCGACCACGCCCTGACATGGGGGCCACGCTCACCACCACACAGAAACCACGCCCACAAAATCCCAGGACCCCAGACCCAGCGAGGAACCCGCAGCGCCTCCGTACCAGGCAATGCGCGCCGGCCGGTGACACCAAGACCGGAAGACAGGCCCGACCATGCCCTGACCGTGAGCCCCACGCGCACCACCCAGAAGCCAACCCCCACAACAGCCCAGGACCCCAGACCCGACGAGGAACTCGCCACCACACCGCGCCGCGTAACACCCACCCGTTGGCTACACAAAGATCGGAAGGCAGACCCGACCGCGTCCTGCCGCCCTGACATGGGGCCGTGCTCGTCGCCGCACGGGGAACACGGCCGCAACGGCCCGGGGACCCCGGGTCGGTGAGGAACTTGCCGCCGGCTCCGCGCCGGGTGATGCCCGCTCGCCGGGGGCAGCAAGGCCGGAGACGGACGGGGTCCGTGGTCCGACGGCGCTCTCAACGGTCGTACGGTCGCACACATGAACACCTTGACGAGCCTGTGGGTGTGCACCGAGGCGGTCGGTCTCGTCCGCGGCGACCACGTCCGGGCGGTGTACGCGGCGAGGCCCGAGACGATCACGCAGCCCGCACTGCCGGAGGAGATCAGAGGGGCCGACGTCGCGGTCTGCGCCGAGGTGGCGCCCGGTCCAGAGGGGACGGGCGCGCGAGCCGTCATCTTGGGACGGTGCCACGAAGGCATCGTGGTCGAGGTGCTGGGGGAGCTGACCTGGCAGCTGACCATGGCCCAGCGGACACCCGAGGAGGGAGGCCCCACCTATCTCTTCCTGAACTACGAGACCGACGCCAGACCCGAGTGGGTGGTCGCTCCACAGCTCCCCCGCACCTGGCCGGAGCCTCCTCAGGCCGAGCCCGTCCCGACGTCAGGAGCGCTCGCGACGGACGAAGCCCTGCAAGCCTTGCGCGAGAAACTCTCCGCAGGGCAGTGAGAGCGCCACGGCGCCGACTTGGCAGAACACATGCCAGTTGATTACCATCCGTAACCGTCCTGTCTGGACCTTCGCGACGCAGGCATCCTGATCAGGGCAAACACCAGCGCGATCGGACGCCCCCGCGTGCCCCGACCCCCAGGAGCGATAGTGAGCGGTTTCAAGAAGTTCCTTTTCCGCGGCAACCTCGTCGACCTCGCAGTCGCGTTCGTCGTCGGCGCGGCGTTCGCGGGGCTGGTCAAGGACTTCGCGAACTCCTTCATCACCCCCCTGATCGCACTGATCGGCGGAAAGCCCGACTACACGCGGCTGGCGGTGACGATCGACGGCACGAAGTTCCCCTACGGGATCTTCGTCACGTCGGCGATCGCCTTCATGATCACCGCGGCGATCGTCTACTTTCTGGTCGTCCTCCCCACGGCCAAGCTGATCGAGCGCATGGACCGCGGCAAGGAGGCCACCGAGCACGAGTGCCCGCAGTGCCTCAGCGACATCCCGGTCAAGGCGCTGCGCTGCCGCTACTGCACCGCCCAGGTCATCCCCGCCTCCGAGCTGCCGAACTGACCGGCGCGTGACGGCCCCTGTCTCAACTCCGCCGTCACACGCGCGCCACCTGCCCGGCGGGGCAATGCCTAAAGCGAGCCCCGCCGGAAAGAGCGCGAAGCCACGCAGCGCACCGCGAGCCTGCAGACGACCTGCGGCCTGGCCAGCTACGGACGAGCCGCCCGCGCGCCGGACGACGGGTAACACCACGAACCGATCCGCGGGCCCCTGCCCGGTGTGCTCGCTCGCACGAGATCGCCCAGGGAGCGAACTCCCAAGCGAGCCCCATCACCACTGTCAGTCGTCCTGTGTGCCGTACTCCCAGTGCCAGGGCTCGAACGGATTGCTGTAGGCCCACGCAGGGTGCAGCCAGCCGTACGTCTTGGCGTTGGCCTCCATCCAGTTGAACTGGACGGAGCCCGAGTTCTGGATGCCGCCGCATAGGTCGAGGGCCTGGCCCTTGCCATGGTTGCTCGTCCCGGGAATGGCGGCGAACCCGGGCCGTTCGGCGTAGACGCGGTGCTGGTCGGCGAGGCTGCGATAGGAGTCGGTGACGCAGATCTCGTGGCCGAAGTGACGCTTGTACGCGGTGTTCAGCTTGTAGAAGGCGAGCGCCGCGTCCGCGCGCAGCTGCTTGCCCTTCTGCGGCAGCGGGCAAAGGTACTTGGACGGAATCAGCCCGTTCGGGAACTTGCGCGCGCCCGCCGCCAGCGACTTGTCGCACCCGAGTTCCAGCCGCTTGGTGGGGTCCAGCTTCTTCAGCATCGCGTCCAGCCGCGCGGTCAGCTGCGCCGATTTCGCCTTCAGCCCGTCGACCTCCTGCTGCACCCGCGTCTGCTCGACGGCACTGCGGGACTGCAGATCCTGGGCGATCGAGGCGAGCCGTCCTCGCCGCTGCTGGAGCTCATCGGCACGGTCCACAAGGGCCTGTTGTGACCGCGCGAGCAAGGTCACGTCCGCGGTGGACCGCAGCGCCGAGTCCGGTGTCCCGCCGCCGAAGACCGCCATCGAGCCGGTCGCGCCGGGCTGCTGGTAGGACGCGTTCGCCAGCCGCGCCAGCGGCTGGCGGATCTTGTTCAACTCGGCCTCCGCCGCCGCGAGGTCCTTCAGCGTCCCCCGCAGCTTGATCTGCGAGGACGCCAGCACCCGCTGGCGGCCCTGCATGTCATTCGTGGCCTTCTCCAACTCGGAGCGAGCCTTCGCGGCCTCACGGCGCAGCGTCTCCAGCGCGTCGCTCGGAGCATCCGCCCTGGCGGTACCGGACGGCACGAGCGTCGCCATCACCAGGAAGACCGCGATCAGCGCCGCCGACCCGGGGTTCGGCACGGTGGTTTTCCTCCTGATGCCCGATTACGGAACAGCGGCAGAACGCTACTACAGGTTCGGGGGCCGCCTGGGCGTAACCGGGTCAGCGAGTCCTGTGGCGATTCCGTTCACACCACCGGCGCAGGAACGGCACTTCCCACCACCCCCGCGGACACGGCGGACGCATGTCCGGGCGGCGCGGCGAACGCGGCGAGGGCCGTTTGCGCGACGGCGTCACCACCGGTGCCGGTGCCCGCTCCGGCAGGCGCGTCTCCGCCTGCGGCGCGGCCTCCGGCGGCACGTACCGCCCGTACGTCGGCTCGACCTTGGACGGGCTCGGCGCCACCGGCCGCACGGGTGCCGCGGCACCCTTCGGACGGTCCGCCGGCTCGTCCCGCAACCCGAACGCGATCACGGTCGCCAGCAGGACCGGCACCAGGAAAGCCGCGCCCAGCAAACCGAACCGCCGTGCTCGGGCCCTTCGCGGCGCTTGGGGCGCGCTCTCGGGAACCGCATCGGCACTTCTGCCACCCGGCTGCCCTCGATGCCGACCCGTCACGGCACCGAAGCGTACCCACAACGGCCCTACACGGCCTAGACCATGGACCAGCGAGTTACGGCGCCCACCATGCGCCCTTCTGGTCCAGGCCCATTTCACCTCACGATGGCCGCAAACAGACGAGCGCGCTACCCGCCCTGTCCCCTACCCTGTAGGTGCCGTCCGCTAGGCTCGTTCGGCGACGGGCCTCCGTAGCTCAGGGGATAGAGCACCACTCTCCTAAAGTGGGTGCCGCAGGTTCGAATCCTGCCGGGGGCGCACGGACCACGCTTTCACTGCGCCCCTGACCAGCCCAGATACCGGTCAGGGGCCTCTTGACGCACGTGCCCCAACGCCGATCACGCCTCGTTCAGGGTGCCCAGTGGCGTTTCGGACGCAGCCTCCGC
Source organism: Actinomadura roseirufa (assembly GCF_900659635.1). Lineage (GTDB taxonomy): Bacteria > Actinomycetota > Actinomycetes > Streptosporangiales > Streptosporangiaceae > Spirillospora > Spirillospora roseirufa. Next base: position 11,863 of record NZ_CAACVB010000025.1, on the reverse strand, counting down.
CGCCATGAGGCCACCAACCCCTGACGACAGGGTCCCTGCCCGGCCAGCTGCGTCTCCTCCAGGTGGCCCAGTCGTCACGAACGGCGTTCAGGTGCATGCCACCCCATTGCGGAGAAGGCCGGCAGTCTGAGGCGGCCACGACGCCGAACCCGCCCCACACGTTCAGCGCGGCACATCCGAAGATCGGCGCCTCAAGGAAGAGCGCGGCATATCCGAACTCGGCGGCGCGAGGAAGAGCACAGCGAAGATCCACATCGCGACCTGGACCCGGTCGCGCACGCCCCGTCCATCCCGGACGCGGGAACCGGACCACGACATCCGGCAGCCTCATAGCGCCGACGCCGACGCCGACGCCGACCGGCGGCCGGCCGTCGGCCCTCACCTCTCGACCGTCGCCCCGCCCCGTCGCCCCCGGCCCCATCGCCCCCTGACCGCCGCCCGCCTGCCCTCGCCCCGTCGCCCCTTCACCGCCGCCCGCCGCCCCCCGCCCCCCTCACCGCCGCCCGTCGGCTCTCACCCCTCGCCCGTCCCTCCTCGCCCCTGCACCGCCACCCGCCGCCCTCGCCCCTCGCCCCTGCACCGCCGCCCGTCGCCCCTTTACCGCCGCCCGTCGGCTCTCACCGCCGCCCGCCGCCCTCGCCCCCTCACCGCCGCCCCTCGCCCCTTGCCCCTTCACCGCCGCCCCTCGCCCCTTGCCCCTTCACCGCCACCCCTCGGCTCTCACCGCCGCCCGCCGCCCTCGCCCCCTCGCCGCCGCCCCTCGGCTCTCACCCCTCGCCCGTCCCTCCTCGCGTGTCGTCCCTCGCTCCTACCCCCTCGTCCCTCGACCGCTGGTCCTCGCCCCTTGCCTGTCGGCCCGCGCCCCTCAATCAACGCCCCTCGATCGGCGGCCCCTCGCCACCTCGGTCCTTGCCCCGCGCCGCTCGATCGGCGCCGCTCGACCATCGACGGCGTTGTCGGGGTGGGTGCGGTGCCGGAATATGGCGCTGGTCCGAGGTTCGTCGTTGTTGCTGGAGTTTGGACAATCATGGTGCTGGCGATGCGGGCGGGGATTCACGATTCCGGCCGGGTGCCGAATTCGAGGAGGCGATTCGTGTGTTCTTTCCGCTGCCCAGAACTGTCACTACTGCTTCCATTAGGAGGGGGCCTGTTCGGCGGCGATTCTTGCAGACGGATGGGCTGGCAGTTGAAGACAAATCAAGTGGCTTCTTGATCTCAAGATGACCTCTCCTGGTGCCACCTTGTTCGTGGTTGTTATGGGGTTATCGACTTGGGCGGGGGGCGCGTGCCGCCGGGTCGACCATCGCGGCGGATTCGGGGTGTCGCGAGTGAATTCGGGGGTGCCGGAGGGATCATCCCGCAGGTCGTCGGGGCATTGTCGCTCGCGGGGAGGCGGCTCTCGGGGCGGATCGTCTCAAGGGTGGGCCCCAACGCGTCCTGTTCCTCTACGTCCTCACGGAGGTCTCAGGCGACGTCGATCGCAATGGGGGGTCTTTGGTTTGTAAAGAGGGTGCGGGGGTGGTGGCCCATGGTGGTCAGGGACGAACTCAGGGCAAGCGGAGTGCGTCACAGCGCTGACGCCCCTCGCCTCTGACTCGCGCGGAGTGGACATGATTCTTCTCGGCAGGCTGGCTCCGCTGCTCTTGCTGTGCGGGTGCAGTTTCGTCGGCGGGGTGAGTTATCAGCCGCCCATGCTGCCGCTGGTGTTCAGCATCGACCAGGACGGAATGTTCGCCGTGAAGGTGGGCGGCAGTGTCACGACGCCGCTCGGGCGGTTCGGCATCGACGGGGGGCTCAAGGAGGCGGGCGAGAACACGATGGTGATCGGGCTGTCGCGGGACGGGCAGCTGGGCGAGCAGAGGTTCCGCGTCAAGGGGCGGACGAGCGTCGCCGTCTGCTCGGACGGTCCGTCCATCACCTACGTGACGAAGGGGGCGGTGCGGGTGACCATGCGGCGGGCCGCCACCACGGTGCGGGTGGTCCGGGCGGACCGGGTCGCGCTGGACTGCGCAGGGAGCCCGCAGGCGGCGACCGTGCCGGGCGGAGGGGCGAGGTCGAGGATCGTCCCGAAGGCCGAGGCGCCCTCGGGACGGCTGGACCCCGCCGAGACCGCCACGGTGGTGGTCGGGGTCGGGGGCGGCGTGTACCGCATGGCGCTCGCGGACACCCCCCGGAAGACGTCCTTGGGGATGCTCGGCTGGACGAGGGGCGACCTCGGCGGACGGGCCGGGATGCTGTACCGGTATCCCGTTCCGAACTATGGATCGCACGTCATCGCCGGTTACACGTTCACCACGGACCTGCTGTTCTTCGATTCCGGCGGGAGGCTCCTCCACGGGTTCACGGGACAGCCGTGCATGCTGGGGTCCGCTTCCTGCCAGCGTTACGATCCCGGTTTCCCGTTCTCGTACGTCATCGAGGCGCCCAATGGGAATCTGCCGATCCTGCCCTTGGGAACTCTGCTGCGGTTCTAGGGCTCGCCGCAATCCCCGCTCGCCCCCGGGCTCGCCTCAGCCGGGCCGGTCACGCGCTCACGCGAAGGCCGAGGAACACTGCGTGAGCGCCGTCGTGACGGTGAACTCCGAGAGCATCACTGACCGTTAATTATGAGGGGTGGGTGCCTCGGGTCATCGAAATTGTGCACCTTCCCGGTGGCGTGCCATTAGGCTCACGCGGACGTATTCACGTTCGCGATCCGGAGGTCTCATGGTTAACACGACCAAGCTGCTGCGCCATTTGGAATCTCACCTGGAGCCCGACGAGACCGTCATCGCCGCCGTCGGCGGCCAGCTCAGGGGCGGCATCAAGAAACTGCTCGGGAAGAGTCTCGCCACGGGACTGGTCACCGGCCTCGCGACGACGGCGCTCACCGGCGGGGTCGGGGTCTTCGCGTTCTTCTCCCCGCCCCCCGTCTGGATGGTGGCCACGTCGCGGCGCGTGCTGGTCTTCGCGTGCGCCAGCGGCAGTCGCAAGCCGGGACAACTCCTCTTCGAGGCCCCGCGTGAGGCGCTGAAAGCCGACATGAAGCTTCGCGTGCTCTACCAGGTCACCCTCACGGAACGGGCTGAAGACCGGGTCATCGCCCGCTTCAACTTCGGGCTGCGGAAGAAGGCGGCCACGCAGATCGTCACCGGCATCGGGGAATGACGGCCGGATCACCGCAGGTCACGGCACTCCACTGAATCCGCCCTTGTTATATACGATTTCGTGTATGTAATGTCGAAGGAGTGGTGAGCCAGATCTCAGGGACCGGTCGGGGGCGCCGGTGCGCACGGAACGGCGCCTCGCGGCGGCCGGCGCCGAGGAAGGCGGACTTCGATGACGGGAACCCCCGGTCCCGGACCGGCCGCGCACACCCCCGCCGGCGGTCATGACGCCGCGATCGCGCGGCACAAGCGGCTCGTCCTGAGCACGGCCGCGACGACGTTCCTGCTGTTCATGGCGTTCCCCGTGCTCACCTCGTTCACGGGCGTCCTGGACGGCGTGTTCCACGGCGTCGGCGCCGGCTACGCGGCGGGCCTCTGCGTGGTCGTCGGCCCGGTGCTCGGGGCGACCGCCTACCGGCGCCGGGCGCGCCGGTTCGAGCGGGAGACGCGGCGGTGAACACGACCGCGGTGGTGATCGTCCTCGCGCTGGTCGCCGTGACGCTCGCGCTGACGGCGCGCGCCGCGCGCCGCGGCGGCGACACCGACCACCACTACGTGGCGGGCGGACGGATCGGCGGGTTGCAGAACGGCCTGGCGCTCGCCGGCGACCAGCTCTCCGCCGCCTCGTTCCTCGGGATCACCGGCGCGGTCGCGCTGACCGGTTTCCACGGGTTCTACCTGGCCGCCGGGGTACCGGCGGCCTATCTGCTGATGCTCGTGGTGATCGCGGAACCGCTGCGCAACCTCGGCCGCTACACGATCGCGGACGCGGTCGCCGCGCGCTTCGACGGCCGCGGGCTGCGCGCCTTGATGGCGGTCGCGACCCTCGTCATCAGCCTCATCTACATGATGATCCAGTTCGTCGGGGCTGGCCTGCTGGCGCAGGTGCTGCTCGGCGTGGACTTCCCCGTCGCGGTGACCCTCATCGGCGTCCTGATGACGCTCTACACCGCCCTGGGCGGCATGGTCGGCACGACGTACATCCAGGTGTTCAAGGCGGTCGTGCTGATCGCCACGGTGCTCCTTCTGTTCGTGCTGCTCACGGCGCGGACGGGCGGCAACCCGATCGGCTCCATGCAGGACGCGGCGCATCGGTTCGGCGACGGGGTCGTCACCCCCCGCCGGGGTGGCACGGCGGAGGCGCTGGAGACCGTGTCCCTGACCATGGGCATGGTGCTCGGCATGATGGGCCTGCCGCACGTCATGGTCCGGTTCCTCACGGTCCGGGACGGACGGGCCGCGCGCGACTCGGCCCAGATCGCGATGTGGATCTTCGCCGCGTTCTTCCTCGCGCTGCCGATCTTCGGGTACGCCGCGCTGAACCTGGTGGGCCGGTCCGCCATCGTGGCCGACAACCGGGCGGGCAACCTCGCCGCGCCGCGGCTGGCCGGGGAACTGGGCGGCGACCTGCTGTTCGCCGTGACCGCGAGCGTGGTGATGGTGACGATCCTGGCGGTGCTCGCGGGGCTCGCCATCGCGTCCTCCGGGGCGATCGCGCACGACCTGTACACGACCGTGCTCAAGCGGGGGGACGTCTCGCCCCGCCGCCAGCTCGCCGTCGGCAGGCTCGCCGGGGCGGCCGTCTCCGTGGCCGCGATCCTCCTGGCGTTGTGGGCGCGGAAACTGAACGTCGCATTTCTCGGGAATGTGGCGTTCGCGGTCGCGGCGAGCACCACGACGCCGGTCCTCGTCCTCACCATCTACTGGCGGGGGCTCACCCGCCACGGGGCGGCGGCCGGGCTGGCGGGCGGCCTCGTCACCTCGATCGGTCTCGTTCTCGTCGGACCGGACGTCCTCGGCGACGCGCACCTGTTCCCGCTGTCGATTCCGGCGCTGGTCTCGGTGCCGGCGGGCTTCCTGTGCGCCTGGGCCGCCAGCCTCGCGACCCGGGGCCGAACCCACGCCGAGGGCATCCCCTACGACGAACTCGCCCGAAAAGCCTTCCCAATCCCAGCTCGCCGGTAAAAGGGCACTCACACGCCTTCGTCGGGTACGCGGTACTTGTATTGCCTGGTCGAGAACTTGACCATCGTCGTCCGCTGGGAAGGGACGGAGTACGGGCGGCAGAGGGCACCGGCCCCGGGGCGTGCCGGGCCGCCGGTCGCGAGGTGCGGCTGATCGCACGGCTGATCATCGCGGCATTGCGCTGAGAGCTCTTCTCTTCGGGTGGCGGCACGGCGGTGGGTCTATCTACGGTGGTAACCCCCGGGGGAGGTAACGGAGGTGAATCCAACCCCGCCACGTGTCCTTTCTCCTGCTTTCCGTGAGGTGAGCGACGGTGATCGAGTACCACCTGTCGAACGAGCACCTGCCCCCGGCGGAGCGGTTCGACGCTTGGAACAGTCTGCGGGCGGCCCAGTCACAGATGCCGAGCGTCATTCGCAGCAGCGTCGCCGACGATTATCTCGTCCGGGCCCGGCTTCTGGACTTCGGCGTCATGCGGTTATTCAGGATGACGTTTCCGCCGACGCGGGAGTACCGGACGAGCAAGCTCATCGCCCGGAGCGACCCGGAGGTGTGCCATGTGTCCTTCAGCCTTCGCGGATGGCACACCTTCGAGCAGGCCGGACGCGAGGCCACCTGGAGCCGCAGCGGGCTGCTCGTCACCGACTCCTCGCATCCCTTCCAGGGGACGATCACCGCGGAGGATCCCGGCGGGGAGCATCCCATGCTGGTGACGGCCGAGTTCCCGCGCACGCTGCTGCCGTTCAAGCCGGACGCGGTGAGCCGTCTGCTGAGCAGCCGGCTCCCGAGCGAGGGGCTGGGCGGGCTGCTCGTCCAGTGCCTGACGGAGCTCAGCCACGGGTCCACCCGGCACACCCCGGCGGACGGGGCGCGCGTCTCCTCGATCGCCGTGGACCTCATCACCGCCCTGTGCGCGCACTTCCTGGAGGCCGAGACCGCGGTCGAGCCGGAGACCCACCATCGGGTGCTCGTCACGCGGATCCGCTCGTTCATCGAGCGCAACCTCTCCGACCCCGATCTGACGCCGGCCACCATCGCGGCCGCGCACCACATCTCCACCAGTCACCTTCACCACCTCTTCAGCGGCCAGGGGACGACGGTCGCGGCGCTGATCCGTGAACGCAGGCTCCAGCGCTGCCGTCACGACCTCACCGATCCCGCCATGGACGCCCATCCCATCCACGTCATCGCCGCCCGATGGGGCTTCACCAGCAGCGCCCACTTCAGCCGGCTCTTCCGGGCGGCCTTCAGCCTGTCGCCCCGCGACTACCGGAACCTCCGGTGACCGTGGACGCAACGTCAACTTCCGGGAACGCGTGGGCAAGGACATCCCGCCGGTAGGGCCGCACACTGGAACCAGCGCATCGCCAAGGGCGCGGTGCTCGTCCATGAGGGGGCCGGGATGGCATCGCGCGCCAGACGCACGGAGGTCCTCAGAGGGGGCGGATCGGTCGCGATCGCCGCACGGGCGCCCACCGCGGTCCGCTCGGGCGGGGCCGGCGGGTCGTCAGGGGCACCTGCGGGCCGGTGAGATCCGGGCTGAACACCACATGACTCCGGTCGGGGGGGTACTCGCCCTGCCACAGGGCCTCCCGACCGGGGCTTCGTCCGCCGCTCCGAGCGGCAGCAGGGGTACCGAAAGGCGCCCGGGGACGGCCATGACGGGGCAAGGGGGCGCCCCGGCCGCGGCGCGGGACCTGCTGCGACGGGGGCCGGCGAGAGGCGGGGACCTCTGCGCCGGATCATCGGGGGGCCGCCCGGGGCGGCGGACGAGGCACGTACCGGCGTATCGCCGGCACGGGGAAGCGGGGGGACGGTCGCGGTGCGGACGCGCGCCGCGACCGTGAGTCCGGGTCCGCTGGGCCCGGCCAGTGCCCGGCGCGATGCCGGAGGGAGGGGAGGCGGGGCTCCTCTCCCTCTTCGAGGGGCATGGCGTCGCAGGAGCGCGGCGACCTCGTGGTGGTACTGGGGAACACCGCCGCGAGGTCGCCCGCTCCTCAGAAGACCGGGTTGAGGGCGGCGGTGAGCAGGAGGCGGGGGGCGCCGGTGCCGTCGACGGGGACCGTCCACAGGTCGGAGCCGAAGTCGCCGGGCAGGGAGTAGGCGACCTCTTTGGCGTTCATCCAGACGGCCTGGTCGTCCACGTTTCGGCTCTCGGCCAGGGCCGTTTCGCGCATGGTGCGCAGGTCGAGCGCGTACAGGGCCCAGGGGCGTCCCGTGGCGGGAGAGCGGACGCGTTTCTTGTAGACGATGGTGGTCCTGTCAGGGGACAGGGACGGGCATTCGACGTTCTCGTGCAATGTGCGGGCTTCACGGCGGGTGAGGTCGCCCGAGACGAGGTAGGTCTTCCCGTGCGTGGCCAGGGTCGCGTAGAAGTGGTCGTCGTCGGCGAAGGTGACGCCCCAGAAGTTGATGTCGGCCGAACGGTAGTGGGAGCCGTCCTTGAGGACGGTGAAGTCCTCCAGTGAGGGGATGAGCCGTCCCGTGCGGGTGTCGAGGATGCTGGTGCGGGTGGAGAAGTTCGGGCCGCCGTAGGAGTCGCCGCTGACGAACACCGTCCACGCGGCCATGTGGCCGCTCGGCGACACCCGTGTGCGGGACGGGAGGCCGGCGCCTCTAAAATGGCGCCGTTCGCGGAGGGCCCCGTCCACGAGGACCGCGTCGTAGGACGGTGTCAGGCCGGGCCGGTTGCGCAGGCACAGCCCGGTTCCGGACGCCGCGTGGAAGCGCGCGCAGACCAGGGCGCCGTTGACGCGCGGGCCCGTGGGCGCCGTGGACGGGACGGCGGCGAGGTGGTCCTTGCCGGCGCCCATCCGCATGTCCCGGAAGACGATGCGTCCCGGGGCGCCGAGGGTGAGGGGCACGATCCGGGGCGTCCCGTGGCCGGCGGTGTGAAGCGTGTAGCCCGTCGCGGCGACGGCGAGCACCACGGTGGCCGCGAGGAGGATCAGCAGGCGCGTGCGCACGGTCATGCGGTCTCCTTTCGCGTCCCGAGGAGCGCCGCGGCGCCGGCCCCGGCGGCCGTGAGCAGCAGGGCCGCCGCCCACAGCGCGGTGCGCGGCCCCCACCACGTCCACGCGGCGCCGAAGGCCAGGGACGCGGCGAAGCGGGCCATGGCCTGGCCGGTCTGCAGGACCGCGAGCCCTCCCCCGCGGGTGCCCTCGGGGAGCATCGGCCCGGCGAGCGCCATGAGGACGCCGTCGGTGGCGGCGTAGAAGGCGCCGTGCAGGGCGAGGCAGCAGGCCACCAGCACCATACCGTTCAGCGGGGACAGCAGGACGGCGTAGGCGGCGAGCAGGGCGGCGTGCCCGGCGAGGAAGACGCGGCGGCGCCCGGCGCGGTCGGCGGCCAGGCCGAGCGGCACGGCGAGCAGCAGGTACGTCGCGGCGGTGCCGACGGGCAGCAGCGGGAAGTAGCGGACGGGCAGGTCGGTGAAGCGCTGGAGCAGCAGGTACAGGAACGAGTCGCTGACCGTGACGGCGCCGAGCAGGACGGCGCCGGCGCAGACCCGCGCGAACTCGGCCCTGCGCAGCACCGCCAGCGTCGCCCTGACGGTGCCGCCCGTCGCGCCCTCCCGGTCGCGGACGAACAGGGCGAGCACGAGCACGCCGAGGACGGCGACGCAGAAGCTGACCACGAACACCGGGTCGTACTCCTGGTGCGCGGCGGCCAGGACGCCGAACGCGGCGAGCGGGCCGAGGAGCGCGCCGGTGGTGTCCATGGCGCGGTGCACGCCGAAGGCGCGGCCCTGCGCGCCGGGCGGGCTCGACAGCGAGATGAGCGCGTCGCGGGGCGCGGTGCGCACGCCCTTGCCGGCGCGGTCGGCGACGAGCACGGCGGCGACGGCGGGCACCGAGGCGGCGAGCATCAGCGCGGGCTTGCACAGCGCCGACAGGGCGTAGCCGGTGCCCGCGACGAGCTTGTGCCGGGAGCGCCGGTCGGCCGCGTGCCCGCCGACCAGCCGGACGAGGGCCGTCGCGCCGCCGTACAGGCCGTCGAGGAATCCGAACGCGAGCGGCGACAGGCCGAGCCCGGCGACGAGGTAAAGGGGAAGGACCGCCGTCACCATCTCGGACGAGACGTCGGTGATGAGGCTGACCGCGCCGAGCGCGACCACGTTGGGCGCCACGAGCCGCAGCGCCCGGCGCCGTGATCCCCGCCGGGGACGCGGCGGGCGGTCCACACCGCTCGCCGCGTCCGCGACGCGTCCAGAGGACAGGTACACCGGCTACTGCCAGATCGCCGTGATGGGCGAGGCCGTGCCCGCGTTGCCCGCGTGCGTGGTTCCGTACATGTCCTCGATGGTGCGGAGGAGGTTGTAGTGGTTGTACTGGGTCGCGTCCGGGCCCGTCTTGACGTGGGCGCCGTAGAACACCGTCGCGATCTTGTTACCGGCGGAGCCGTTGTCCTCGTCGAAGGTCACGACCAGGACGGAGTTGTGGGTCTTGGCCCACTGCGCGTATCCGTCGATCTTGTTCTTGAGCCAGGTGTCGCCCGTGCCGACCGAGCAGTCGTGCATGTCGTTGCACAGGTTCGGGACGACGAAGGAGACGGTGGGCAGGGTGGTGAAGTCGGTCGGCCACTGGGCGAAGGTGTGCCCGGTGGAGGCGGGCAGGTTGCTGAAGGAGAACCACGGGTTGTGCTTGCGCGCGTACTTGCCGGCACTGTTGGAGCAGACCGTGGACCCTTCCGAGGGCAGGCCCTCGTTGTAGCTGCCCCAGCTGCGGCCGACGTTGCGGACCTCGGTACCGAGGTTGGCCCTGTTGTACGGGGACCCGGGCGGCGGGCACGCGTCGTCGGTGATGCCCTGGGTGCTGCCCGAGAACAGCGCGAAGTAGTTCGGCTCGCTCGGGTGGGTCTCGGCGAAGAAGTTGGTCAGGTTCGCGCCGCCGTTCGCCAGCGAGTTGATGTACGGCGCGCTGGAGCTGCCGATGATCTGCGAGTAGTTGTGGTTCTCGAACACCACGACGACCACGTGGTCCGGGGTCGGCACGGCGGCGGCGTAGGCGCCGCGGCGCGGGCCCGCGGCGGCGAGGGCGAGCACGGACGCGATGGCCGTGAGCGCGGCCAGGGCGATCAGCAGCGCCAGGCGTCCGGGGGACCGGAACGCGAATCGATCATGGACGGATGGGTCGGGCACGGTGGCCTCCTGCGAGTTCGTCCGCTGCCGGGCCTAGGGGGGTCGCCCGGCCCCGCGAAGATGGCACCGTAGCGTCACCGTCCAGGGACGGTGAGTCTTCCGTCCGGCAGCCCCTCGGTCAACGGTAGGTAAAGTCGCAGCTCCAGTCCGTGATCAACTCTGTCAGTCGGCATGTCCGTCTTACCCCCGCGGACACGTCATCATTCTGGTGTGGCCAGGTGTCCTTGTGGGGTGGGTTCGGTGTATCGGGAGTGCTGCGGGCCGGTGCACCGCGGCGAGCGGCGGGCGGAGACCGCCGAGGAGCTGATGCGGTCGCGCTACAGCGCGTTCGCCCGGCGGGACGAGGAGTACCTGCTGCGCAGCTGGCATCCCGCGACGCGGCCGGAGCGGGTCGGGTTCGACGACCGGACGCGGTGGGTGCGGCTGGAGATCCTCGCCGTCGACGCGGGCGGCCCCGGCGACGACCGGGGCACCGTGGAGTTCCGCGCCCATTACCTGGACGGGACCGAGCCCGGCGAACTCCACGAGGTCAGCCGTTTCACGCGGCATGACGGCGCGTGGGTCTACGTCCGCGGCAAGGTGAGCTGACCCCCCTTCACGGGGGAGGCGCGGGGGACCTGCGGGGGAGGTCCGGCCGGGGGCGCCGCTGCGAGCTTGGTGGGGAGCGGGCGACGGCGCCCGCGGGAGAGGAGAACCCACATGTCGCAGGGACGACGCGCCCCCGCCAAGGGGCTGATCGCCGGACTGGCCGTGCTGATCACCGCCGGCGCGGCCGGGAGCGGGAGCGCGCTGGCCGACGGCGAGGACCCCGGCCCGTTCAAGGAGGCCCACGTCACCGGTGACGCGTGGCTGAACTTCCCCGGTGACACCGAGTACCCGTACCGGCGGTTCATCGTGGACGCGCACGGCGCGCCGTGGAAGTTCGTCAACGGCAAGCTCGTCCTCGGCGCGGCGCGGGGGACGGTGAAGTTCGACCACTACGCGCCGGACGTGCCGGGCGGGCCGTCCAAGCACCACTGGGGCTGGATCAAGGTCGACTACGTGATGGCGACCGGGCCGGTGGCGATCGTCTCGGGCATCCGGCAGGACGGCGCGCCGGCGAACGAGAAGCGCGCGAACCTGACGTTCTACCAGTCGCCGCGCGGGCACGAGTTCGACCGGGCGGGGTTCTCCTGGGGTGTGACCTTGCCGCAGTGCCAGCAGATGGGCAACGGACCCGCGCCGTTCAGCGCCGCCAGCGCCGGGCCCTTCGGCAAGTGGCTGCGTGGGTACACGGTGAAGGACGCCCCGCTGCCGATCCCGAAGGGCGCGTTCCAGCCGCCCGACCTGCCGGAGGACTGCAGCTTCCGCGCCAAGTAGGCCGTCCGGCCGATGCGCGAGGTCACCGCACCGATCTCGTCCTGGCCGACCCGGGCCGGACCGTTCCCGGGGCCGGAGCGCCCGGGGCGGCCGTCCCCGCGGTGAGGACGTCGAGCATGCCCGCGATCGTCGTCGTCCACGGGTAGCGCTCGGCTCGGGCGCGCGCGGCGGCCCGCCGCGCGGCGGCGGGAAGGCTCAGCACCTCCTCGACGCCGTCGGCGAACCCCGCGGCGCGGGGCGCGACGACGGCCCC
>NZ_CAACVB010000024.1 GCF_900659635.1 Actinomadura roseirufa | reverse complement strand
CGCAGCCGCTCCGCCGCCGCCTCGTGGTCGCCGCCGGCGAGCGCGGCCTCCGCGGCGCGGGACAGCGCGTGGGCCCGCTGGTAGCCGTTGCCGAGCGACTCCCACGCGGCGGCCGCCTCGTCCCAGGCGGCCAGGTCGAGGACGCCGCGGGCGCGGTCGGCCTCGGCCCGGAAGGTCAGCCGGTGCGCCCGCTGCAGCGGGCCGTGGACCGTGAGCTCGGCGGCGCGCTCGGTGAAGCGGCGCAGGTCGTCCGCCGCGGCCTCGCCCAGCTCCGCGCACGCCGTCGCGGCGGTGACCAGCACCGGCCAGGCGTAGCGGGCGTCGTCCGGGAGCCCGGACTGCTCGATCACGCCGCGCGCCGCGTCCAGCGCCTCGCGGGGGCGGCCCTGCGCGACCGCCAGGCTGGTCTGGAGCCGCAGCATGGTGAAGTAGTCCTGCGTCTTCAGCCACTTCACGTTGAGGCCCACGACCTGGGTGGCGCCGGCGAGCCGCTCGCTCGCGGTCGCGAAGTCGCCGCGGGCCAGCGCGATCTCGCCCGACAGGATGTACAGCGAGGTGCGGATCATCACGGCGGGATCCAGGTCCATGGCGTGGTCGAGGACGGCGTCCGCCTCGTCCCAGCGGCCGAGCGACACCAGCGGCTCGGCCTCGTTGATGCACAGGAACGCGCCGTGCGTGCGGGTGACGCCGAACTCGCGGGCCAGCTCCTTGCCGCGCCGGGCGACGTCGGCGGCCTCCGCGTGCCGCCCGGCGCCCTCCAGGAAGTGCGACTTGATGACCGCGAAGCGGAGCCTGATGCGGTGGTGACCGGTGCGCTGCGCGGTCCGCTCCACCTCGGCGAGGCGCGCGGCGTGGGTGTCGTAGTCGATGTCGGCGCAGAACAGCGCCATCAGCGCGTCCGCCTCCGTCACCGGGTCGGCCAGCTCGCGGGCGATCGCCAGTGACTCGCTCGCCGCCGCGCGGGCGACCTCGATGTCGCGGGTGAGGCGGATGTAGGTGGCGAGGGTGGCCAGCACCCGCGACAGCAGCGCGCTCGGCGGCGCGTCCCGCAGCACCTCCGCGGCGGCGCGCAGATCCTCCATGAAGCCGGGCCGCGTGGCCTGGTGGCACATCCGCCCGCGCAGCTCCAGCATGGCCGCGAGCCGGGCCCGGGACGCGGCGGTGTCCTCGCCGGCGGCCTCGATCTCGCGGATCCCGGCGGAGGCGAGCTTGATCCCCCGGTCGTACTCGCCGGCGAGGTCGGCGGCGGACGCGGCGCCCTCCAGGACCGCGATGAGGTCGGCGCCGATGCGCTCGGCCGCGTCGGGCACGCGGTCCCAAAGTTCCAGGACGCGCGACAGCATGGACAGGCACTCGGCATGGGCCAGCGCCTTGCGGGCGTCGGCGGCGGCGCGCCAGGACGCGACGAGCGCCCACGTCGCGTCGTGCGCGGCGTGCCAGTGGTGGCTCAGCTCGACCCACAGCCGCCCGGACGGGACGAGGGAGGGGTCGTCCTCCAGTGCCTCGGCGTATCGGGTGTGCAGTCGCGTGTACTCGCCGGGCAGCAGGTCGTCGTGGATCGCCTCGCGGATCAGGGCGTGCCGGAAGGCGTAGCCGTCGCCGTCCACGACCAGCACGTTCGCGGCGACGGCGGGCCGCAGCACGCGGGCCAGCGCGGCGTCGCCGAGACCGGAGACGGCGGCCAGCAGCGCGTGCTCGATGCGGGTGCCGCCGCCGCTGGCGTCGCGCAGCGCCTCCTGCGTCTCGTCGGGCAGCCGCTGGACGCCGGCGAGCAGCAGGTCGCGCAGCGACTCGGGCAGTTCGCACGCCAGCGTGCCGTCGTCGTCGAGGAGCGCCTCGACGAACAGCGGGTTGCCCTCGCTGCGGGCCGCGACCCGCTCGACGAGGCCGGGCGGGGGCGCGTACCCGAGCGTCTCGGTGACCAGGGCGGCGACGTCGGCGCGCGACAGCCGGGTCAGCTCCATCCGGCGGACGCGGTCGGCGCGTTCCAGCGTGCCCAGCATCGGCCGCAGCGGATGCGTGCGGTGCAGCTCGTCCGACCGGTAGGTCACCACGATCAGCACCGGGACCGCGCCGATGTTGCGGATCAGGAACGCGAGGAGGTCGCGGGTGGAACGGTCGGCCCAGTGGGCGTCCTCGATGACCAGGACGACGGGCCCGCCGTCGGCCAGCCGCTCCAGCACGGTCAGCACCACCTCGAACAGGCGGGCGCGCTCCTCGCCGGACGCCTCGTCGGTCTCCGGCTCGCCGAACTCGGGCAGCAGCCGGGCCAGGCCCCCGGTGTCGCCGCGCGGGACGAGCCCGGCGACGCCGCCGATGCCGAGATCACGGACGAGGTCGCGCAGCACGGTGGTGAACGGGGCGAACGGCAGGCCGTCGGAGCCGAGCTCCAGGCAGCCGCCGACGAGCACCCGGGGCGCCGGGCCGGGGCCGCCGGGCCCGCCGAGCGCGGTGGTGAACTCGCGGACCAGGCGCGTCTTGCCGAGCCCGGCCTCACCGCCGACCAGGACGGTCGCGGGAGCCGCGGCGAAGGCGTCGGCCAGGCGGGCCAGTTCGGCCGACCTGCCGACCAGGAGGGGACTCATCGCGCGGGCGCTCACGTCACCAGCATGCCAAACACCTCGGACAAACCCGTGCGAATTTCCTCCGGGGAGATCTCCCGGACCCTACGGGCCGGTAGCCGTGGGGAGGGGAGGACGCGTGCCTGCGGCTATCGTGACGCAACCGGGGGGATCCGTGTCCTGCGAGCGATGGGGGAAGGCGTCGATGCTCGGGAAGACCTACGAGAACGAGAACTGCTCGGCGGCGCGCGCGCTGGAGCTGATCGGGGAGCGCTGGAGCCTGCTCATCGTCCGCAACGCCCTGTACTCCGGGTGCACGCGGTTCTCCGAGTTCCAGCGCCGCCTCGGCATCGCGCCGAACATCCTCGCGACCCGCCTGGAGGGGTTCGTGAAGGCCGGGCTCATGGAGCCGGGTCCGGATCGCGAGTACGTCCTCACCGAGAAGGGGCGCGACCTCCAGCCCGTGGTCGTCGCCCTCACACGCTGGGGCGACCGCTGGGCCGCACCGGACGGCCCCCCGTATCACTACGAGCACGATTGCGGCGGCGACGTCCGGCAGACGCTGACCTGTGCGGCGTGCGGGGCCATAGCCGACGCCGCACAGGTGCGTGCCCTCCCCGGCCCTGGGCGTTCCTAGGAGACCCGGCGGCGGGTCCAGTAGAAGCAGAAAGCGGTCAGGGCGGCGGACAGGACCAGGAAGAGTCCGGTCTCGATCCACTGGAAGGGCCAGAACCGTCCCGCGGGCTGGAAGGTGAGCTTCTGCCGGTAGCCGAGCCGGGTGATCTCGGAGAAGCAGCGTTCCTTCGCGTTCGCCGCGTTCCCCGCCCGGGTCGGCGGCGCGCAGGCCCCCGTGGCCAGCGAGGACGGCAGCGAGCTCACGGCGCGCCCGGACGAGTCGATGGTCCGGCTGGAAAGTTCCCATATGCCGGGCTCCTGCTTCAGCCGTACCTTCACCTCGCGCCTGTCGGTGAACATCAGGCCCTCGATGTTCTCGGACGTCATCTTGGTGACGGTCACCTTCGCGGGGATGTAGTACGGGCGGATCCACGCCGGTACGGCGAGCTGGACGGCGACGAAGACGGCGAGGGTGACGGCCATCGCGGTCAGCGTCCGGCGCAGCAGCACCCCGGCGGTGACCCCGAGCACGAACCCGAACATGGCGTAGCCCAGTGGGACGATGCCACGGGAATCGAACATCAGCGGCGTCATCCGGGGGAACTGCTCGGCGCCCGCCTTCTCCAGGGGCCCGGCCCACCAGCTCAGCATGAGCCCGGCCAGGGCGCCCGAGACCGTCGCGGTGAGCCCGACCAGGCCCAGCTTGACCACGAGCCAGCGGGTGCGGGTGATGGTCTGGTTCCACACGAGCCGGTGCGTGCCGGTCTCCAGCTCGCGGGTGATGAGGGGCGCGCCCCAGAACAGGCCGATGGCGCCCGGGAGGCACATCAGCGCGGCGACGAGCGTCTGGTAAAGGGCCTGGTGGTCGTCGAAGAACTGGCGGGTGAACACGGCGCAGTCGCCGCCCGCCTCGCAGGCGGCGATGCCGCGGTCGTAGTCGTCGGCCATGCCCGGGCCGGTGAGGGCCAGCAGCGCGGCGAGCGCGACGAGGGCGCCGCCCATGATCGCGGCCTGGACGCGGAACTGCCGCAGGGTGAGCCAGATCATCGCAGGGCCTCCAGGGCGGGACGGGCGCCGGCGCCGCCGGACCGGCTCATGTAGGCGAGGACGAGGTCCTCCAGGGAGATCCGCCCGACCGTCCACGAGGGGTCGTGCAGCGGCCCGTCCGAGCGGACGATCAGGCTGGTCTGCCGGTCGGTGTGGCTCTCGGTCAGAACGTGCTGGTCCGCGGGGAGCCGGGACGGGTCGCGCCGGGGCCCGGTCAGCCGGTGGTGGGAGGCGAGCAGCTCGTCGACGTCCCCGGCCACCTGGACGCGGGAGTCCACGAGCACGATCAGGTAGTCGCAGGTGCGCTCCAGGTCGGAGACCAGGTGCGAGGACAGCACGACGCTGAGCCGCTGCTCGACGGCGGCCTCCATGAGGGCCTGCATGAACTCGCGCCGGGCGAGCGGGTCGAGGGCCGCGACGGGCTCGTCCAGGATCAGCAGCTCGGGCCGCTTGGCGATGCCCACGGTCAGCGCGAGCTGGGCGCGCTGCCCGCCCGACAGCCGCCCGGCGCGGCGGCGCGGGTCCAGGCCGAGGGTCGCGATCCTGTCCCGGGCGAGCGCGTCGTCCCAGGACGGGTTGAGGCGCGCGCCGAGCTTCAGGTGCTCGGCCACGGTGAGGCCGGAGTAGGTGGGGGTGTCCTGGGCGACGTAGCCGACCCGGGCGAGCTGGGCCGGGCTCTCGGCGGGCTGTGCGCCGAGCACCTCGATGCTGCCCGCCGTCGGCGCCATCTGGCCGCTGGCGAGGTTGAGCAGGGTGGTCTTCCCGGCACCGTTCGGGCCGACCAGCCCGACGACCCGTCCCGCCGGGACGTCCAGGGTGCAGTCCGACAACGCCCAGTGCTTCCGGTACCGCTTGCCCAGTCCCCGGGCCCGCAAGACGGCGGTCATGCTATTTCCTCCTCGGCCTCGGCCCGAAAGGTGGTCAGGAAGAGGGCCTCGATGCTCTCCTCGTCCAGCCCGGCGCGGCGCGCCTTGGCCAGCCATCGCCGCAGGTCCAGGCGGAGCGGCCCGAGTGCGGCGAGCGAGGCGTCGGCCAGTGTCCGGGTCACGAACGTCCCGACGCCGGGACGGGCCGCCACCAGGCCCTCGTGCTCCAGCTCCCGGTACGCCTTGAGCACCGTGTTCGGGTTGATCGCGAGCTGTGCGACGACGTCCTTGACCGTTGGGAGCTGGTCTCCCTCGCGCAGCATGTCCAGCCGCAGGGCGTGCCGGACCTGCCGGACGAGCTGCATGTACGGCGACACCCCCGACTGGGGGTCGAGATGGAACTCGATCAACGTGCCTCCCTCAGGGCGCTGTCCCCGGCCCTTATCTGATTTATCTAGGTTCCTAGTATTTTAGACTCCTAGACAGACAGACTGTCAAACGATCCGGCCGGGATCGCCCGCCGCGTAGGGGATGCTGGGTCGCGCTCCACCCCGGCGCGGTCGAGCGCGCAGGGGCGCGCCGGGCCGGAAGCGCTTACCGTCCCGACCGAAAGCCTCACCGTGGGCGATCTTGTCTGGGTTTGGTCGTATATGTAGCGTTTGATACCAAGAGCGATGGTCCTGTATGGCTTGCATCCTGTACGGGATGGTGTGGCCGTCTAGGCGATGTGCGTTCCTGATGCCCCGATCGTCGATCGATTCGGAACACGCCGACCGAGGAGTGACGTGGACGTCGAGGAAGCCGGTGGGGCGCCCCGCGCGGCGGGAGCGGACGCTCTCGCGCGGGGTGCGGCGGCGCCGGGCGCGCGGCAGGTCGTACGGGAGGTCGCACGGGAGGTCGAGCGCGACCTGCGGGCGTGCGCGGCGGCGCGTCCCGCGCTGTTCCCCGCCGGGCCGATGGGTCCGGTCGCGTCACGGCTCGCCGAGGCCATCGCCTTCGGTGCCCTCGGGTACACCGCGGCCGAACTGCGTCCGGCGGCCCGCGCCTCGCTGTGGATCTTCGGTCTGGACTACCGGATCGACACGCTGGCCACCCGCGCCACGGAGGTCGGCGGGATCGTGGACCGGTGCCTGCGCGTCGCCGCCGGGGCTCCCGCCGTGACGGCCGCGCCCTCCTCCCCGTCCGGAGCCTCGTCCGGGCCCTCGGCCGCCTCGGCGGGGGAGGACGAGCTGGCGGCCATGCTGGCGGAGCTGCGCGGGGATCTGGCGGACGCTCCGGCGTTCGCCGAATACGGGCCCGTCTGGCGCGAGGAACTGCAGCGGATGCTCCAGGCGATGGCCCGTGAATGGACCTGGAAACAATGCCTGGGCATCGGCCTTCCGGGCGAGGGACGGGAAGAGGCTCCGGCGCGGAGATTCGCGGAGGTGGAGCCGGGCGTCCCCGCGACCCTTGAGGAGTACCTCGCCAACGCCGACAATTTCGGATCGGCGTGGGTGAACGTCTGCCATTGGATCTCCTGCGGCGATCCGCGCGTGCTGGAGAACCTCGATGGGCTGCGGGCCGCGAGCCGGGTCGTCCAGGCGACGTTGCGGCTGCTCAACGACCTCGTGTCCCGCGGCCGGGAGGCCGACTGGGGGGATCTGAACGCGCTGACGCTCGGCGTCTCCGAAACGGCGGTCCGCGCGCGCGTCCGGGAACTGGCGGGGGAGGTCGAACGGCTCCTGCGCCCGCTGGAGGCGGGCTGCCCGCGAGGCGCGGCCTACCTGCGCCAGCAACTGGCGTTCAGCATGGACTTCTATGGTGTCCGTGGAGAGGACTACTGGGGCGAGCGCTGACGCCGGGCTCGGCCGCCGCCGGAATGCCGGGGTATATATCCCTTTTCTGCCTTTTGTCCGACTCCTTGGGGATGATGGGGAAAATCTGGTGACGTCCGATGTGCCGGAAGCTGAACGGCGGGCATCGCGGCGGCGGAGATCTGGCTCACATCTGCGCGTCCCCGATGCCTGGTCCGCACCCCGCCGCCGTGATCCGCGCGGCCATGTCCGAGACCAAGCGGGGGATTCGGTGAATTCGCGAAAAGCTCGTTGCTAGGGTCTTCGGGTGCGAACAGTGGCCTGACGGGCCATCCGACGGCCGGAGAGTGGCGCCGGACCCGGATGCCCGCGGCTTCGCAACCCCCCGAAGATCGTCTGAGGACTCGTCGATGCGTCTGCGCAGATCGCCCGCCCGCCGGGATCGTCCCCGTAACATCCGACTGCGCTCGCGGATCGTGTTCATGCTGGGCTCACTGGTGGCGCTCTGGGTCTTCGCGGCGTGGGTCACCACGCAAGAGGGCTACACCCTGCTGCAGACCGGCAAGCGCGACTCCACCGCGGGCCGTCCCACCAAGACCCTGATCAACCAGCTGCAGGACGAGCGGCGCATCTCCCTGGTGTACCTCGGCGGCAGGCGGCACGGCGCCGACGGCACGAGCCTGCGCGAGCAGCGGGCGCGCACCGACCGGACCGTCGCGCAGTGGCGGCGGTCGGCGCACAAGGCGCCCGGCGACAAGATCAAGCGATACGTCCGCGCCACCACCCGGCAGCTGGAGGGGCTCGCCTCGGTGCGCGCGTCGATCGACGCCGGGACGATCGCCCGCGACGCCGCCGCGGGCTCCTACAACGACACGATCGACGCGGCCTTCCTGATCACCACCGCGACCGCCGAGGTGGACGACGCCGGCATCGCCGCCGACGCCCGCTCGCTCATCGCGCTGACCCGCTCCCGGGAGATGCTGGCCCGCGAGGACGCCGAACTGTCCGGCGTGCTCGCCGAGGGACGTTTCGGCCCGGGGGACCTGACCAGGTTCGCGCAGTCGGTCGCCTTGCGGAACGCCGCGGAGAAGGAGACCGTCCCCCAGCTTCCCGACTCCGACCGCGGCCGCGTGGAGGCCCTCCAGCGAGGGACGGACTACGCCGCCCTCCAGGCGGCGGAGAAGCGGGCGCTGCAGCCCCGCCCGCAGGGCCGGCCCACGCTGACCGCGCCGCAGTGGCAGGCCACGACCCAGCCGCTGATGTCGCAGCTCGACCACATGATCGACCTCGGTGGTGACGAGGTGCTGGAGCGCGCGAAGCCGCTCGGCTACATCCTGCTGCTCAAGTGGCTCGGCGCGGCCCTGCTCGGCGCGATCGCGGTGAGCGCGTCGGTCGCGCTCGCCATCACCAGCGCCCGCCAGCTCCTGCAGCAGCTCAACCGGCTGCGCGACGCGGCCCAGAACCTGGCCGAGCAGCGGCTTCCGCTGGTCATGGACCGCCTCACCGCCGGTGACTCGGTGGACCTCGCGGTGGAGGCGCCGCCGCTGGAGTTCGGCACCGACGAGATCGGCCAGGTGGGCCGGGCGTTCAACGCCGTCCAGCACGCGGCGGTCACCGCCGCGGCGGGGCAGGCCGCCCAGCGCGAGGCGACCCGCCGCATCCTGCTGCACCTCGGCCAGCGCAACCGGGTGCTGCTGGGCCGCCAGATCAAGCTGATCGACACGATGGAGAAGCGCGAGGACCTCGACCTCGCCCAGCTGAAGGAACTGTTCACGCTGGACCAGCTGACCGTCCAGGGGCAGCGCTACGTCAACAACCTGGTGCTGCTGGCGGGCGGCCTGACCACGCACGGCGCCCGCCGCCCGATGCCCATGATCGACGTGGTGCGCGCCGCGATCGGCCAGGTCGAGAGCTACCAGCGGGTCCGGATCAGCCACGTGGGCAACGACCACCTGGTCGGGTACGCGGTCGAGGACGTGGTCAGCCTGCTCGCCGAGCTGATCGACAACGCGGTCACCTACTCGCCGCACAGCGTGGACGTCGAGAGCCAGGTCACCGCCAGCGGGATCGCGGTCACCATCGACGACCGCGGCCTCGGCATCGAGGACGCGGAACTGGACCGGATCAACGCCTTCCTCGCCGCGCCGCCGGAGTTCCTGGACTCGGCCTTCGACGACGCCCCGCAGCTCGGCCACTTCGTGGTCGCCACCCGCGCCCGCAAGCACGACCTGACGGTCACGCTGCGGCGCAGCGCGTGGGGAGGGGTCACCGCCGTCGTGCTGATCCCCGCCAAGCTGTTCGTCGACCCGGGCTCCGAGCCCCGCGACGTCACCCGGCAGAGCTCGACCGGCACGGGCGGGACGCCGGCGCCGGTCGCCGCGTCCGCCGAGGCCGGGGTCCCGGCGCCGGCGGGCAACCTGGCGCTGCTGCACCGGGACCGCCCCGCCGCGCGGACGCTGACCTCGGTGCCCACCTCCGTGCCCGAGCCCGCGCGGGTCTCGGGCACCTCGCCCGTCCCGATGCCGGTCACCGCCCAGTCCGGCCGGGGGGACGAGCCGGCCGGGGAGATCGCGCCCGAGCCGGCCGCCGAGCCCGCCGAGACGCCCGGCGGGCTGCCCATCCGCAAGCCGCAGGAGAGCCTCGTGGAGGCCCTGCGCACCAGCGAGCCGGTGATCGAGCAGGACCCCGAGCCGAGCGAGGGGCGCTCGCCGGAGGAGGTCAAGCGGATCATGGGCTCCTACCAGGCGGGCACCCAGCGGGCGCGGCTGGACGCCATCGCGCAGGAGGACCCGCCCGCCCCCGCCGCCCCGTCCGACGAGCCCGGGGACGCGCCGCCGTCCGGCGGCACCGACCGGTAGCCGGCGGGCCCTCCGGTGCCGAGCGACCGAGGGCCCGAGTCCCGCCCCGGAGACCACCGGGGCGGGCCGGGCGGCTCGATCCTGCGTCCCTACATGACCCGGCGGCCCGGCCCGGAGCCGGCCGGGCACCGCTTCGACCTGGCGGACATGGTGGTCGCCACCGCGCCCTGGACGGCGGCGCGCGCCGAGATCAAGGAGTACGTGACGATCGTCGACGGCGCGCGCACCGTCCGGCCGCGCGCGTTCGGCCTGGAGGCCGAGCACCTGGACGTGCTGCGCTGGTGCCAGGAGCCGCGGACCGTCGCCGAGATCGCCGCGCGGTTCGGCCGGGAGCGGCCCGCGTCCGCGCCGCTCACCGGCGAGGACGCCCTGTTCGCCGCGGAGGTGGACGGTCCCCGCGAGCTGCCCCTCGGGGACGTCCGCGCCCTGCTCGGGGACCTGGCCGACAAGGGCCTGGTCAGGCGGCTCGACGGCCCCGACCTGCGCGACCCGCGCCTGTACGCGGTGCTCCTGGAGGGCCTGCGCGACCTCGGCGGACCGGACGGCCGCGGCACGTCCTGAGCCCGGCGCCATCGCGCCGTCCGGCCGTGAGGTTCCGTTTGTGCCGATGGGGGACTTGCGTGATGCTGGGGGCGTGTCAACGGAGACTCACACCAGCGCCGCCGAGCTGCGCGCGTTCCTGCACGGGCTTCCGGGCGTCGACCGGGTCGGCGCCGCGGAGCGGGCGGACCGGCTGGCCGGCCGCTCGGTGAAGGCGGCGGCGAAGGCCGAGGCCATCGATCTGGCGATCTCCATGGTGGACCTGACCACCCTGGAGGGCGCCGACACGGCCGGGAAGGTGCGGGCGCTGTGCGCCAAGGCCGCCCGGCCCGACCCGTCGGACGCCTCGGTGCCGCGGGTGGCGGCGGTGTGCGTGTACCCCGACCTCGCGGGCGTCGCCGTCCGGGCGCTGGCCGGGACGGGCGTCGCCGTCGCGAGCGTCGCCACCGCGTTCCCGTCCGGGCGGGCGCCGCTGGAGGCCCGGCTGGCCGACACCCGCGCCGCCGTCGCGGCGGGCGCCACGGAGATCGACATGGTGATCGACCGGGGCGCGTTCCTGGCCGGCGACTACCTGAAGGTGTTCGAGGACATCGCCGCCGTCCGGGACGCCTGCGGCCCCGCGCACCTCAAGGTGATCCTGGAGACCGGCGAGCTCGCCACCCTCGACAACGTGCGCCGCGCCTCGTGGCTGGCGATGCGCGCGGGAGCGGACTTCATCAAGACCTCCACGGGGAAGATCCCGGTGGCCGCGACGCTCCCGGTGACGCTGGTGATGCTGGAGGCCGTGCGCGACTACCGCGCCGCGACCGGCCGCCAGGTCGGGGTGAAGCCCGCCGGGGGGATCAAGACCACCAAGGACGCCATCCGGTACCTCGTGCTGGTGAACGAGACCGCCGGCCCCGACTGGCTCTCGCCCGCCCGGTTCCGGCTGGGCGCCTCCAGCGTGCTGAACGACCTGCTGATGCAGCGCCGCAAGCTCACCACCGGCGTGTACTCCGGGCCCGACTACTTCACGGTGGACTGATCATGGTTTTCGAGTACGCGCCCGCGCCCGAGTCCGCCTCGATCGTCGACATCCGGCCGTCCTACGGGCTGTTCGTCGGGGGCGAGTTCGTCGACGGGCACGGCGAGCCGTTCAAGACCGTCAACCCCGCCGACGAGACCGCGCTGGCCGAGATCGCCCGCGCGGACGCCGCCGACGTCGACCGGGCGGTCCGCGCCGCCCGCACCGCGTTCGAGAAGGTGTGGGGGCCGATGCCGGGCGCCGAGCGCGCCAAGTACCTGTACCGGATCGCGCGGCTGATCCAGGAGCGCGCCCGCGAGCTGGCGGTGCTGGAGTCGATCGACAACGGCAAGCCGATCCGGGAGTCGCGGGACGTGGACGTGCCGCTCGTCGCGGCGCACTTCTTCTACCACGCCGGGTGGGCGGACAAGCTGGAGCACGCCGGGTTCGGGCCGGACCCGCGGCCGCTCGGCGTGGCGGGCCAGGTGATCCCGTGGAACTTCCCGCTGCTGATGCTGGCCTGGAAGATCGCGCCGGCGCTCGCCTGCGGCAACACGGTGGTGCTGAAGCCGGCCGAGACGACGCCGCTGACCGCGCTGCTGTTCGCCGACATCTGCCGGCAGGCCGACCTGCCGCCCGGCGTCGTCAACATCGTCACCGGCGCGGGCGAGACCGGCCGGGCGCTGGTCGAGCACGACGGCGTCGACAAGGTCGCCTTCACCGGCTCCACCGCCGTCGGCCGGGGCATCGCGCGGAGCGTCGCGGGCACCCGCAAGCGGCTGACGCTGGA
Organism: Actinomadura roseirufa; assembly: GCF_900659635.1. Lineage (GTDB taxonomy): Bacteria > Actinomycetota > Actinomycetes > Streptosporangiales > Streptosporangiaceae > Spirillospora > Spirillospora roseirufa. The sequence continues at coordinate 46,440 of NZ_CAACVB010000024.1, read as the reverse complement.
GCTCGGCGGCAAGGCCGCCAACATCGTGTACGCCGACGCGGCCCTGGACCAGGCCGTCGAGGGCATCGTCAACGGCATCTTCTTCAACCAGGGGCACGTGTGCTGCGCCGGGTCGCGGCTGCTCGTCCAGGAACCGGTCGCCGAGGAGCTGGTGGAGCGGCTGAAGACGCGGATGGGCACGCTCCGGGTGGGCGACCCGCTGGACAAGAACACCGACATCGGCGCGATCAACTCCGCCGCGCAGCTCGCCAGGATCGGCGAGCTGGCGCGGGCGGGGGAGGACGAGGGCGCCGAGCGCTGGTCGCCGCCGTGCGAGCTGCCCGGCCGGGGCTTCTGGTTCGCGCCGACGCTGTTCACCGGCGTCGCGCAGTCGCACCGCATCGCCCAGGAGGAGATCTTCGGGCCGGTCCTGTCGGTGCTGACGTTCCGGACCCCCGAGGAGGCCGTCGCCAAGGCCAACAACACCCCCTACGGCCTGTCCGCCGGGATCTGGACGGAGAAGGGCTCGCAGATCCTCTGGACGGCGCAGCGGCTCCGGGCCGGGGTGGTGTGGGCCAACACCTTCAACAAGTTCGATCCGGCCTCCCCCTTCGGCGGCTACAAGGAATCGGGGTTCGGCCGGGAGGGCGGACGCCACGGACTGGAGGGCTACCTCGATGCCTGACGCGACCCGGCTGACCGTCCGCAAGACCTACAAGCTGTTCATCGGCGGAGCGTTCCCCCGCTCGGAGTCTGGCAGGTCCTACGTGGTCGACGACGCCAAGGGCGGCTTCCTGGCCAACGCGTCCCGCGCGTCGCGCAAGGACGTCCGCGACGCCGTCACGGCGGCCCGCAAGGCGTTCCCCGGCTGGTCCGCGCGGACCGCCTACAACCGCGGCCAGATCCTCTACCGTGTCGCCGAGATGCTCGAAGGCCGCCGCGACCAGTTCGTCGGCGAGCTGCGCGACCTCGGTCTCGGCAAGGCCGCCGCGGGCACCGCCGTGGACGGCGCCGTCGACCGGTGGGTCTGGTACGCCGGATGGGCCGACAAGCTCGCCGCGGTCGCCGGGTCCGCGAACCCCGTCGCGGGGCCGTTCTTCAACTTCTCCACGCCCGAGCCCACCGGGACGGTCGGCGTCATCGCCCCCGACGACCCGCTGCTCGGCCTGGTCTCGGTGGTGGCGCCCGCGATCGTGTCCGGCAACACCGCCGTCGTCGTGGCGGCCGAGCGGGCGCCGCTGCCCGCCATCACCCTCGCCGAGGTCCTGGCCACCTCCGACCTTCCGGGCGGCGTCGTCAACATTCTCACCGGGTCGCGCGCCGAGCTCGCGCCCTGGCTGGCCTCCCACATGGACGTCAACGCGCTCGACCTCGCCGGGGCCGCCGCCGAGGACGTCGCGGCGCTGGAGGAGGCCGCCGCGGGCAACCTCAAGCGCGTCCTGCGGCCCGGCGCGCAGGACTGGGCGCGGACCCCCGGCACGGGGCGGATGACGGCGTTCCTGGAGACCAAGACGGTGTGGCATCCGGTGGGCGTCTGAACGCCGTGACCGCTTACCGTGTGTAGAGCGTCACCAAACGTGGAATAGATCTCCCCGTAAAGCTGATCATCACTGGGGGGAGATCAGTGCCTATCAAGACCGCATCGCGTACGGCGTCGAGCCGAGGCACGGCCAGTCGTACGAAGAGCACAGCAGCGAAGAAGTCCACGGCCGCCAAGAAACCCGCCGCCAAGCGGACGTCGTCCGCGCGGTCGGCCTCGTCGCGGAGCACGTCCGCGCGCGCGTCGTCGAGCCGCACCGGGACCCGGACCACCACCGCGCGCAAGAGCACCACCGCGGCGCGCAGGCCGGCGGCGGGCTCGGCGCGGACGAGCGCCGCGTCCAGCCGGACGTCGACGACGGCGGCGACCCGCGTCACCAAGGCCGCGAGCCAGGCCAAGGCCGCCGCGACGCAGATGAAGTCGGTGGCGACCAAGGCGTCCACCTCGGCCAAGGCCATGACGGCGATGACCAAGGCGATGACGACCGCGACCAAGGCGATGACCGACGCCGCCAAGGCGATGGACGCCGCCGCGAAGGTCATCACGACCACGGCCAAGGCCGCGAAGTCCTCGACGGCGCGGACCGGTACGGCCCGCACCGGGACGCGCGCGACGACGGCGCGCGGCACGACGGCGCGCAAGACCACGGGGACGCGGAGCACCGCAGCCAAGTCCGGCACGACCCGCAGGACGTCGACGTCGGCGGCGAGCCGCACCAGGTCGGCGGCCTCGGCGCGGACCGGCGCGGCCAAGAGCACCACGGCGCGCAGGACCGCGTCCGGGACGCGGTCGGCGAGCACCGCGCGCAAGACGCCGGCGGCCAAACCGAAGGCGTCCGCCGCGCGCGGGTCCACCGCGCGGAGCGGCACGGCCAAGGCGGGCACGGCACGGTCGTCGGCGGCCCGGTCGGGCACGGCGCGCAAGTCCACCGCCAGTGCCCGGACGGGCGCGGCCAAGCCGAAGGCGGCCGCGACCCGCGCCCGGTCCTCGGCTCCGGCCCGCCGCTCGGCGACCTCGCCCGCCGCACCGGCGCCGATGGTCGAGCCGAAGACCGACAGCGGGCTCCAGCACTCGACGAGCAGCGACGGCGGGTTCCTGAGCGGCCTGACGAGCGGCTCCGACCGGGGCCGCTGAGCACCGGCGCCCGGCACCGGGCCCCTGCCCGCCCGCGGGAGGGGGCTCCGCCGGAGACCGGCCACGGACGGGGGGAGCCGATGGACGAGAAGGAGATCCTGGCGCGCATCGACGATTACGTCGGCGAGGAGCAGCGGCTCCGCGAGCGGTACCAGCGGGGCGAGCTCGGACGGGACGAGGAGCACCGGCGGCTGGAGCGGCTTGAGGTCGCGCTTGACCAGTGCTGGGACCTGCTCCGCCGCCGCAGGGCCCGGCTGGAGGCGGGTCTCGCGGAGGGCGAGGGGAGCGACGACACGGCGGTCCGGCCGCCGGACGAGGTCGAAGGCTACCTGCAGTGACGGCCGCCGGCCGGTCCGGGCCGCTGCGGTTCGGGCTGTCCCTGATGCCGGACGCGTCCGCCCCGCTGGTCCGCATCGCGCAGGACGCGGACCGGTACGGGCTCGACCTGCTCGGCCTGCGCGACCATCCGTTCCACCGCGGCACCGCCGACACGCCGACGCTGATGGCGACGATGCTGGCGGCCACGTCCCGGATCCGGGTGCTGCCGGCGGTGGCGTGCCTGCCGCTGCGGCCGCCCGCCCTGCTGGCCAAGGCCGTCGCCACCATGGACCGCGACAGCGGCGGCCGGGTCGCGCTCGGCCTCGGCGCCGGGTCGTTCTGGGACGGTGTGGAGGCCTACGGCGGTGCGCGGCTCGACGCGGCGCGGGCGCGCCGCGCGCTGGAGGAGGCGGTGCAGGTCATCCGGCTGCACTGGAGCGACCAGCACGGTCTGCGCTTCCAGGGGGAGCACTACCGGTTCGCCGCCGCGCAGGCCGGCCCGGCGCCGGCCGGCCAGATCGCGATCTGGCTCGGCGTGACGGGGCCGTGGGGCCTGGACCTGGCCGGCCGTGTCGCCGACGGGTGGATCGCGCCGTCCTCGCTCGTCCCGCCCAAGCGGCTGGCGGACGGGCAGCGCCGGATCGACGACGCCTGCGCCGCGGCCGGGCGCGACCCGGCCGAGATCCGGCGCGTGTACGTGCTGGAGGGCGTCATCGACACCGGCGGGTCCCAGGGGTTCCTGCACGGCCCGCCCCGGCAGTGGATCTACGAGCTGACGGAGCTGGCCGTGGGCCATCGCGTCGACACGTTCCTGTTCGGCGGCCATCCCGACCAGCTGGCGCCGTTCGCGCTGGAGATCGTCCCGGCGGTCCGCGAGCAGGTCGCCCGCGAGCGCGGCGCGCCCGGCGTGACCGGCCGGGCGGGCGGCGCGGCGACCCGGCCGCCGCAGCACCGCCCCGTCTGAGCGCCCGGCTGAGCACCCTTCTGAGCGCCCGGCGCCGCCCTCCCGTCCGACGGTTCCGCCCGCCGCGCCGTGTCCGGCCGCCGGCGGGCGCCGCTACATGCGTTCGGGCGTGGGGACGCCGAGCAGGTCGAGGCCGGTGACCAGGGTGCGCAGCGTCACCGCGCACAGCGCGAGCCGGGACGCCCGGGTCGCGGCGTCCGGGGCCTTCAGCACGGGGCAGTTCTCGTAGAACGTCGTGTAGGCGTCGGCGACCGCGTAGACGTAGCCGGCGAGCCGGTGCGGCTCGGCGCTCTCGCCGACCTGCTCCAGGACGGGCCCGAAGTCCAGCAGCCGCAGCGCCAGGGCGCGCTCGGCGGGGTCGGTGAGCGTGATCGGCCCGGTCGTCTCGTCCGGCGCGAGCCCGCCCTTGCGGAAGATCGACCGGATCCGCGCCGCGGCGTACTGCAGGTACGGGCCGGTCTTGCCGTGGAACGAGGTCATCCGGTCGACGTCGAAGACGTACTCGCTGCCGAGGGCCACCGACAGGTCGGCGTACTTCACCGCGCCGACGCCGACGGCCTCGACGATCGCGGCGCGGGAGGCCGCGTCGAACGGCTCGTCGTGCTTGATCTCGTCGAACGCCGCGCCGGCCCGCTCGACGGCCTCGTCGATCAGCTCGGAGAGCTTGACGGTGCCGCCCGCCCGGGTGCGCAGGATCTTGCCGTCGGTACCGAGGACGTTGCCGATCTGGGCATGCTCGGCCTCGACCTCCTCGCCGAGCCAGCCGGCCATCCGGGCGACGGCGAAGACCATCTGGAAGTGCAGCGCCTGCGGCGCGCCCACCACGTAGATCATCCGGTCGACGTGGTCGGTGTCGACCCGGTACCGGATGGTGGCCAGGTCGGTGGTGGAGTAGTTGTAGCCGCCGTCGCTCTTGCGGATGATCACCGGCAGCGGGTCGCCCTCGCGGCCGGTGAAGCCGGGCGGGAACGCGCACAGCGCCCCGTCGCTGACGACCGCGATGCCCTTGTCCTCCAGCTCCTGGACGGTCGGCGCCAGCAGGTCGTTGTAGAAGCTCTCGCCCCGGATGTCGTCGTCGGTCAGCGTGACGCCGAGCCGCCCGTACACCGAGTTGAAGTAGCGCTTGGACACCTCGACGAGGACCCGCCACAGCCGCAGTGTCTCGGCGTCGCCGGCCTGCAGCGCCACGACCCGCCGCCGCGACCGGTCGGCGAAGCCCTCGTCGCCGTCGAACTTGGCCCGCGCGGCCTGGTAGAACGCGGTCAGGTCGCTGACGGAGGCGTCGTCGCGGGCGGCGGCCTCCTCGCCGAGGTCGAGCAGGTGCTCGATGAGCATCCCGAACGGGGTGCCCCAGTCGCCCACGTGGTTGTCGCGGATCACGTCGTGGCCGAGGAACACCAGGATCCGGGCGATGGCGTCGCCGACGATCGTGGTGCGCAGGTGCCCGACGTGCATCTCCTTGGCGACGTTGGGCGAGGAGTACTCGACGACCACGGTCCGCGGCCGCTCGGTCCTCGGGACGCCGAGCCGCGCGTCCTCCAGGGCCCGCTGCGCCTGCGCGGCGATCCACCCGTCGTCCAGCGTCAGGTTGATGAAGCCCGGCCCGCTGACCTGGACGTCGCCGATGAGGCCCGCGGTGTCCAGGTGGGCGACGATCGCGTCCGCCACCTCGCGCGGCGGGCGGCCGAGGCGCTTGGCCAGCGGCAGGGCCACGTTGGCCTGGAGGTCGGCGAACTGCGAGGGCCGGATGACGGGGTCGGCGCCGGCGTAGGACGGCCCGAACGCGGCGGTGAGCGCGTCCTGGACCCGGGCGGCGAGTACGGCTTGCGGAGCGGGCATGGGTCAAGGTTATCGGCGTGCGGCGATTGCGCCGGAACCTTTACCGGACCGCCGAACCCTCTGGTGAACGGAGCGTTCCACACAGTTCACGAGGAGTGGGTTGAGCGGCCGCCCGCGTTGCGGGGATTCTGGGGGTGTCAGCCGCCCCCCGTCACGGCACCCAGTGCTCTCGACACGCCTGAAAGGCGGGAGAGGGACGGTCGGTCATGACCGTGCTCGACACATCACCGAAGACCTGCGCCCCGGCGAGCCCGCGGATGAGCGGGCGCGAGCATCCGGTGGGCGGGATGTGCTGGCGGCGCGCCTTCGCCGGCCGTCCCGCCCAGGCCCGGCCGGTCCGCGAGTTCGTCGCCTTCCTCGCCGCGGGGTTCCCCGGCGCCGACGACGTCGTCCTCGCGGCCGCGGAGATGACCGCCAACGCGATCCAGCACACGCGCTCGGGCCTGCCGGGCGGCCTGTTCGTGGTGGAGCTGCGCCGCTGGCGCGGCCGGCTGGCGCTGAGCGTCACCGACCAGGGCGGCCCAAAGGACCCCCGGCCGGGCGGTTCCCTCCGCCGCGGGCACGGGGGCGCCGCCGCGATCCCGGCGGACGGGACGCCGGAGGAGGCGTTCGCGCTCGCCGAGTCGGGGCGCGGGCTGCTGGCGGTCGCCGCGGTGGCGACCGGCTGGGAGTGGAGCGGCGGGCCGTCCGGGCGGACCGTGACCGCGATCTTCTGACCGGCCCGGGGGAGGCGCCGCCCGCTCAGGTCGCGCCGGGAGGGTCCGGGAGGTCGGGGACGGTGGTGTCGGCGGGGGACGGGTCGTGCGGGGCCGGGTCGCCGCCGGTCCGCTCCGCCCTCTCGCCGCCGTTCCTGTCCGGCCTGTCGGGGGCCTGCTCGCGTTCGCCGTGCGTCCAGCGGCCGAAGCGGGACGTGCGGGTGGCGGCGACCTGCTCCCGGATCCGCTCGACGATGCGCCCGGCGGCGAGCCGGTGCGCCAGCTCGCACGCCGAGGTGATCGCGCGCGCCTCGGACGCGCCGTGCGCGATCACGACCGTCCCGTTCAGGCCGAGCAGCACGCCGCCGCCGTAGGTGTCGGGGTCGAGCCGGTCGCGCAGCTCCTGGAGGCGGCGGCGCTGGAGCAGCGCGCCCATCCGCGCGGCCGGGGTGGCGGTCATCGCGGCGCGGATCTCCTCGAACGCCGTGCGGATGGTGCCCTCCATCGTCTTCAGCGCGACGTTCCCGGTGAACCCGTCGGTCACGATCACCTCGACCTCGCCGCGCAGCAGGTCGTGGCCCTCCACGTTCCCGGCGAACTCCAGCCCGTGGTTGCCGCCGGTGAGCAGCTCGTGCGCGCGGCGGGTGGCCTTGTCGCCCTTGTCGGGCTCGGCGCCGATGGTGAGCAGCCCCACCCTGGGCCGCTCCATGCCGAGGACGATCCGCGCGTAGGCCGTGCCGAGCGCGGCGAACTGGACCAGCCCCTCCGGCTTGACGTCCACGGTGGCGCCCGCGTCGAGCAGGATCGTCGGGCGCGGGCTGGTCGGCAGCGTCACCGCGATCGCCGGCCGCAGCACGCCCTGCTGGCCCTTCAGCCGCAACCGGGACGTGGCCACCACCCCGGCGGTGCTGCCCGCCGACACCAGCGCCGACGCGCGGCCCTGCTTGATCAGGTGGCAGGCGATCGCGATGGACGAGCGCGGCTTGCGCCGGCTGGCCAGGGCGCCCTCGCCCATGTCGAGGGCCTCGTCGGCGTGCACGACGGGGATCTGGCCGATGCCGCCGTAGCGGTCCAGCTCGCGGCGGATCCGCGGCGCCTGCCCGACCAGCACCACCCGGACGCCGTGCGACCGGACGGCCTCGACCGCCCCCGCGATGATCTCTCCGGGGGCGTTGTCGCCGCCCATCGTGTCGACCGCGATCGGCAGTGGGTGGACCACCGCCGGACCGCCGGCGTCCGGGCGGCGGGCCGGTGCCGGACGCGCCGGCTCGCCTTTGCCGGTCATGGCCGCTCCAGGAGGGTGAACGATGCTTCGGGCCGCAGAAACGCAGCTCATCGCATCGTAGGACCTTCCCTCACCGGCCCTCGCAACGCCCGCCCGGAGTGGCGATCCTCACCCCGGGCCCGCCCCCCGGTTCAGCCCTTGTCGCGGCGGCAGTCGGCGCCCAGGCAGAGCACGTTCTCCACGACCGGATGGCCGCCCACGAGGATCGTGTAGTAGGTCTTGTGCGTCTTGCGCTCGCCGCTGCCGAGCACCCGGACGTCCCGCTTGTCGGTGGTCGTGCCCGTGCAGGACGCGCGCAGCTTCTGCTTCGTCCAGCCGGGCAGGTCCGCGCACTTGAGCGGCGCGCTCAGCTTCAGGCCCCGGGCCTGGAGCTCGGCGGCGGCGGTCACCGCGAGCGACTTGCGCAACGCCGACTGTGTCTTGTAGCGCAGCTCGTCGCCGCCCGCGAGCACCAGGTAGGCGATGCCCGCCAGCGCGACGAGGAGCGCGGCGGAGCCCATGACCAGGGCTTTCGTACGATTCAACTCCACACCGGATATCTCCACACCAAGTACGTCACCGACCGTACAGGGGTGTATGCATGGCGTGGTGGTGGTTTTCCCCGTCCATGGGGAGATGTTGCTTTCCGGGGGTCAGTGGCAGCCGAGGCCGAGGCAGTTCTGGCGCAGCACCACGCGCCGGCCGACCGTGATCACGTAGCTCTCCCGGGGGTGGTCGGTGTTGGCGGCGGTGGCGACGCCCCTCACGGCCACGGGTTCGCCCGCCAGGGTGCGGGCCGTGCAGCGCACGTGGACGACGGACGCGGACCCGGAGTCCGGCGTCTTGCAGGAGGGCCGCTTCTCCAGGCGGACGCCGCGGTTCTTCAGTTCCAGCACCGTCCCGTCGGTGACCGCGTTGTTGAACGAGCCGTCGGAGATCCGGCGCATGAGCTTGCAGCCGGGCAGGGTCAGCACGAGCAGCCCCGCCGCCACGGCGGCGGGCACCCGGCCCGCCCGCCGTCCGATCACCTGCCGTCCGATCACGCGGCCTCCGATCATGCGCGTCCGGTCATGCGGTCTCCACCGCCCCGGCGGCGTTCCCGCCCGGGTGGGCGAGCACCGCGGCGACCGCGTCCGCGACCGCGTCCGGGCGGTCCAGGTGCACCATGTGGAGCGCGTCCGCCAGCTCTATCTGGCTCCCGAGCGGGCTCATCGCGGCCAGCCGGGCATGCCCGGCGGCCCACTTGCGCGCCTCGGCGGGCTCCTTCACGTCGCCGAGCGCGGTGAGGACCACCAGCGGGACGGCGGGGAACGGGCACCGCTCGCGCAGCCGCGCCAGGTCCAGCGCCATCTCGGGGTAGGCCAGGTTCTCCGCCAGGGCGGTCCCGAGCACCGTCCCGCGCCCGTACACCGACCGGACGACGCCGCCGGAGGCCGGGTCGTCCCGCCGGCTGGTGTGCTTCAGGACCAGCCGCCGGCCGAGCGGCCCCACGACCCGCGCCAGGCGCGTCGCGCCGAGGACCGCGCCCGTCGCCGTCGCCGCCGGCGTCAGCGCCGCCGCGTACCGGAGGGCGACGCGCGGGTTCCGCTCGTAGCTCGGGTCGACCAGCACCAGCCCACGGACGAGCCCGGGGCGCAGCCGGGCGAGCGCCTCGGCGTGGAAGGCGGCCATCGAGTGCGCGAGCACGACCACCGGCCCCCCGGCCCGCGCGGCCAGCGCCGCGAGCACGTCCACCTCGCGGCGCAGCGTGGGCGCGGCGTGGGCGGCGGGGCTCAGCCCGAGCCCCGGCCGGTCGAAGGCGATCACCCGGTGCGCGTCCTCCAGCAGCGCCGCGCTCGGCCGCCAGTCGAACCAGGCCCCGCCGAGCCCGGAGCTCAGCAGCAGCGGCGGCCCGTCCGCCGGGCCGCTCGTCACGACGTGCACCTGTTCTCGGCCGACGTTGACCAGCTCACCGCCCGGCCGCGCGGCGGCGTCACCGGCGGTGTCCACGGCGGGGAGGCCCGCGGGGGCGCTCGCGGGGCTCCCGGATCCGGCGTCCAGGGCCGCTCCGGCGTTCGCGGGGTCCTCGGCGGCGTCTTCGGCGGCGTCTTCGGCAGGGGGCACGATCTCGGTCATAGGGGGCTCTTCTCTCGTGGGAGCGGGACGCCCCGCTCGGCGCGGCGCACCTCCCGCCGGTCGGCGTACAACGCCCAGGCGATGGTCAGCAGGCCCAGGCACAGGATGCCGATCTGGACGCGCTGGATGATCCCGAGCCAGCGGCCGAGGAGCATCGCCAGCAGGGTGCTCAGCGCGAAGACCGACTCGGCGAGCGCGAGCGGCCATCCCCAGCGGGCCAGCGCGGGCCACCAGCCGTACCGGCGGGCGGCCATCGACAGGGTGAACAGCGAGACCACGCCACAGAAGATCACCGCGCCGCTGGTCACCGAATGGAACTCGTGGGAGAACGAGACGCTCTCGGAGCGCTCCCGGAGCGCGCACCAGGTCTCCAGGCTGGGCGCGCAGTCCAGCGGGAAGAGGGCGTCGCCGATCGCGCACAGCCCGAACAGGCCGAGGAACGCCCAGCCGGCCGTCGCCAGCGGCCGCCGCGCCAGCCGGCCCAGGGCCTGCGCCGCCACGATGATCGTCAGGACGCCGGTGACCAGGTCGCCGCCGCTGTAGACCAGGTGGTAGGGCTGGTCGATCGCCGACAGCTCGCTGACGTAGCCGTTGACCACGTCCAGTTCAGGGCTGAGCCAATTCTCCAGCAGGAACGTTCCGTAGGAGATCCCGGCGACGACGGCCAGCGCGATCACGTGGGCGGGCAGCGTCCCCGGCCCGCCCTTCGCCTCGTCCGAGTTCACCAAGCCCCCTCCGCCGCCTGGCCGCGCCGCCCCCTCCAGTATCGACGACCCCACCGCCCGCCCGTGACCTGGGGCCTCTTTCGGCGAGCCCGTCCCCGGCGGCGGGAGCGGTTGACGTCCCGTAGTCGTTGTACAAGCGGCGGACGGTCCACGATGATGTTTTGGCGATTTGTCTGGATCGGCCTTGACCTGCTTCTTCGTACTCTGTAGGGGGTATCAATTCGGCATGAATCTGCCCGTAACGGTTCAATGGGGGTGCTCCGAGGCTTTCTGATCACGGTCCGTGACGAAGTGCCCCGGGGAGTGTCTCCCCCGCTGACTCCAAGGAGTACCAACACGTGACACTGGTGAACGACGCGGCTCCCGCAGTGCGATCCACAGGTCGCAATTTCCGCGCCTTCACGGCGAAGCACCTGGACGAGCTCACCGCTCGCGCCGGGCTGTCGCCGGCACAGCAGCTCGCGACCCGGGCCGTGGCTACGGTCCTGCCCTTCCGTACCAACGCGTACGTCATCGAGGAGCTCATCGACTGGTCGGCCGCTCCGGACGACCCGATCTACCGGCTGGTCTTCCCGCAGGAGGACATGCTCCCCGCCGACGACGTCGCGCACCTGTCCGACCTGCTCCGCCGCGAGGCACCCAAGGCCGAGGTCGAGGCCGCCGCCCATGCCGTCCGGATGAAGCTGAACCCGCACCCGGCGGGTCAGATGGAGCTCAACATCCCGAGCTTCGGCGACGGCAAGATACCCGGCATGCAGCACAAATACGACGAGACCGTTCTGTACTTCCCCAAACAGGGACAGACGTGCCACGCGTACTGTACTTACTGCTTCCGCTGGGCCCAGTTCGTCGGCGAGCCCGACCTGAAGATGGCGGGCGACGACGTCACCGCCCTGCGCGACTACATCGTCTCGCACCCCGAGGTGACCAGCGTCCTGTTCACCGGCGGCGACGCGATGATCATGGGCGAGCCGGTGCTGCGCCGCTACATCGAGCCGCTGCTGGACCTGGAGCAGCTGGAGTCGATCCGCATCGGCACCAAGTCCCTGGCGTACTGGCCGCAGAAGTTCGTCACCGACCCCGACGCCGACGACATGCTCCGGCTCTTCGAGCAGGTCGTCGAGTCGGGCAAGAACCTGGCCTTCATGGCCCACTTCACGCATCCGCGCGAGCTGGAACCCCTCATGGTCGCCGAGGCGTGCCGCCGCATCCGCGACACCGGGGCGATCATCCGCACCCAGGCGCCGCTGATCCGCACCATCAACGACGATCCCGCCGCCTGGGAGACCATGTGGCGGACGCAGACCCGCATGGGCCTCGTCCCGTATTACATGTTCGTCGAGCGCGACACGGGGCCCCAGGACTACTTCGCCGTCTCCCTCGAACGGGCCTACGAGATCTTCCGGGACGCCTACAAGAACGTCTCCGGTCTCGCCCGCACCGTCCGCGGGCCCTCGATGTCGGCCACTCCGGGCAAGGTCTGCGTGGACGGCGTCGTCGAGCTGTTCGGCGAGAAGGTGTTCGCGCTGCACTTCATCCAGTGCCGCGACTCGGACCTGGTCGGCAAGCCCTTCTTCGCCAAGTACGACCCCAACGCGGTGTGGCTGGACGATCTGAAGCCGGCCTTCACCGACCGCTTCCCCTACGAGCGGTGACCCGCGTGGCGTGTTCGCCGCCCTCCGGCGAACACGCCACACTCAAGCCTCCGCCGCCCCGAACCGGTGAAGCGCCCCGGGGCCGGGGACCCGGCGATCCAGCACCGGCCTACGACGGCCGATGCAGGGACCGGGTGAGGCCGAGGCACACCGCCACCGCCGCGGCGCCGCACAGGGCCATGAGGCGGGGCGGAGAGACGATCTCCCCGAGCGCGCCCGCCGCGCTGATCGCGGCGGCCTGCCCCGTCATGACGCCGGTGCCCGCCAGGCCGAGGGCCTGGCCGCGGACGGCCTCCGGAGCCGCCTCCACCAGGCGATGCTGGACGGTCAGCTCATAGCTCAGCCCGGCCGTGGCACAGGCCAGCACGACGCAGGCCAGGACGAGCCCGGGAGCGAGGGCGAAGAGCAGGAGGGGCGCGCCGGTCAGCAGCGCCAGCGGGAGCGTGAGCCGGTCGCGGAGCGGGGCGGGCACCCAGCGGCCCACGACGAAGTTGCCCGCGAACATCCCGGCGGCGCCCGCGGCGAGGAGCTGCCCCGCGGCGCCCGGCCGGCCGAGATCGGCCGCGTAGGGCACCACCACGCCCTCCGCGCCGGCCGACAGCGAGATGGGCAGCCACCCGGCGAGCAGGAGACCGCGCGTGACGGGATCACGCAGGAGCACCCCGTTGACCCGCCAGGTCTCGCGCGCCGTCCCCCGGGACGGCTGCGACGGCTCGCCGCCGCCGCCCGGGAGCCGCAGGGCGACGACGACCGCCAGGGCCGCGCCCGCCGTGCACAGCCACAACGTCCCCGCCGCGCCGAGCACCGGCAGCAGCAGGCCGCCTGCGGCCTGGCCCACGATCTGCGCGCCCGCCGCCGCCATCATGAACAGCGACCGCCCGAGCACGTACGCGTCGCCGGGGAGCAGCCGGGGAAGACGCGCCTGCACCGCCGCCGACCCGACCGGGGCGAAGAGGCCGGTCAGCGTCAGCAGCGCGATCGTCACCGGGAGCGGTGTCGCACCGGTCGCCAGGACGGCGGTGACGGCGAAGCGCAGGAAATGCTGGCCGGTCAGCAGCACGCGGGCGGGAACGCGGTCGGCGAGCGACAGCAGGAACATGCCGCCCACGACGTAGGGGAGCATGCTCGCGGCGAAGACCAGCGCGGCGGCCAGGGCTGATCCGGTCCGCTCGAAGGTCAGCACGGACAGCGCGACCGCGCGGGCCGAGTCGCCCGTCACCTGGAGGGTGAACAGCGTGAACAGGACGCGGAACTCCGCGACGCCGAAGGCGGCGCGGTAGCGGGCGGGCGTCCGAGGGGGAGCGGTCATGGGGTGATCCTCCGGTCGCGGTCCCGGCCCGGGATAACGTTTCGGTGAGGAGCGAAACATGTACCGGATAGTGATCGGCCCGCAGGACCTCGCGGCCAGCCGCTTCGGCGTCGCGCCGCTGCTGGAGACGCTCACCGCGCTCGGCCTGGTGGCCGGCCGCGCCCCGGCGGGGCCGCTGCGCCCCTGGGTGGAGCGGATGCGGCCCGCCTACCGGGAGGCGGCGGGCGACCCGGCCGTCCGGGCGCTGGCGTTCCTGCGCCGCCGCCACGCCTACATGGCCGACTTCGTCCAGCCGCCGCCCGTACGGCCGAACCTGACGGTCGCCGCGCAGCTGGCGGTCATGCGCGCGACGCCGCCGGACCGGGCGCGGTGGGAGATCGCCCGCAACCTGGACGGGCTGCCGGAGCCGGAGCCCGCCGTGCGCGACGTCCTCGCGGCCCCGGACGTGGTGGAGCGGCTGGCCGCGGGCCTGGAGGTGGCGTGGCGGGCGCTGCTGGAGCGGGACTGGCCGCTGGTCCGGTCGATCCTGGAGCAGGACATCGTCCACCGCGCCGGCCGCCTGGCCGCCTACGGCTGGGCGGAGGCGCTGGACGGCCTGTCCCGCCGGGTGCGCTGGCGCGACGGGGTGATCGAGGCGGACATCGGCGGGGAGCCGCGCGACTGCCGGCTGGACGGCACCGGCCTCGTCCTGGTGCCCACGGTGTTCTCCGAGCTCGGCGGGCAGCTGGAGCAGGGCCCGCCGTTCACGCTGATGTACCGCGCCCGGGGCGTGTCCGTCCTGTGGGAGGGCCGGGCCGCGGCCGGCGGGGCGGCCGCGCCGGACGCTCTGGGGCATCTGCTCGGCCGGACCCGCGCGGACGTGCTGCGCGCCCTCGCCGAACCCGCGACGACCAGCCGGCTCTCGGCCCGCCTGCGGGTCAGCCTCGGCGGCGTCGGCGGCCATCTCGCGGTGCTGCGCGCGGCGGGGCTGGTCACCCGCGGGCGGGACGGCCGCGCCGTCCTCTACCGGCGCACGCCCCTCGGCGACCTTCTGGCCGCCGCCGGGTGAGCCGCGCCGTCACCCGCCCGGCGGTCCGCCGGGCGGGCGGCGGGTCAGACGCCGTACTCGGGGACGATCGAGGCGCGGGCGAGGGTGTGGGCGGTGATGTTGAAACCGGCCACGGCGGGGGAGACGGTGGAGTCGATGCCGAGGGTCTCGACGTCCAGGGCGTGAACGGTGAAGACGTAGCGGTGGGGGTCGCCGGGCGGCGGGGCCGCGCCCCCGTACGCCTTGGTGCCGTAGTCGTTGCGGACGTGGAACCCGTCCGCGGGGTCCGCGGCGCCGGCCCCGGTCGGCAGTTCGGTGACGGTGGCGGGCAGGTCGACCAGCGCCCAGTGCCAGAAGCCGCTGCCGGTCGGCGCGTCGGGGTCGTAGCAGGTCACCGCGAAGCCCTTGGTCCCCTCGGGGAACCCCGACCAGCGCAGGTGCGGCGACTCGTTCCCGCCGCCCAGGCCCCAGTCGTCGAACACGTGCCGGTCCGCCAGGCGCTCGCCGTCGGTCACGTCGTCGCTGGTGAGGGTGAACGACGGGACTTCGGGCAGGTGCTCGTGCGGGAGCGGCGGCTTGCCGGGCATGGCGGTCTCCTCGTCAGTAAAAGCTCGTCCCCCCCATCTTTATCAGGATGGGGGGGACGAGGACGCCGTGCCGGCGGTGCCGCCGCGTGACGGGGGTTACTTGCCGGTGGCCTCGATGTAGGCGGGGATGACCTCGGCGGGGTCGCCGTCCATGTGCATGCGGCCCTCGTCGATCCAGATGACGCGGTCGCAGGTCTCCTTGACGACGTCGAGCTGGTGGGCGACCAGGAACACCGCGCCGGCCTCGCGGCGCAGCTCCTCGATCCGCCGCTTGCTCTTGACCTTGAACTTGGCGTCACCGGTGGCGAGCGCCTCGTCGATCAGCAGCACGTCGTGGGTCTTGGCCGCGGCGATGGCGAACCGGAGCCGGGCGCCCATGCCGGACGAGTACGTCCGCATGGGGTACTGGATGAACCCCTCCTTGAGACCGGCGAAGTCGACGATCTCCTTGTACTTGGCGCGGGTCTCCTGGGGCGTCATGCCCATGGCCAGGCAGCCGAGGACGATGTTGCGCTCGCCGGTGAGGTCCTTCATCAGCGCGGCGTTGACGCCGAGCAGGGACGGCTGGCCGTCGGTGAAGACGCCGCCGCTGTGCGGCGGGAGGAGCCCGGCGATCGCCTTCAGCAGCGTCGACTTGCCGGACCCGTTGGTGCCGATGATCCCGACCGCCTCGCCGCGGTACACGACGAAGGACAGGCCCTTGATCGCGTGCACCTCCTTCATGGAGGGGCGGCTCTCGCGGCGCAGGACGCGGGAGAACGCGCTGGCGGCGTTGCCCTTCCCGCCCGCGCCGAACACGCGGTAGATGATGTGGAGGTCGTCCACCACGACGATGGGCTCGCGGTGCGGGTCGATCTGGAGGGTCCCTCGGACCTTGGTGTCAGCCACGGCCGTATCGCTCCTCGGCTCGGTAGAAGAACCAGAAGCCGCCGATCAGCGCGACCGCGGCCCAGGCCAACGCGTAGGCCCACAACTGCGTGGTGGAGTGCATGCCCATCTTGTGGACATAGCCCCGGTACTCGCCGAGCAGCGTGTGCCTGCTCAGCTCCACGTAGATGTAGGCGGGGTTGGCCTCCAGCAGGCCGGAGAGCCAGGGGTTGTCCTTCAGCGCGGCCTTGTGGTTGATCAGCTGCGGCAGGCTGAAGATGACGCCGGACATGTAGAGCCACGTCCGCATGATGAACGGAAGCAGCTGGGTGATGTCGCGGTTGAACGCGCCGAGCCGGGCCATCACCAGGCTCGCGCCGACGTTGAACAGCAGCTGCAGGGCCAGCACCGGGACGAACAGCAGCATGTGGAAGGTGATCGGCTCACCCCACGCGAACACGATGGCCAGCAGCACCACCAGCGACAGCAGCAGCTGCTGGAACTCGACGACGGCGATCGCCAGCGGCAGCGTGGCCCTCGGGAAGTGCAGCGCCCGGATCAGCGAGAGGTTGTCGCCGACGGACTTGGAGCCCGAGGTGATCGACCGCTGCGTGAACCCGAACATGAAGACACCCGTCACAAGGAACGGGATGAAGTCGGGGACGCCGCGGCTGGTGCCCAGCAGGACACCGAAGATCAGGTAGTAGACCGAAACGTTCAGGATCGGTGTGAGCAGCTGCCACACCTGACCCAGTCGCGATTCGGTGTACATCGAGATGTTCTTGGCCGACGCGAACGCCCAGATGAAGTTACGTCGAGCCCACACATTCTGGATGTACTTGCGCAGCGGGGGGCGCGCCGCGCTCTGCTTCAGCCCATACCGTGCGGCGTAGGCGGCCAGCGTCTCGTTCACGTGAGGAGGCTCCGCGATCGTGCCGACCGACTCGCCACCCTGGGAACCGAGCCGTTCCGGGTGACTCATGCCGCGAAGCCTATTGCAGTCGACGATGTGTGAGCGACGTTCGCCCGCATGTGACCCCCGATTTGAGATCTTTACGGAATCATGTCGTCGTCCTAGGGGATACCCCGGTCATGCGCGCCAACCATCCGACGCCGGGTCACCGGTCACTGCCCGTGCACGCCCGCGCCGCGGCGGCCCCGCCGCCCCCGCGCCGCCGCCGTCCCCGCGCCCCCGCGAGCGGCCTGCTCCGCAGGCTCGGCCGGGCCGACCGATGGGCGTTCGACCGGGTCGCCGCGGCCCGGCTGCCGGGCCTTGAGTACGTCCTGCCGCGGCTGTCGCGGTCCGCCGACCACGGTGTGCTGTGGTTCGGGACGGCGGGCGCGCTGGCGGTCAGCCGGCGGCCCCGGCTGCGGCGCGCCGCGCTGCGCGGGTCGATGGCCATCGCGGTGGCGAGCCCGGCCGTGAACATCCTCGGCAAGCAGGCGTTCCGCCGCAAGCGCCCGGTGGTGGACCTGGTGCCGCCGATCCGGATCCGGTGGAAGCTGCCGACCTCGCACGCGTTCCCGTCCGGGCACTCGGCGTCGGCCGCGGCGTTCGCGACGGGGGTGGCGCTGGAGGCGCCGCCCCTTCTCGCGGCGCCGGTCGCGGTGGCCGCCGCGGCGGTGGCGTTCGCCCGCGTCTACACCGGCGCCCACTACCCGGGGGACGTGCTGGCGGGGCTCGGGATCGGGACGCTGGCCGGCCTCGGGACGCGGATGGTGTGGCCGGCGCGCCCTCCGGTGGCCCGCGTGACGCGGGCCGAGGGAGAGGACGTCCAGGTCAGTGAGGACGGGGCCGGGCTCGTCGCGGTCGTCAACCCGGGGTCGGGCACCGGCGGCGAAGTGCCGGGCGGGCTGCGGCCGGGCAACGCGGAGGCGGCGCTCGGGCTGATCCGGCGGGAGCTGCCCGCCGCGGAGATCGTCCGCCTGGAGCCCGATGAGGACATCGACAAGGCGTTCGGCAAGGCCGCCGAGCGCGCGCGGGCGCTGGCCGTCGTCGGCGGCGACGGCACCGTGAACGCCGCCGCCCGCGCGGCGCTGAAGCACGGCGTTCCGCTGCTGGTCGTCCCCGGCGGGACGTTCGACCACTTCGCCCGCGCGCTCGGCATGGAGACGCCCGCGCAGGCCGTGGCCGCGTACCGGGGCGGGCGGCTCGGCCTCGCGGACGTGGCGTACGTGACGCCCGCGAGCGCCGCCGCGGGCCCCGAGGAGGAGCGGCTCTTCCTCAACACCGCCAGCTTCGGCGCCTACACCGAGCTCGTCGACCGGCGGGAACGGCTGGAGCGGCGGATCGGCAAGTGGCCCGCGCTGGCCGTCGCCGCCGTCCGGACCCTGCGGCACGCCGAGCCCGTCGAGGCGGTGGTGGACGGCCGCCGCCGCCGGGTCTGGCTGGCGTTCGTCGGCAACGGCGTCTACGGCTCGCACGGCGCCGCGCCCACCTGGCGGGAGCGCCTGGACGACGGGCGGCTCGACATCCGGATGATCACGACGGGACGGCGCGTCCCGCGGACCCGGGCCGTCGCCGCGGTCCTGGCCGGGCATCTGCGCCTCACCCCCGGTTACCGTGCGTGGCGGGCGGGGGCGCTGGAGGTGGTGTCGCCGGGCGGCGAACTGCGGCTCGCCCGCGACGGCGAGGTCTCCTCGATGCCCGCCGCGGTCCGCTTCGGCAAGCACGCGGGCGCCCTCACCGTCTTCCATCCGCCCGAGGACTGAGGCGCAGGGTTCCCGCGATGTTCAGGCGCCCGTCACTCCCCGGCGGGCGCCTGAGGCGTCGTTGATGCCCGGTATGTCAGTCATTGCGATGTTCGGTCCGGCGGGCGCGGGACGGCGGTTCACCCGGCGGACACCGGGTAGAGGAGAGGCGGCACCGACTCGGCCGACCCGCGGGCACGGGCCCGCGGGAGACACGGGCCCGCAGAGGACACAGAGGCGCCGCGCACGGGTGCACGGGCGTGCGCCGGAGGGAGCACCGCAGATGACGATGGGAATCGACCCGGGCGTCCTCACCGACGACGATCTCTTCCGCGAGCTGGCCAGCCTGTACGACACGAGGCTCGACGCCCTGCGGCACGCCGCCCCCCAGGCGTACGGGGAGCACACCCGCCGCATGAACGAGCTTGAGACCGAGTACCTGCGCCGCCGCCCGGCCCGCGAGATCGACCCCAACCGGCTGCGCGAGGGCGCCCGCGCCCGCTGAGCCCTGCCCGTGCCCCATCGGCCCGAGCGCGCCGACGCCGCCCGCGCCCGCCGTGCCCGCCCCGCCGTGCCCGCCACCGTCCCGCCATCGTTCGCGTCGACCCGTGCGCGCTGACCCGTTCTTCGCCGTCCGGTCATTCGCCGTCCCGTCACCGGAGTCCACGCCGACCCGCGCGTCAGCGCGCCGGGGATCGGCCGCGCGCGGGTCGCGGCTCCCGGGCGCGGCGGGCACGGGTGAACTGGTCGTCGAGGGTGCGCGGGAACGGCAGCATCCGGTGCCGGTCCCGCCAGGGCGCGAACTGGCGGACGGCGTTGAACCCGGCCGCCGTCACGATCCGCTCGACGCGCGGCCCCGGCGGGCACGCCGGATAGGCGTCCAGGTGGGCGAACCCGGCGGGCAGCCCGGCCGGCCTGCGGGGCGACACGACGGTCATGCGCGGGGCGGCGCCCTCCAGGGCGGCCATGTCCCGCGCGTAGCCGGCCAGTTCGAGGATCTCCTCGTCCGGGCCGCCGTGCACGATGATCCAGCCGTCCAGGTCGAGGGGCTCGGCCGGCGGATCGATGAGGGTCAGCGGCCCGATCTCGGCGGAGACGCCGCGCAGGTGCGCCTCGTGCGCCGGGTCGAGCGGTTCGAGGACGAACGTCCGGTCGAAGCGCGGCGGATCGGCGGGCAGCAGCGGCCGGTAGGCGTCCCAGCGCAGCAGGCGGGCCAGGTGCGTGACCCGCGCGTCCCCGGGGAGGACGGTCAGCTCCCCTTTGAGGCCGGCGGGGAAGGCGTCGACGACCACCTCGTCGGGCCGCAGCGCGGCGAGGGCGCGCGCCGGGTCGGACGCCGCGATCACGCGGAGGCCGTCCACGACCCGGCGGTCCCGCGCGAACGGGGAGGCGGTGATGACGGCGGCCTCTCCGGGAGGAACGCCGCCGCCCGCCCCGAGGGTGTGCAGGTAGGCGCGGAGCCGCGTCAGATGGCCCAGCCCGTCCCCGCACGCGTAGAAGACGATCATCCGGGCGCGCCGGGCCCCGTGCTGGACCCAGTGCCCGCCACGGCGTCCAGGACGGCGAGGTACCCGGCCGTCTCCCCGGCCGGGGTGAAGTCGCGGCGGATCCGCTCGGCGCCCGCCGCGCCGAGCGCGGACAGCCGCGCGGCGTCCGCGCGGGCGGCCCGGTCGATCGCGGCGCGGCAGCCGTGCGCGTCGCCCGCGGGAAAGGTGAACCCGATCTCGTCGTCGGCGACGTCGCCGAGGCCGCCCGCGTCCGAGGCGAGCAGCGGGACGCCGAGCGCCGCCGCCTCCAGCGCCACGTTCGGCATGCCGTCATAGAAGGACGGCAGGGCCGCCAGGTCGCAGCTCGCGTACACCGACGGCAGGTCGTAGCGCTCCAGGAACGGCAGGAAGGAGTGCGCGACGCCGCCGTCCGGCTCGGCGAGGCGCGCGGTCACGCTCTCCTCGACCTCGCCCACGAGCAGCAGGTGAAACGCGTCCGCGTGCCCGGACGCGAGGAGGGCGTCCAGGAAGAACCCGACGCCCTTCTTGTTCTTGAGCTGGCCGATGAGCCCGACCGTCCGCCGCCCGCCGGTGACGTTCTCCGCCCGCCACGTGCGCGCCCGCTCCCGCTCGGACGGCAGGATCCGCCACTGGCCGGTGTCGACGCTGTTGGCCACGAACGTCACCGCCGCGTCAGGGGCGAGCGCCGTCACCAGCGGCGCGTGCGAGCGCGCGACCACGCACACGTGCGCGGAGGAGCGCAGCGCGTCGGTCAGCACGCCCCGCCGCCGGAGCGAGAAGACACCGATGTCGATGTCGTTGCCGCGCAGCAGCGTGACCAGCGGGACGCGCAGCAGCCGCGCCAGGACGGGCGCGGCGAGCATCGGATACGTCCCGCCGAACGCGACCGTGTGCGAGTACGTCCCGCCGGTGAGCCGCTCGGCGGTGAGGGTCGTCCAGAGGCGGCGCAGAGCGTGCTCGGGGTCGTCGCCGAGCGGCGCGGTCAGCAGCCGCCCCCCGTTCTCGCGCGTCACGCTCCAGGGGCGGTCGCGCCGGGTCAGGTGCGCGACGTCCACCTCCACTCCCGCGCCGCGCAGGCCCCGCACGATGCGGTCGCATGACTGGGCCATACCGCCCTGGCTCGGCGGGTAGTGCTCTGTAATCCACAGGACATGTGCCATCAGCTGTCCACGAACCCGGTTCCGTCGGAGCCGAAATCGCCCTCGTCGTAGGTGTAGCCGCTCCCGGGCTCGAACGCCCCGCGGTCGTAGGCGTCGAACGACGAGTACCAGGTCGTGTCGTTGTAGGTCTCCGAGGTGCGCTCGTAGTGGCGCCGCCGGTAACCGGCGACCCAGGACGGGTCGTGCGGGTCGCGCGAGCCGTGGCCCAGCGCGGCGAGGCATTCCGGGCAGTGCCCGCCCTGCGGTGCGGCGTGCTCGCCGCAGACCGGCCGCCCGCACTGCGGGCAGCCCGTGACGGCCGGGCGGCCGCAGCGTCCCAGCACGAAGAACCCCGTGGTCACGTCGCAGGGGGTCATCGCGCCGCCCTGCCCGTCGTGCCGGGCGGCGTCCACCGGAACGGCTCGGTCGACACGTGCAGGATCGCCTCCATCAGCCGTTCCTCCGTCGGCGCCCCGGGCAGCTTGCCGCTCGCCCGGATCACCGTCCGCGAGCCGGGCCTGACCCGCACCCGCACCCATCCCGGCGGCGCCGACCCCGGCCGCCGCACCGCGGCGTCCTTCGGCAGCCGCCGCGTCACGCTCACCATGTGCACGGTCTTCGACTTCACCTTCGTCTTGATCTTTCCGCGCGGATTGCGCTTGCGGATCCGGCGCCGCCGCGTCCGGTCGGTCACCGCCAGCTCCAGGACGCTGCCGTCGCGCAGCTCGGCCCGCATCCGCAGCCACGGGTCCATCGCCCACCACTGCTCGGCCGACAGGACCGGGTGCTGGACGGGCATCGGGTGCGGCGTCCCGTTCTTGTCCGGGACCTCCATCCCGCGCAGGTCCGCCGCGACCGACAGCACCCCGTCCGGCCGCATGTCGGCCGCGAGCACCCGCAGCAGCGGCACCAGCACGGCGCCCGCCCGGCTCGGCGGCCGCCACTTCGCGCGCCGCACCTGCGCCGCGTGCCCGGCGAGGCTCCGGATCACCGGTTCCCAGTCGTCGCGGCGCAGCGACACCGTGAACCCGCGCTGGTGGATCAGCGCCTGATGCAGCGGATGGAAGCGCGCGATGGCGGCGCGCTGCTTGCGCCAGAACATGACGACACCACCTATCGGTCGGCTCGGGAGAGTGCGGCGGACGGTGTCAGGGCACGGTAGACGGCGCGGAGCGCGGCGCGCGAGTGCGCCCAGGTCAGGCCGCCGGCGATGTGCGCTCGGGCGCGCCGTCCCATGGCCGCGGCCTCCTCCGGGTACTCCAGCAGGATCCGCACGGACCGGGCCAGCTCCGCCGGGCGGTCGGCCGGGACGAGCCGCCCGTGCTCCCCGTCGGCCATCAGCTCCCGCACGGCTGGCAGGTCGGAGGCGACCACCGGCACGCCCGCCGCCATCGACTCCAGCACCTTCAGCGGCGCGCACCCCTGGTCGAGGTTGCGGGCACAACCGGTCAGCGGCGCCACCGACACCGCGGCGTGCGCGAGCCACGCCGCGACCTCGTGGTGCGGCAGCGTGAACCGCCAGTCGACGCGTTCGGCGACGCCGAGCCGCTCGGCGAGCCGCCGCACCTGCCTCGCCCGCCGCTCGGGGACCGACGAGCAGATCACCAGCCGCAGCTCGGGCAGGTCGGCGAGCCGCGCGAACGCCCGCAGCAGCACGTCCAGCCCCTGCCACGGCTGGAGCGCGCCCACGTAGACCAGGTACTCGCCGGGCGCGTCGTCGGGACGCCGCGGCCGGTCGCGCACGTCCGCCCCGTTCGGGACGAGCCGGACTCGTTCGCCGGGGACGCCGAGCCCGCGGACGGCGTCGCCGATCACCCGGGACGGCACCACCACCGCGTCGGCGCGCGCCAGGCAGAACCGCTCCAGCTCACCGATCTTGGCGAGCGTCTCCGGCGCCGCCCACGGCCACGTGTGCGCCATCTCGATCGACGGCAGCCCGTTCACCTCGTACACGACCCGGTACCGGCGGCCGGTCGCGGTGACGACCGGCAGCGCGCTCCACGGGTCCCGCACGTGGCAGACCTCCAGCGTCTCCAGCCGCGTCTCCAGCAGCCCGGCGACCCACGCCGAGTACGCCTCCGCCCGGTCGATCAGGTTCGGGATCGGGGCATCGAACCGGACGATCTCCCGCGTCCCCTCCCGCTGGTACCGGGGCAGGCCGCCGCCCAGCACGCCGAGCAGGCCGCCGCCGGCCCACGTGAACAGCTCGTCCGCCATCTGCGCGATGTGGACCGCCGATCCCTTGCTCGAAGGGAACCGGTCGAACGCGAAGTACGCCGCACGGGGCCCCTGGGCCGCGTTCATCCGGCCCGCACCTCCTCCTGGACGCGCAGGGCCCGGTGCCAGGCGATCTGGTCGGCGAGACCCTCCGCGAGGCCCGTCCGCGCCGTCCAGCCGAGCAGCCGCGCCGCCCGTTCGGTGTCGGCCCATGTCCGCGTGGCGTCGCCCGCGACGGGCGCCGCCCGCTGGATCTGCGGCCGCACGCCCAGCACGCCGGTCAGCACGCCGATCGCCGACCGCACCGCGACGGGCTCGTGGTGGCCGACGTTCACCGCGATCCCCGGCGGCAGGTCCGCCGCGGCCGCCGCGAGCGTCGCGCCCACCACGTCCCGCACGTGCGTGAACGACCGCGACCGGCGGCCGTCGCCGAACAGCGGCAGCGGCCGCCCGTCCAGCGCCGCCTCCACGAACCGGTGGAACGCCATGTCCGGACGCTGCCGGGGCCCGTACACCGAGAAGTACCGCAGCAGGACGGTCCGCAGCCCGTCCCGCGCCGCGAGCGCCGCCAGCCGCTCCACCTCGACCTTGCTCGCCGCGTAGGGGCTCTCCGGGTTCGGCGGGTCGTCCTCCCGGTTCGGCCGGTGCCCCGCCGATCCGTACACCGACGAGCTGGAGGCCACCACCACCCGCGGCCGCCGCCCCGCCGGCCGTCCCGCGCATGCCGCCAGCAGCCGCGCGGTGGCCCGCACGTTGTCGCGCTCGGCGGCGGCGCGGCCCGGCCCCCATGAGCTGCGCACCCCCGGGCGTCCCGCCAGGTGCACGACGACGTCGGCGGCGGCGAGCGCGTCCAGCGCGTCCACGGCGAGGTCGGTCTCGACGGCGGTCACCCCGGGGCGCGAACCGACCCGCGCCCACGTCCGCCGCGCGACGCCCGGCGCGAGCGAGCGGCCGGGCGCGTCCACGGCGAGCACCTCGTGTCCCGCCGCCGCGAGCGCGTCGGCCACATGGCTCCCGATGAACCCCGCCGCTCCCGTCACCACCACCCGCATTCGCCGCACCCTACCTACGACCAGGCGAATTGGACAGGGCCAAACGTGGCCTACCAGGCGAGATCGATTGGACTGTAAAGGATCCGGCGGCGCCGGACATCTCTGGACGACGTGCAAGACGAGAGAAGGGAGCACCGTGTGCCGGAGCCAGACGATGACTTCGCCCAGCTGTGGAACGCGCACTACGGCGACGTGCTGAGCTACGCGACCCGCAGGACCGACCCGGAGACGGCCCGCGACATCGCCGCCGAGACCTTCCTGGTCGCCTGGCGCCGCCGCGGCGACGTCCCGCCCGACCGGCCGTTCCCGTGGCTGCTGGCCGTGGCCCGCAACGTCCTCGCCAACGAGACGCGCGGCGACCGCCGCCGCGGCAGGCTGCTCGGCCGGCTGCGCGGCGACCGCGACCACCAGCGGCCCGTCGCCGACGTGGCGACCGGCCTCGCCGAGGGCGGCCGGATCGCCGCCGCGCTGCGCCTGCTGCCGGACCGCGACCGCGAGGTCCTCCAGCTCGTCGGCTGGGAGGAGCTCGACACGCGGGAGGCGGCGACCGTCATGGGCTGCTCGGCCCGGACGTTCGCGGTGCGCCTGCACCGCGCCCGCAAGCGCCTCACGGCCGCCCTCGCGAAGGTCGACGCCGGGTCGGCCACCCCATCGGTCCCGGCCGTTCCCCGCCCGGCCATGACCGCCCCGGGAACGCAGCCGAGCCGGTACTGAACGAACCAGGAGGAAGCAGAAACATGAAGCACGACACCGACGTCCAGGAGATCCGGGCGATGCTCGCCCCGGCGAACCCGTGCCCGCCCGGCGGCCTCGACGGGGCCGCGAACGACCCGGTCGGCCGCGCCGCCTACGCGCGGGTGACCCGCCCCGGCGCCGCCTCGTCCCGCCGCGCCGCCGCGCGGTCGCACCGGACGGTCTTCCGCGTCGCCGCCGTGGGCGGTCTCGCCGTCGCCATCGCGGCCGGCGGGACCATCGCGCAGAACATCGGCGGCACCGACAAGGACGGTACCCGGCACAGCGTCGTGCCCGGCCTGCCCGCGGCGCCCGCCGCGAACGCCCAGGAGGTCCTGCACCGCGCCGCCGACAACGCCGCGCGCGCGCCCTTCACCCCGCCGCGGCCGGACCAGTGGATCTACACCGTGAACCGGTCCAAGGTCAGCCCCAAGCCGGACGAGGGCCAGGCGGTCGGCCCGGACACGCCGCTGAAGACGGAGACCGCACGGCAATGGGTGAACTACAACGGGAACAAGCTGGCCTGGTACGAGAAGGGCAGGCTCGTGACGTCCGCCACCGGTGGCGGTACGCCGCCTACCGACTACCCCACCGTGTCCCGCATGCCGCGTGACGCGGACGGGATGCTGGCCTGGGCCCGCAAGCAGCGCACCCCCGGCGACGCCAACTCAGGGGCGTACGCGATGTTGTCGTCCCTCCTGTACAACAACCCGGTCATGCCTCCCGCGCAGACCGCCGCGACCTACCGCGCCCTGGCGAAGATTCCCGGCGTGCGACTGGACAGGACGGCCAAGGACTTGGGCAGGCCGGTGCTGTCGGTCTCCCTCGTCATCGGAGGTTGGATGGCGGACGAGACGCTGCTCGACCCGTCCACCTACGCCTTCCGGGGCCACCGCAGCAGGATCGTCAAGGACCACGTGACCGACTGGGGAGGCACCTACAAGAAGGGCCTTGTCGAGGTCGCGGGGGTGCGCCTGACGGTGCGGGTGGTCGACCGTCCCGGACAGGTGTCCTGACCGGGGGAGGGCGGGCCTCCCCCCAGGGGGCCACCCTCGCTCACCGGTGGAAAAAGCCGCTGGCAGTACCCCATTTCGGCCATCCAGAAGATCGCGGACGTCCTAGGGTGTTCCCGACCTAACCGGAGGTGGACATGGGTACCTGGGACACCGGTCCTTTCGACAACGACACCGCCGCCGACTTCTCGGGGCAACTGGACGCCCTCGACGAGGACGAGCGCCCGGCCGCGATCCGCGGGGCCTTCCAGGACGTCCTCGCGGAGACGGATTACCTGGACTACTACGAGGCCACCATCGCCGTGGCCGCCGCCGCCCTCGTCGCCGCCCAGTGCCCGGGCGGGAAGCCGACCGACGAGGTCTACGGCCCGGACGGCTCGATCCCGCCCCTCTCCACCGACCTGCGTCCCCTCGCCGTGCGGGCCCTCGACCGCATCACCGCCGAGGACTCCGAACTGCACGAGCTCTGGGAGGAGACCGGCGCCGAAGGATGGCTCGCGGAGATCGAGGCCCTCCGCACGATCCTGTCCGCCTGACCCGCGCCTGGCCGGACCGTGCCACCTGTCAACGCCCCCGGCAACGGCCGCGTCCCACTCGGACCGCGCCCTTGTTCCCGGACGACAGGACAACAGCATGGACCGACCCAGAACCGCACTAGGGATCCTCTTCGCGGGAGCATGCCTCTTAACTGCTTGCGGTACCGGCACGGACGGCGCGTCCACTCCGAGGGCGACGGTCACGGTCACCGAGACCGAGACCGAGACCGAGACCCCGGAGCCGAGCCTCACGACCCCGGAGCCCGCCCTTCCGACCTCCGAGCCTGAGCCGACGCCGTCCGACGAGCCAACGGAGAAACCCAAGCTCACGTCCCCGGACACCGATCCCCGCTACCGGACCTGCGCCGAGGCCAAGTCCCACGGCCTGGGCCCCTACACGCGCGGCATCGACCCCGAATACAACTGGTACATCGACCGGGACCACGACGGCTCAGTCTGCGAGTGACCCCGCTCGGCCGGTCGTGCCCGGATCCCCGGAGGTCGAGGCGCGGGGGCGCAGCTCGGGGGTCAGCCGCTCGGACTCGGCGGACCGTCCCCGCAACAGGACCGCCAGCATCTCCAGCGCGCGGCGGCCGATCTCGTGCATCGGGACGGCGACGCTGGTCAGGGGGATGGGCAGCTCGGCCGCCAGCGGTGTGTCGTTGTACCCCATGACCGCCAGGTCGGCGCCCACACGCAGGCCGTGGTCGCGGGCGGCGCCGAGGGCGCCGATGGCGGCGAAGTCGTTGACGGCGAAGATCGCCGTGGGCCGGTGCGGGCCGGCGAGCAGCCGTTCGGCGGCGGCGCGCCCGCCCGCGGTGTCGAAGGAGGAGTGCACGACCGAGTCCGGGGGGACGTCCACGCCGCGTTCGCGGCAGTGGGCGAGGAAGCCCGCCGTCCGGTCGGCGCCCGTGCTCGCGTACGGCTCGCCCGCGATGACCGCGACGCGCGTGTGCCCCAGGTCGAGCAGGTGCCGGGCGGCCAGCCGCCCGCCGAGCGCGTCGTCGGGCGTCACCGAGGGGTGCTCTCCCGACCGGCGGTTGGCCAGGACGAAGCGGACGCCGTCGGCGGCCAGCTCGTCCAGGAACGCGTCGTCGAGGCGCGCGTCGCCGAAGACGAGCCCGTCGACGCGGCGGGCGAGCAGCATCCGGGTGCGGTGCCGCCGGGTCGGGTCGTCGTCCAGGGTGCCGGCGGTGATCGTGGTGATCCCGCGCTCGGCGGCGGCCTCGTCGACGCCCTCGTAGATCGTCGCCAGGACGAGGTCGGACAGCCGCGGGACCAGCACCCCGACCAGCCCGCTCCGGCCGGTGCGCAGGCCGGCGCCGTGCGGGTCGGGCTGGTAGCCGAGCTCGGCCGCCAGCCGCCGGATGCGGTCGGCGGTGTCGCCCGAGGCGGCCCTGCCGCGGGCGTCGGCGCGTCCGTTCAGCACGCGGGAGACGGTCGAGACGTGGAGTCCGAGCTCGTCGGCGATGTACCGCAGCGTGACCGGTCGCTCCTTCGGCTCCGCCACCGGCACCTCCCTTCCCTCAAGGGGCCGGACCGGCCGCCGTGACGATATCGCCATCCGTGCCGGGGACGGGAGCCGCGCCCGTCCCGCGGATGACTTCGGCGCGAACTCTTGACGGCGCCGGGGCGGCGTGCCCATAGTAACCCAAACGTTTGGCCCAAACGTTTGGGTTCCACGGAAGGACAGAGCATGACGCCAACCGACGCAGCTCAGGGGCAGGACCACCAGGACCACCCGGTCAGCCCGGCCCGGGTCGCCGTGGTGCAGTTCGCGCCCCGCGCGGGCCTGGACAACCGCGAGGCCAACGTCGGCCGGGCGCTCGAACTCGCCGAGCGCGCCGCCCGGGACGGGGCGACGCTGATCGTCCTGCCGGAGCTGGCGAGCACCGGCTACAGCTTCCGTGACCGCGCCGAGGCCTACGCCCACGCCGAGGACGTCCCGAGCGGCGACACGGTCGCCCGCTGGGAGGAGTTCGCCCGCCGGCACGGCGTGCACCTGGTCGGCGGGCTCGTCGAGCGCGCGGGCGTCCGCCTGTTCGACACCGCCGTCCTCGTCGGGCCGGACGGCTACGTGGGCCGCTACCGCAAGACCCACCTGTGGAACCGGGAGAAGCTGTGGTTCACCCCCGGCGACCTCGGCTTCCCCGTCTTCGAGACCCCGATCGGGCGGATCGGCCTGCTGATCTGCTGGGACATCTGGTTCCCCGAGGTCCCCCGGCTCCTCGCCCAGCAGGGCGCCGACATCATCTGCAGCGTCAACAACTGGGTGTGGACCCCGCCGCCGATCTTCGACGAGACCGGCCGGTGCATGGCCGCGTACCTGACGATGACGGCGGCCCACGTCAACAACGTCTACATCGCCGCCGCCAACCGGGTCGGCACCGACCGCGACGCCCGGTTCCTCGGCAACTCGCTCATCACCGGGACCAACGGCTGGCCGGTCGCCGGAGTCGCCGGAGCCGAGGAGGAGACGTTCCTGGCCGCCGACCTCGACATCGTCGCGGCGCGCAGCGCCCCGATCTGGACGCCGCTCAACGACCTGATCCGCGACCGGCGCACCGACCTCTACGATCCGCTGCTCGGCTACCGTCTCGGCCAGGCGTTCCCCCGCTGAGGACGCGGCGATGACCACCACGGGCATCCGCACCCGCTTCGGGCGGCTCGACGTTCTCGCCCTCTGGGGCGCCGCCGCCGGCTGTGCCGCCGCGGCGGCGCTGCTCGCGGCCGTGCTCACCGACCTGCGCCCCTCGCTGCCCGCGATCAGCGCGGGCTACACGTCCTGGCACCTCGGCTACGGCGACCCGGACTGGTACCTGTACTGGATCGTCGGCGACGCCACCGAGGCGACCATGGCCAAGTCCGCCCTCGGCGCGGTCCTCATGGTCGCCGGCGCCGCCCTCGCCCACGCGCTCCGCCGCCGGGACGGCGGCCCGCGCGGATTCGCCCAGGCGTGCGGGACGAACCTGTGGCCGTGGGTCCTCGCGAGCGCCGTCCTGGGCACCCTGGCCAGCAACCTGATGTGGGGGTGGACGCTGCGGTCCACCGGGGCGTGGCAGCCGACCTTCGCGCCGTTCGTCTCCGTCCCGCCGGCCGTCGTGGTGCTGTACGGGGCGGGCTGGCCGGTGGCCCTGACGGGCGCCGTGCTGGGCGCCTCGCTGGTGACGCCCATCGCGCTGGCGCTGGTGAACTGGGTCTGCGTCCCACTGGACGTCTCGCCCGTGGTGGGCAGTGTCCTCGCCATGAGCATCGGCGGGCTGATCGCCTTCGCGATCTGCCGCGGGCTGCCCTGGCTCCGCCCCGAGCGGCTCCGCCCCGCCGAGCCGGTCGAGCCCGGCCCCGACCGGACCGGGACGGCGTCCTGGATCCCGCGCCGGATCCTGGCCGACTTCACCGAGGCGCACTTCTACGGCAGTGAGTGGGCCGGGGCGGGCCTGCTGATCGGGTGCGTCCTGCAGTTCCTGCTCAACCCCGCCGGGCCGGCGTACGGCAGCGGCCTGCTGCCCCAGATGATCGCCGCGCAGGTCCTGACGGCGGCCTGCGGCGTGCTGCTGTGGCGGACGCGCTGGTCGGCCGCCGGGTGGTACCCGACCTTCGTCCCGGTGGTGTCGGTCGCGCCCGCCACGGCCCTGGCGTTCGGCGGCGCGCTCGTCCCTTCGGCGGCCGGTGCGCTGCTCGGCGCCGCCGCCGGTCCTCCGCTCGCCGCCGCGCTGGCCCGGCGGGTACCCGCACACGTCCACCCGATGGTCGCCTACACGGCTGCCATGGGCGTCTGCACCGCGACGATCATCCCGCTGGTTGACCTCCTCCCCGGCTGCCGTCTGTCCTGATGTCCGTGACGACTCCATCGAAGGCCACCGTGTCCCCGACCCCGTCCCGCACCGCGCCCGCGTCCGGCCGCACCGCCGCCGCTGATCGGGCCCGGCCACCGACGATCACTGACCTCGCCCGTGACCTGCGCGAGGGGCGGACGACCGCCACCGAGCTCGTCCGCCGCACCCTCGACACGATCGCGGATCTCGACCCCGGCCTGAACGCCTTCGTCACCGTGGACGCCGCCGGAGCCGAGGCGGCGGCCCGGCGGGCGGACCGCGAGAGGGCGGAGGGCACCGACCGGGGGCCGCTGCACGGCGTCCCCGTCGCGGTGAAGGACCTCGTGCCGGTCGCGGGCCTGCCGTCGACCATGGGATCCCGGCACTTCAGCGGCCATGTCGCGCGGGACGACGCCGCGTGCGTGCGGCTCCTGCGCGAGGCGGGCGCGGTCGTGGTCGGGACGACGACCACCCACGAGTTCGCCTACGGGCCGACCGGCGACCGGTCGGCGAACGGCGCGTCCCGCAATCCGCTCGACCCCGAGCGGATGTCGGGAGGTTCCAGCGGCGGCAGCGCGACCGCCGTCGCCGCCGGAATGGTGCCGCTGGCCATCGGCACCGACACCGGTGGATCGGTCCGCATCCCGGCGGCGCTGTGCGGAGTGGCGGGCTTCAAACCCGCGTACGCGGCGATTCCCGGTGACGGCGTCTTTCCCCTTTCGAGGACGCTCGACCACGTTGGCCTCTTCGCCCAGACGGCGGAAGACTGCCTGACCGCCTACCAGGCGCTCGTCCCGGACGGTGTCTCCTCCTCGGCGGGCGCGCCTCGCGTCGGCTGGCTGACCTCGCTGATGTCCGCGGCCTGCGATCCGCGGGTCGTTCGCGCCGTGCGCGGCTCGCTGGAAGCGGGGATCGGCCCGGTCGCCGACGTCCGCGCGCCCTCGTGGGACGACGGCTCCGCATGGGACGAGGTCAGAGCCGCGTTCTCCGCCGTCCAGAGCAGCGAGGCCGCGGCCGTCCACGCCGACCGGCTGGCCCATGCCCCCGACCTGTTCGACCCGGAGGTTCTCGACCGGCTCCGGCACGCCGCCGCTGTCCCCGGCTGGCGCTACGTCCGCGCCATGGCCGACCGCGAACGGTTCATCGCGCGTGCCGGTGCCCTGTTCGAACGGTGCGACGTCCTCGCGCTGCCCACCGTCCCGGTCACCGCGCCGCGCCTGGGGGAGCGGACGGTCCGGATCGACGGCGTTCCCACCCCCGTCCGGGGCGCGCTGCTGTCGCTGACCAGCTCATGGAACCTGCTGGGCCTCCCCGCGCTCAGCGTGCCCGCCGCACCGGTCGGCGGCCTTCCGACCGGGCTTCAGCTCATCGCCCGCCCCGGCTCCGAGCACCTGCTCTTCACGACCGCCTTTTCCCTTGGAAAGTCCGAGCAAGAATGATTGAGGAGCAACGAATGACACCCGGCCACCAGACCCTCGAACTTCAGAATTTCGAGCTGGAACGCGGTGCGGTCCTGCCCGTGGCACGGCTCGCCTACCAGACGTACGGAGAGCTGAACGAGACCAAGGGCAACGCTGTCCTGCTCCCCACCTGGTTCGCCGGAGACCACACGTCCCACGAGTGGCTGATCGGCCCGGACCGCGCTCTCGACCCGCGCGAGTACTTCGTCATCGTGCCCAACCTGTTCGGCAACGGCGTTTCGTCGTCGCCGTCCAACACCCCTCCGCCGCACGCGGGCCCGGACTTCCCCCAGGTCACCATTCGCGACAATGTCCGCGCCCAGCACATCCTGGTGACCGAGCATTTCGGCATCGAGCGGCTGGAACTCGTCATCGGTACCTCCATGGGCGCCTTGCAGACCTACCAATGGGCCGTCGGCCATCCCGACATGGTCGCCCGCGCCCTGCCCTTCTGCGGCGCCCCGAAGACCTCGGCGCACAACACGGTGTTCCTTGAGAGCCTCAGGGCCACCCTCACCTTGGACCCCGCGTTTCAAGATGGGCGCTACGACGTCCCGCCCGTCGCGGGCCTGCGGGCCTTCTCCCGGGTCTACGCGGGATGGGGCTTCTCCCAGCCCTTCTACCGGGAGGGCGCTTATCAGCAGTTGGGATTCACCGACCTGGAGGAATTCCTCACCGGTTTCTGGGAGCCCAACTTCGCCGGGCAGGACGCCAACGACCTCCTCGCGATGCTCTGGACCTGGCAGAACGCCGACGTCTCCACGACTCCCGGCATGGACGGCGACCTCCCGCGCGCCCTCGGATCCATCACGGCCGAACTGCTGGCCATGCCCGCCGAGAGGGACCTCTACTTCACGCCCGAGGACGAGGAGGACGCCGTCCGGCACATCCCGAAGGGAAGACTGCGCACGATTCCGGGGATCTGGGGCCACCTGTCCAGCGGCGGCGCCAACCCCGAGGACGTGGCCTTCGTCGACGCGGCCGTAGGCGACCTCCTGGCCGGCAGATAAGGGAGCGGCCCGCCATGAGACCGGCCGCGCGCCGCGCCCCATGTCGGGCCGCCCGCGCCGGCCCGGCCGGGGACGCGATCAGCGTTGCCAGCGCGTGGGCGTTCCGGGAGGCCAGCGGAGCATGTGACCGTGCAGGCGAGTCCACGTAGGCCAGCGCATGGTCACCCCGTCCTCCACGCCCAAGCGCATGTACAGGCTGAAGGCGAACGTGGCTCCGAACACCAGGCCCAAGGACGCGCCGATCCGCAGTCCCTCGGCAGAGGGGATCATCAGCAACGCACAGAGCACCGCCAGCGCCAGGCACGACGCCGACGTCCACCGCCACCCCCGCTGCCGGCGTCTCGTTCTCACCACGGACGACACGCGCACGTTCAGCGTCCTGCCACATTCAGGGCATTGCAGGCGGTGTTGCTCCCACCCGCGCTCTGGCCGCTCGACGGGAACGGGCTGGACGAGCCACTCGTGCTTGGTGACGAAGGCGCCATGAGAGGTGGACAGCAGATGCCCGTATCCGATCCCCGGAGACGGGCCTAACGGCAGTCTGCTCATGTCTGCTCCTCCGCACCGCGTGCCCCAACGCTAGCCGCGCGGGTCGTCCACGACCCGTCCTCGCCGCTTGCCGAAACCGGCCAGTCGCCCGCGCCGGGGAGATCTACTCGACGGCCATGCCGGCGGAGCTCTCGACCGTCCGGACCGCGGGCGGCGGGTCGGGGGAGGGCTCGCCGGGGGCCGCCCCGCGGAAGAAGCGCAGGAAGACGAAGGCCGCGGCCGCCGTCGCGCCGACGCAGACGATCACCAGGGCCCAGACGGCCTCCGGGTTCTCGGTGGGCCCGAAGCCGGGTGGCATGACCGCCATCTGGAGCAGCGCCCCCACCGGTACCGTCAGACCGGTCAGCAGACCGATCGTCCCCGTCCGGCGGGCGGCCGCGCCGACCGCGCCGAGGACCAGGCCCGTGACCAGGCCGACCGTCCACCAGAACACCATGAGCCCTTGGTGCCAGGCGAACGGCTCCTCAAGCAGATAGGAGTCCACGCGGTAGTAGGCGGCCGTCGCCGCCGTCAGTGCCATGACCCCGGCGATGGAGCCCCGGACGGGAGTGCGGGCCAGCCAGCCCACGGCGACGGCCAGCCCTGCCCACGCCCATCCCACGTCCACTAACAGGCTCACGACCTCCGCGACGCTGCGGACGCCCCCGGAAACCGCCTCGACGCGTCCACCGGACGACCTGTACGGCGAGGAGAAGTCATTGATCCACGAAGTGGCCGCGCCGAACGCCCCGCCCAGCGGCACCGACACGAGCACCAGCTTCGTGATCTTCATTCCACGACTCTACTGAGAAGGCGTCTCGTCACCAGGCCACGCCTACCAACACCCGACCGAATGTGGTGAGTCGCAGATACCAATGACATCTCGGCCGCGCCCTCGCTTTTGCGAGGGGTGAATCGCATTGGGTCTTGCTTTTGAGGGAGGACAATCTACCGTGGTCGGGGAAAGCGTCGGCATCTCGTGAGAGGGAGCGTCGAGGTGGTGGATCGGCCCGCGGTGGCCCGTGCCGGCATGGGCGTCGTCGTCCGCGTGGCCGGTGAGGTGCTGGCGCCGCGCGACGTGCGCATGGCCGACCTGCGCGCCCTGCCGCAGCACGAGCGCGAGGTCACCTTCCGCTGCCGCAGGAGCGGTGTGCGCAGGCACCGGTTCACCGGCCCGCTGCTGCTGGACGTGCTGGCGCCGGCGGCTCCGCTGTTCGTCCCGGGGGAGCGCAGGGACCGCCTGCGGTTCCTCATCTCGCTCCGGGCGGGCGACGGCCACCGGGTGGTCCTGTCCTGGGCGGAGATCGATCCCGAGTTCGGGAACCGGCCGGTGCTGCTGGGCGTCCGGCGGGACGAGGCGGCGCTGGACGGAGAGGGGCCGCAGCTGGTCATGCCGGACGACGTGTGCGGCGCCCGCAACATCAGCGGGGTGACGGAACTGCGGATCTTCTCCGACCCCGGTGACCCGTCTTAGCGCCCGGCCGGCGGAGCGTTCCATGTCGGCCGGGCGTGGACGTGGTGGCCGGTGGTCGTCACTCGTCCATCATGTGAGCGACGGGCGTGTCCCGTGCGGGAGCCACGGCCGGGGGGACCTTCGGGGCGGCCTGTCGCCGGGTGAGCCGGTGGGCCAGCTCCGACAGTCCCAGGGCGAGCAGGGCGATCACGGCGGCGGCCGGGGCGAGCCGGTCGGCGCCCAGCCAGGCGATGCCGGCGGCGCCGGCCATGCCCGACAGGGAGATGGCCAGGTAGAGGATGGCGGCGTTGAGCGACACGTAGACCGACGCCGAGGCCGGGTCCAGCGCGATCAGCCGGTGCTGCTGCGGGGTGGTCAGCGCCCAGGCCGGGATTGCGTAGGCGATCAGCATCACCGTCGCGGCGGCGAAGGAGCCGGTGGCCAGGGGCATCACGAGCAGCGTCACGACGAGCAGGACGATCGCGCCGGAGGCGACGGTGCGCCCGCCGATCCGGTCGGCCAGCGCCCCGCCCGCGAAGTTGGCCACCGTGCCGACCAGGCCGAAGATGAACAGCAGCAGGGCCAGACGGTCGGGGTCTCCGCCGGTCGCGGGTTCGAAGACGGCGGAGATGTAGGTGTAGGGGATGTAGACGGCCGTGAACCCGGCCAGGGTGGTGCCCATCAGCGCGAGCGCGCGCGGGTCGCGCAGGGGGCGCAGCCGCTCGCCCAGGCCGGCGGGCGCGGGAGCCGTGATCTGCTGGGGGATCAGGGCCAGGACGGACCCGATGCCGAG
Source organism: Actinomadura roseirufa (assembly GCF_900659635.1). Lineage (GTDB taxonomy): Bacteria > Actinomycetota > Actinomycetes > Streptosporangiales > Streptosporangiaceae > Spirillospora > Spirillospora roseirufa. The sequence continues at coordinate 10,475 of NZ_CAACVB010000024.1, read as the reverse complement.
CACCGCGAGGCCGACCAGGAACCACACCGTCGCGCGCCACCCCAGCGTCCCTCCCAGGACGGTCCCGATGGGGGCGCCGAGGGCGGTGGCCGCGGTGAAGCCGGTCATGACCACGGCGATCGCCCGGCCCCGGCGCTCGGCGGGAACGAGGGACGCCGCGGTCACCGTCGCCGCCGGCACGAACATCCCGGCCCCCGCCGCCGCGACCATCTGGGCGCCCAGCAGCGCCGGGAACGTCGGCGCGACCGCGGTGGCGGCGTTGCCCACCAGGTAGACGCCGAGCGCGAGCAGCAGGATCCGCCGGCGCGGCCAGCGGGCGGTGAGTGTGCCGAGGACCGGTGCCAGCACCGCGGAGACCAGCGCGAACGCGGTGACCACCTGCCCGGCCGCGGCGATCGAGATGTCGAAGGTGTCGCCGAGCAGGGGCAGCATTCCGGCCAGGACGAACTCGTCCGTCCCGACCGCGAAGACGCCGAATCCGAGGGCGAGCACGCTCCAGCGCGCCCGCCGCGTCCAACCTTCACCGGCCACCATGACCTCCAAAACGGTACCGATCGGTTCCATCTGTACCCGCGATACGGTACTGGTCGGTTCCGTTTAGGGTCAAGCCACCGCGTTCTCGGCGTAGGTGGGCTCACACCCGTCTGGGCAGGCCGCGCGGCCAGACGGTGCGGCGCCCGCGCGCGGGCCCGCGCCGCTGATCAGCTCCACGCGCCGCCGGAGTCAGGTGCCGCCGGAGTCAGGTGCCGCAGAGCACCCTGACGCGCATCCAAGAGACCTCGTCGACGATGTTCTTGACGTAGACGGTCCAGGTCTTCCCGTCCGAGCTCGGGTAGGTATCGGTGATCAGGTTGCTGCCGCGCGGGGAGGAGTCGCCGCCACCGCTCAGCACCTTCGATCCCGCCGGGCAGGTCGCGGTGGCGTTCGCGCGACCGCCCTTGGCGACCCTGACCGTGTCACTCAACTGAAGTGACCTGGTGATGCCGCGCCCGCAGATGTTGTACAGCGTTGTGGACACCTCTGAGGTCAGGGAGATGTTGAGGACCGTGGTCTCCCATTGGTTGGTGCCACCCGGGTAGGAGTCGAGCAGCCTGAGTCCCTGGGGACCGTCACTGCCACCTCCCAGCGTCAGCGAACCCTCTGGACAACTGGGCGAGAACTCCCGGCGGGTCTGACCTCGCGGAATGATCTGGTCCTGGAGGTAGGTGAGCTGGTATCCGGGGATTCCGCTACCGCAGACCACGCGCGTGCGAAGAGTGACCGGAACTGCCTGCGAGGCGTTGTAGAAGGCGGTGTGCCATCCGTTGAACACGTCGTCCGGATTGGACGCGACGAGCTCGGCCCCGGTCGGCAGGAGCAGGGTGTTCGACTCGCCGCCGCCCAGCACGACGGTCCCCGCCGGACAATAGGCGTACGCCCCTTGGCCCCTGCCCGGATTCGCGGTCACCGGATCACCGATGACGACCTGGTAGGTGGCGAAGGTCCGTCCCTGCCCCTTCGTCGCGGCGCCCGGCGTGGACGAGGCGGCGTGGCCGAGCGATTCACCGGCGGGGAGCACCGAGGCCGGCGCGATGGTCAGCACTGGGACCACGGCGACCGCACCGAACCGGCGAAGCAGACGAACCCCCATTGATGGGCGGTGACCAAGCGACACGGCCTTACCTCCCCGAACGGCGACAGGCCATCTTGATCATTCCCTCAGAGATGGTGACTAAAAGTAGCCGTGGAGATTCATTCGGTTGCCTTCCCGGAATGGTCAGGTGGCGGTCAGGCGCCCGGTTCCCGTGCCGGCGGTCAAGGTTGATCGCCGTGAGCGTCCGATGTGGCGCCTACTGTGACGGCCTCCCCGGCGAGGCCGTCGTGGAGGACTTCCCGCTGCCATCGGTCTCGCGGCTGGGTGTGCAGCCGCCAGTAGTGTTCGGCGATGTCGTCGGGGTCGAAGGCCGTGCCCGGGGCGACGGGACCGGCGACGGTGACGCTGGCCGCGTGAACTCCGGAGGCCCCGTACTGGTGGTCGAGCAGAGTCACCAGGGTCCGCACTCCGGCCTTGCCGAGCGAGAGGCTGACGTACTGCGGCTTCGGCTCGGGCATTCCGCCGGTGATGATGAACGAACCGCTCCCGCGCCGCGCCATCGCGGGGGCGACGTGGGCGGCGGCGGTGAGCGCGCCGACCACGTTGACCGCCCAGGCGTCCAGCTGGGCGCTCGCCGGCAGCTCTCCGGGCGCGTCCAGCTGGATGATCGCCGCGTTGTGGACCACGACGTCGGGGAGACCGAACTCGGTGGTCGCGGTGTCGAGGGCGGCGCGCAGCGCCGTCTCGTCGGTGCTGTCGGCGGCCAGTGAGCGGACGGGCACATCGAGGGACGAAACGGCCCCGGCCACCTCGGCGAGCGTTTCGGTGGTCCGTGCGATGAGCGTGATCGGCAGGCCCTCCCGGGCGAACCGGAGGGCGACCGACCGGCCGATTCCCGGACCGGCTCCGATGACGACTGCTCCCGGCATGTGCTGCTCCTTCACTGGAAGATGACGGACAGCCGGGACGTTAAGGTGTCACATCGGTGTGAAGGTCAAACTCGGAGCGAGGGAATCAGATGCGGATCGGGGCCCTGGCCCACACCACGGGGGTCAGCCGGCGGTTGCTGCGCTACTACGAAGAACAGGGGCTGCTCCAGCCGCTACGCCTCCCCAACGGCTACCGCGAGTACGCCGATTCGGACGTCGCGGCGGTGCGCCACATCCGCGCCCTGCTGGCCGCCGGCCTGCCCACCACGGTCATCGCCCGCCTGCTGCACTGCGTCCATGACGAGGGCGAACGGGTCGTACCGTCCCCCTGCCCCGAAATGGTCGCCAACCTGCGCCAAGAGCGCCGCCGCATCACCGAGGCGATCACGCACCTCCAGTCGTCCCAGCAGGCCCTCGACACCATGCTCGACGAGGCCCTGCGGCAACCCGGCGACCGGCCCGAACTGCGGGAACAGGACCACCCGGCAGCATCGGCCTGACATCAGAAAGGGCCCGGCCTCGGTGACCGTGCCGCGCATCCCTTGCAAGTCAGGCGGCGCGCCATCGGGACGGCCCGCGCACCGGACATGGCAACGCCCCCGCCGGCGGGGTGAGCGGCGGGGGCGTTGGGTACGCGGGCCCCAGGTTGTGTGAGCCGCGGATCTTTCCGGCGAACGCCGCATGGCTGAAAACCAGGACGGAGCCGTCAGGGCCCTTGGAACCTTGCATGGCCACCACGGGGCGAGGGGCGTGCGGGTTACCAGTTTGATGCGGGTCGATGAAAGCGGCTCATCGGGTCTTCACGATGAGTGCGGCCGGAACGCGCAGGTTGGCGGCCTGCTCGTAGGCGATGGGGCGGTCGGGGTCGGCGAGGTGGCAGCCGCGCGTGGCCTCAAGGATGCCGGTGGCGATCGCGAGGGCGTGGTCGCGTCCGGGGCATGAGCGCGGCCCGGCGCCGAAGGCGAGATCATCCCCATCCGGGTTCTCGCCCTGTGTGAGGTCCAGCCGGACGACGGTTCCGGCGGGGATCTCGGTACCGGCGACCCGCGTCCGGGTGCGGGCTACCCGGCGGGTGCTCAGGATCGGCGGCTCGGCGCGGAGTGTCCGGTCGAGCAGGGCGTTCACGCCGAGGTCCGGGTAGCCGGTGAGTTCCGCGGCCAGGGCGTTGCCGACCAGGCCGGTGGTGGCGTCGCAGGCCTGGACGAGCAGGCAGATGCGCGCCGCCGTGGTCTCATCGGCCGTCCCACCGCAGGCGGCGACGAGATCGCTCACGGCGAGGTCGGCGGCGGCGGTCGCCTCGACATGGGGGTGGTAGGCGTGCGCGACCTCCGCGACCGTCGCCGCGTCGGTCTCGATGCCCAGCGCCCTCGCCAGCACCAGGACGGGGACGGGCCGCGCCACCCGCGCGATGAGGTCGATCGGCTGCTCGCCCGCCTCGCTGAGGACGGCGGTCGTCTGCTCGAAGGCGTCACGGTGCAACGTGGCCGGGACGACCTTCGCCAGGGCACCGGTGCCGAGGGCGCGCCGCCTCAGATGGTCGGGACCGTTGCTGAACCGCGACACCGAGGCCCGTAGCCAGGCGATCCCTGGGGGCGGACCGGCATCGGGCACCGGAGGGACAAGGAAGTCCGCGCTGTTCAGCACGGCGCGAACCTCGCCGGGGCTGGTGATCTGCTCCACGCCTGAACTATAGGACGGCATTGTTTCGACGCCCGTCGAAACGACCCCCGGCAGCCGGTCGGCCCGCCATCGGGGCGATGTCGAGCCGCCACATCCGCTCAGGACAACGCCCCCGTCCGCCCAACGGCGCGTCCGAAGCCGGGTCGTCTCCGCTCGCACGTCGGCGACCAGACGAGCCGGCGTCGCACCTCTCGCAGCGGAAGTGGTGCACGCAATCCTGGTTCGCTCAGCGGACCACGGGCTTGCGTGCACTTCGAAACCCGGAGACGATTTCCGAGGAAATCCGAGCGAATGGCACCACGGGGCGACCCTTAATGGTCGGTGGTGTGAATGTTCGGGGTCATGCAGTCACGGAAGGGAAGTCAGAGATGAAGGGAAAGGCGATCCGCCTTGCCATGGCCCTCTCGGCCGCATTTACGGTGGCGAGCGGTCCACTGTTGGCGAGCCACGCGTCAGCTTCCGACGTGCGCCACGCGGACCCCAATTTGCCGCCCTTGCCGGCGAAGTTCTCGCTGATGGTCTCGGCGCTACAACCGGACGGCACAACGTCGCTCGGTCGGTACCTCGGGCCACTTGGGACGGTCAGCATCTACGCCTGGTCGGGCGGCATCGCGTACAACAACGACGGAACCTTCAAGGCCGAACTCAAATGGCGTGCGGAGGTTCTCGGTGGAGAGAGGGACCAACAAGACTACCCCGTCTACTGGGTTCGGCTGGTCAACGACTTCAATGGAAATTGCTTGGAGATCAATGGGGATCCCACCGAACCTGGCCGTCGCGTATGGCAGGCTGCCTGCGAGAGCGGAAAGAAACAGGTATGGATCCTGCATGAGAAGCCCGTCTGGCAACCGGGTTCACTTCATCGGCTTTTTGAAATCTCCTCCGACATCCTTGGGAAAGACAAGCTGAGATGTCTTGACGCTGATTACTTCACACGGATGGAGGTGTATCAGTACGTCACCACCCAGGAATGCAAGGGCAACGAAGAGCAGAAATGGTATTTGGTGAGCAAAGTGCTTCCATAGTTGCGGAGGTCGGGCGCCGGTTCCGGATGACGCGGACGTCGGTGAACCGGTGCCGGCGGGTCTGGTGGACCGGCGGGACGGGGGCGCCGGCGTCCCGCCGGTGTGAAGGTGTTGCCACACCGGATCGGGCGGAGCGTGCGGCCGCCGTCCCGCCGCCGATCGTTGCTCGGTCAGGCGGGTGGTCGGTAGGTGGCGGCGAGGTGGTCGTGGAGTTCGGCGTGGCGGAACTGGTAGATGGGGCCGACCGCGCGCAGGAGTCCGAGGCGATGGCAGTCGTCCAGGAACGGCATCAGCCGGCGCGGCAAGAGGCGGGCCCAGGCGAGCCGGCAGGTGGCCACCAGATACGCCAGCCACGCCCGATGGTCACCGAGCGCGAGCCCGCCCGCGAGCCCGAACGTGAAGCCGACCGCGAGCCCGCCCCCGAGCCCGACCCCGAGCCCGACCGCGAGCCCGACCGCGAGCCCGCTGTTGGTGGCGCGGAAGAGGTTCAGGGTTCGGTCGGCGTGCCAGTTGTCCATCGGGGTCTGGGTACGACGTGCGTGCGCTGGTGTCTCTGCCCACTGAGTGAGCCCGCTCGCGAGGCCGACCGTGAGCCCGACCGTGAGCCCGACCGTGAGCCCGACCGTGAGCCCGACCACGAGCCCGAACGTGAGCCCGACCGTGAGCCCGACCGTGAGCCCGACCGTGAGCCCGAACGCGAGCCCGAACGCGAGTCCGCCCGCGAGTTCGCGCAAGAATTCGGTGAGCCGTCGTCGGATACGCAGGTCGGCATATCCCGGCCGATCCTTTGCCCAGTCCCCGGCGGTAGAAGTGATGAGCACCCCGCTCGCGAGCCCGCCCGCGAGCCCGAACGCGAGCCCGCCCGCGAGCCCGAACGCGAGCCCGCCCGCGAGCCCGAACGCGAGCCCGGCCACGAGCCCGGCCACGAGCCCGCCCGTGAGCCCGGCCACGATGGTGAGGACGGCGAGTGCGAGTCGGGTGGTGTGGGTGGTGGCGGCCAGGCGCCACCAGGCCAGGTCGCGGGTTCCGGTACCGGTCCCGGTGGGGGCGGGTTGGTGCGTGAGGTGGTGGGCGAGGTAGCCCAGCCAGCGGCGGACTTGGGCGGGGTCGTGGCGGTGGCGGGGGCGGAAGGGGTCGGCGGGGTTGCCGGTGGGTGGGCGGGTGGCGATGAGGGTGGGAATGAGCTGGTCGAACAGGTGGGTTTTCAGGGCGTCGGCGGTGGGGAAGCGGGCTGGGTCGGTCAGGGGTGTGGGGTCGGTGCCGGGGGTGAGGTAGATGGTGCGCAGCAGCCACAGTCCCAGTGGGGTCTGGGTGACCTCGGCCAGCGCCGCCGCCGGGTGGCCGGTGCCGGGTGGGCGCCGGGCGGGCGGTGGTGCGTGGCGCAGGGTGGTCAGGGTGTGCTGCCAGGGCGGTGAGGGGGTGGGTGGCAGGCAGGTGGCCAGGTAGTCGGCGGCGGCCGCGGGGTCGAGCGGGCGGGGCTCCAGCACGGCTGCGGAGGTGATGACGTCTCCGGCGCGGGTGACCGCCCGGGTGAACTCGGTGGTGCGGCTGGTGAGGATGAGCTGGTCGCCGCCGCCCAGCGAGCGGTTCAGCGCGCCGATCACCTCGGTTTGTGCGAGTGGGGGGAGTTCGTCCAGGCCGTCCAGGACGGGCAGCAGATGCCCGCGCGAAGCCAGTGCCCGCACCACGTCCTGGCCGAGTCCGGGGGCGCGCAGTGCGGGGTAGTCGGCCAGGAGCCGGTCGGTGAGCCAGTCGTGCAGGCGGGGGAGGCGTTCGGTGTCCCACCCGGCGATCGGGAGCAGGATGGGGACCGGTTCGTCGTGGTGCTGGGGGCGGGTGGCCAGCAGGTGGAGCAGCAACTGCACGGCCAGGGTGGTCTTACCCGCCCCCGGGCCACCCAGGATCACCAGGCGACGCCGCCTGGTCTGGCGGAACCGGTCGGCAAGGGCGGCGATGTCGGCGCTGGAGGCCGTCCACCACACCCCGCCGCCCGAACCTGCGGCGGGGTCGATCTGGCGGGGATGGTCCATGATCGCGGGCGTGTACTCGCCGGACGCGGGTGCGCGCCAGCGGACCGGGATCGGGTCGGGGTCGTCCAGGGACCGCAGCCGCGCCTCGTCCTGCCACTGTTCGGCGACCAGTTCGGCCAGCAGGTTCTTGGCGTCGGTCAGCGCATCGGCGGCGGGCGGGGCCGGTGCCGCCAGTTGGCGGGAGCGGCGCCGGGCCCACCACCACGCCGAGATCAGCGGCACCGCGCCGGCCAGCACGAACCCGCCGGTGAGCTGGGCGCGGTTGGCCGCGGTCTGTAACCCGTCCTCGCCAGTCAACGGGGCGAAGGTCACCGCCGCCAGAACCAGGACCCCGCCCACCGCCGCGAGAAAGACCAGCCACGGCCACCGGCCCCTGCCATCGCGCATGGCTGCCATCCTGGGACGATCCGCCCCCGGCTGGTGGGTCGAAGTCCACAAACGGCCTCAGCAGGACGGCCGCACACTCGGTACCGGCCCGGCGGCGTCCAGTCAGTTGATCAGCGGTGCGACGCCGTCGCCGTTCTTGGCTCGGGTGAAGCGGAGCTGTCTCCCGAACCTCCGGCTCCGTGTCGGCCCGCCACCAGCCACCGTGACCGTCGAAAGGTGGCGGGTAGAGGTGTGGCCGATGTTGGGCTGACCGTGGCGGACCTGGGCGTCTGGATCCGCTTCGAAGACGAAGCCGACCAGCCAGGGTTCTTGGAGTCCCGCATGGCCATCAGGCGGACGAGGCCGGCGACCTCTACGCAATTCCCGCCGAACCGGCCCGCATCGGACGGCGCTCCCGCATCGACGGCACCTCAGACGGGATTGCCGACACAGCGATGACTGACTCGTTCCGGTCGCCCATCCAAGTGGCCCACCACCATCGACCGCCCCGATTCCGTCCCTGAAATGGAGCCTTGGCCTTTCAGGCGATCGGGTTGTCCGGCGAGTCCAGCCAGATGTGCTGCCCGTCAGGGTTCACCGTGACCCCGTACCGGGACGGCTCCGGCTTACCCGCTGCCGCCCATCGCTCCTCGGTCTCGTGAAGTACCGTTTGCGGCAACCGCTGACCGTAGAGCGGCATGAATCGGGCCGGGACCGTGAATCGTCCCTCTGCCGTGCCGTCACCTCGGACCGTCAGGACCGCCAGCGGTCCCGTCGGATGGAACGTGGCCGCCCACGGGACGACGATCAGCCCATCCTTCTTCGTCTGCTCGATCCAGGCATGGGGAACCGTGTGAGCCGCCGCAGTCGCGACCACCCGATCGAACGGGCCATGTGACGGAGCACCGATCTCCCCATCGCCCGTGATCACAAGCACGTCCGGATGACCTGCGGCCGACAGGGCATGACGGGCCTGGTCCGCCGCCGCCGGGTCGATCTCGACCGACACCACCTCGGCCCCCAGCGCAGCGAGGCACGCGGCGTTGTAGCCCGTCCCGGTGCCGATCTCCAGCACACGCATACCGGCGTTGAGGCACAGAGCATTGATCATCTCGGCCATCACCGACGGGCCCGACGATGACGACGTGGGCAATGCCCCGTCCTTGAGTTGCGTAGTGATCGGTTCATCGGACATCACCAGCCTGTCCCACGCCTCCGGCTCATCGCGGCGCGAGAGCGCTACGAAGCCGCCGTCACGTACGACCCATACCGTTTCCGGGATGAAAACGCTTCGATCAACGTGCGGAAGCCCGGAGAATTCGATCACTTTTCCCCAGTCCCGTTGCATGCCTTGCAGGTGATCTTCTCCTCTTTGCCGTCCAGGTTTACCATGGCCCATCCTTTTCCGCCACATGGCTCGCAGGCGTTCTTTTTCTCGTGCTTGCCCATACCTGTATCCTTCCTCCATCACATGCCCTTAGGCAATAACGCTGGGGCGCTACTCTTTCGTTTCACCCGGCTCGGCCGTCAACAGTTCACTGCGCCCTCTTCGGAGTAGAAGGCGCGGGACCCATCGCGATCTTCTCCACCCGTACGACAAGCGACCGTGCGATCTGCCGCACCGGATCCGCGTGGTCAGGTGAGCGCGGTGCGGTTCTGGCCGGAGGTCAGGGCGGCGTGCAACTCCCGCACGGCAGGACGATCCCGCTTCTCGACCGGGACGGCTCGCAGGACGGCCTTCCCGGTTTCGATGATCATTTGACTCTGCTGGGTTGGCGGCAGCGCGGTGAGGATCTCCGTTGCCCGAGTCGTGCCGTGATCGGCCCCGCCATTGACCACGGTGCACAGGGCCTCGTGAAGCTGGACGTTGGCGGTGTACTGGTAGTCGCGAGTCCGGGCAACGACGATCTCGCGTGCCCTTCCTGCCTCGGACTCGTTCCCCTCGTGTGCATACACCCAGCTCTCAGCGAAGTGAGCCTGGCTCATGGTCCACAGAGCGGGGATGATGCCCGCTCGGGCGTCCTTCCCTTCGTAGCCGACAAAGGTGTTCAACGCCTTCTTGGCCTCGTCGTGCCTGCCGAGGAGGGACATCGCCTTCGCTCTGGAGCCCGCGAGGTCGGCGTGCCAGAAGGAGGGCGTGTCACCTGCCAAGTGTTCCGCTGCCTCGATGAGCTGGAGCACGGTGGTCAGGTCGCGTTGCCCGTAGAGTCCGTAGCCCGCCTCCTCGCAGCGGACCATTAGCCGCAAATTGAGGTCACCGGAGGCATCGGCGGTCATGCGCGCCGTCCGTTCCCATTGGATCGCGGCGCCGTGATCGCCGAGGCGGGTGAGCGCGTTCGCGTGCAAGATGGACAACCCGGCCGTGACACGCTGCAACTCGGTTTTGTCCTCGGCCTTGGCGGTCCGTGATTGGTACTTAATGGCAATCAGGTCGACCATCATGTCTTTGCTGACCTGTGCGGGCGACCGGGTGCGGAGCGCGTGGAGATGATCGGACAGCGTGAGGTGCCAGTCGTCGACGTCGCGGGGTTCGTCGTTGAGGGCCAGGGCGAGCAGTTGCCGGGCGGATTCACCGGTCGAACCGAGCGCGCCGGCGCTTATGCCCAGCATGGTGAGTTGTAGCAGTGAGCGTCGCTCCATGTCGTCGTCCCCCTGATCGGGAGTGGGACTCCGACCCAGAGTACCGCTCGGTATGCCGGATACATCGCCCTGTGTGGAGTGTGTGTATCCCTCTGGTTCGCCCTGGTATGGATCTTCTGTCGGTTGGGGGTGGGGTTGTAGTCCGAGGAGTGGGCCGGGGATGTGGAGGCCGTCGCGGAGTGATTCGAACTCTTTGATCGAGTAGCGGCGTCGCTGGCCGCCTAGGATCTTG